>NZ_CP107985.1:3097500-3407250 GCF_036108815.1 Streptomyces sp. NBC_00353 | reverse complement strand
ACCGTCAGGCGGCGTGTCCGTCATCGACGATGAGCGTCGGCGCACCGATGGTCTCCAGACCGCCGGCGCGTCCGGTACCGACCACGGCGCCCGTGCTCTTCTTCCTGCTCCGCAGCCGGCCCTCCAGCCAGCTCGCGAACGAGGTGAGCGCGAAGTTCACCACGATGTAGATCAGAGCGACGATAGTGAAGCACGCGATGGTGTTCGCGCCGTAGTTCGCACTCATGGGACGGACCGACGCCAGCAGCTCGGGGAAGGTCAGCACCGCGCCACCGAGGGCGGTGTCCTTCACGATGACGACGAGCTGGCTGACGATCGCGGGCAGCATGGCCGTCACGGACTGCGGCAGCAGCACGTACAGCATGGTCTGGCCCTTGCGCATACCGATCGCCTTGGCCGCGTCCGTCTGTCCGCTGGGGAGGGACTGGATTCCGGCCCGTACGATCTCGGCGAGCACCGAGGCGTTGTAGAGCACGAGACCCGTGACCACGGCGTACAGGGGGCGGGATTCGCTGCTGATGGTCGTGTACTCGGAGTACGCCGCGTTCGCGGTGATCATCAGGATCAGCACCGGGATGGCGCGGAAGAATTCCACGACGACGCCGGCCGGCATCCGCACCCACCGGTGGTCCGAGAGCCTGCCGATCCCGAACAGGGCGCCGAGCGGCAAGGCGATGATGAGGGCGAAGAACGCCGCCTTGAGCGTGTTCTGGAGGCCTGGCCAGATGTACGTCTCCCAGGGCAGGGAGCTGGTGAAGAACGGCTTCCACTTGATCCAGTCGAGCTGGTGCTTGGAGGCCAGGCTGTCGTACACCCACCACACGGCGGCAGCGGCGACGATCAGGAACAGGACCGTGTACAGGATGTTGCGCTGCTTTGCGCGCGGCCCCTGGGCGTCGTAGAGGACGGAAGTCATCGCTTCACCGCCACCTTCTTGCTCACCCAGCCGAGGATCAGGCCGGTCGGGAGGGTCAGAACGATGAAGCCGAACGCGAAGACGGCAGCGATCAGGATCAGCTGCGCCTCGGCCTCGATCATGCCCTTCATCAGGTACGCGGCTTCGGCCACGCCGATCGCGGCGGCGACCGTGGTGTTCTTCGTCAGCGCGATCAGCACATTGGCCAGCGGGTTGACGACCGAGCGGAAGGCCTGCGGGAGGACGATCAGGCGCAGTACCTGCGTGAAGCTCAGTCCGAGCGCACGCGCCGCCTCCGCCTGGCCGACCGGCACGGTGTTGATGCCCGAACGCAGCGCCTCACAGACGAAGGCCGAGGTGTAGGCGATCAGCGCGAGGACCGCGAGCCGGAAGTTGATGTCCTTGAAGTCGCTCGCTCCGAGGCTGATGTTGAGCGTCTGGAAGAGACCCAGGGACGAGAAGACGATGATGACGGTCAGAGGAATGTTCCGGACGACATTCACGTAGGCGGTGGCGAAACCGCGCATCAGGGGGACCGGGCTGACCTTCATGCCGGCCAGCAGCGTTCCCCATATGAGGGAGCCGAGGGCGGAGTAGACGGTGAGCTGCACCGTCACCCAGAAAGCCCCCAGCAGGTCGTAACCTTCAAGAAAGTCGAACACGATCTCCCGCGCTTCCGCGTGTAGGAGGGCATGGCGCGCCGCCGCTCACGGACGGCGCGCCGGGTCAGCCCTGCTTCACTTGACGATGTTGCCGATCTTCGGGGCGGCCTCGTTCTTGTAGTTCGCCGGACCGAAGTTGGCCTTCACCGCCTTGTCCCAGGAACCGTCCGAGACCATCTTGGTGAGCGCGTCGTCGATCTTCTTCTTGAGGTCGGCGTCGCCCTTCTTCAGACCGATGCCGTAGTTCTCGTTGCTCATCTTGAAGCCGGCCAGCTTGAACTTCCCCTGGAAGTCCTTCTGCGAGGCGAAACCGGCCAGGATGCTGTCGTCGGTGGTCAGTGCGTCGACCGCCTTGTTCTCCAGGCCGGTGAGGCACTCGGAGTAGCCGCCGTACTCCTGCAGCTGGGCCTTGGGCGCCAGCTTCTCCTTGACGTTCTGCGCCGAGGTCGAGCCGGTGACCGAGCACAGCTTCTTGCTGTTCAGGTCGGCCGGGGACTTGATCGAGTCGTCGTCGGCGCGGACGAGGATGTCCTGGTGCGCCAGCAGGTACGGGCCCGCGAAGTCGACCTTCTGCAGACGCTCGTCGTTGATCGAGTAGGAGGCGGCGATGAACTTGACGTCACCGCGCTCGATCGCCGTCTCGCGGTCGGCGCTCTTGGTCTCCTTGAAGTTGATGTCCTTGGCGTCGTAGCCGAGTTCCTTGGCGATGTACGTGGCGACATCGACATCGAAACCGGTGTACTTGCCGTCGGGCGTCTTCAGACCGATGCCGGGCTGGTCGATCTTGATGCCGATCGTGATCTTCTTGCCGCCGCCCGCCGAGTCGCCGCCCTTGTCATCGGAGGAGCCACAGGCGGTGGCGGTGAGAGCGAGCGCGAGCACGGCGGCCGATGCGGCGGTGACCTTACGAAGCTGCATGGTGAACTTCCCTAGAGTTGACGCGATGTGAGTGAACGGCTGATCCGGAAATCAGTGGTGCAGGATCTTCGAAAGGAAGTCCTTGGCACGGTCACTGCGCGGGTTGCTGAAGAACTGGTCGGGCGTTGCCTCTTCGACGATCTTCCCGTCCGCCATGAAGACGACACGATTGGCCGCCGAGCGCGCGAAGCCCATTTCGTGGGTGACGACGACCATGGTCATGCCGTCCCGGGCGAGCTGCTGCATGACCTCCAGCACCTCGTTGATCATTTCCGGGTCGAGGGCGGAGGTGGGCTCGTCGAAGAGCATGACCTTGGGGTCCATCGCCAATGCCCGTGCGATGGCCACTCGTTGCTGCTGGCCACCGGAGAGCTGGGAGGGGTATTTGTCGGCCTGCGTCGCCACGCCCACCCGGTCGAGCAGTGAACGAGCCTTGTCCTCGGCAGCCTTCTTGTCCGCCTTGCGGACCTTGAGCTGGCCCAGCATCACGTTCTCGAGCACCGTCTTGTGCGCGAAGAGATTGAACGACTGGAAGACCATGCCGACATCGGCACGCAGCCTGGCCAGCTCTTTGCCCTCCTGGGGCAGCGGCTTGCCGTCGATAGAGATCGCGCCCGAGTCGATCGTCTCCAAGCGGTTGATCGTGCGGCACAGCGTGGACTTCCCGGACCCGGAAGGCCCGATGACGACCACGACCTCGCCCCGGGCGATGGTCAGGTCGATGTCCTGGAGCACATGCAGCGCGCCGAAGTGCTTGTTGACGTTGCTCAGTACGACAAGGTCGTTCGCCGCAGGTACGGCATCCTCGGCGGCCTTGGTCACTGAAACTCCGCTCATCGGCTTCTTGCTCCGTCCTCCTCGGTTGGGAAGGACCCTAATGACGCAGTGCGACCACCGTCATTACATCTGAGCGGAAATTGAGCATAACGATCCGGCGGCAACCGGACACACCGCGTGAACGGGACGGTGGAAGAGGTGGCTGGGGCGTACCGGGTGCATAACGGAAACCTCGATGTAATGGGCGGGCTCTTGACTGACGTACCGGTCATCGGCGTGGATGCCCTGATAGACCTTGACGTGAAACACCCCGGTACGGGGAAGTACCGGGAAGTATGGACAAGCGCACGGAAGCGCTTGAAGACAGCGCCGCGGGATAGAGGCCGCATCGCGGAGAGGAAGGGGGGCCATGAGACTCCTGCTCGTCGAGGACGACAACCATGTGGCGGCCGCCCTGTCCGCGGTGCTCGCCAGGCACGGCTTTCAGGTCGTGCACGCGCGCAGTGGCGAGGAGGCCCTGATGGCCCTTCTGCCTGCGGACACGGAACCCTTCGGGGTCGTGCTCCTCGACCTCGGGCTGCCCGACCAGGACGGCTACGAGGTGTGCGGGAAGATCCGCAAACGCACCTCCACGCCGGTGATCATGGTCACCGCGCGGGCCGATGTCCGGTCGCGGATCCACGGCCTCAACCTCGGAGCGGACGACTACGTCGTCAAGCCGTACGACACCGGCGAACTGCTCGCCCGCATCCACGCGGTCAGCAGGCGCAAGTCGGCCGGCGAGGACCCGGTGCCGACGCCCGTCGCCGCCCTGCGGCTCGGCCATGTCCACATCGAGCTCCCGACCCGCCGGGTCAGCGTCGACGGCACCGAAGTCCAGCTCACCCGCAAGGAGTTCGATCTGCTCGCGCTGCTCGCCCAGCGCCCGGGTGTGGTGTTCCGTCGGGAGCAGATCATCAGCGAGGTGTGGCGCACCAGCTGGGAGGGAACGGGCCGCACGCTCGAAGTGCACGTCGCGTCCCTGCGTTCCAAACTGCGGCTGCCCGCACTGATCGAGACCGTGCGCGGGGTCGGCTACCGGCTCGTCGCCCCGTCCGCGTAAGGGCGTACGTCCCAGGTGCGTAACCGTCTCCTTCCCCTGCTCATCATCCTCATGGCGGGCGTGCTGCTCGCCCTCGGCTTCCCGCTGGCCGTCAGCGTGGCCGCCGCTCAGCAGCAGCGCGTCGTGATCGATCGCATCGACGACACGGCACGCTTCGCCGCGCTGGCCCAGTTCGTCGCGGAACAGACCAGCGGCACCGATGAACGGCGTCGCACGCTCCAGGACGAACTCGAGACGTACGACTCGGTGTACGGGATCCGGGCCGGCGTCTTCTATCGCGACGGCAGCGCCATGGCGGTGGCTCCGGCAACCTGGCGGCTCCCGGTCGAGGGGGAGGGGCGCGAGGCGTTCAGCGAGGCGCTCCTCGGGCGCCGCAGCCACGATCCACCACAGGTCTGGCCCTGGCAGCGCGGCCGGGTCGTCGTCGCCTCGCCCGTCGTGCGGGACGGCGATGTGGTCGCCGTCGTGGTTCTCGACTCGCCCACCAGCGAAATGCGCTCCCGGACGATACGTGGCTGGCTGCTGATCGCGATCGGCGAAGTGGTCGCGATGCTGGTGGCCGTCGGTGCCGCGATCCGGCTCACCGGCTGGGTCCTGCTGCCCGTGCAGACCCTGGACGCGGCGGCGCACGACATCGCCAGCGGCCGGATGAGATCCCGGGTGGTGGCCTCCGGAGGGCCACCGGAACTCAGACGCCTGGCCCGGTCTTTCAACGAGATGGCGGACAACGTCGAAGAAGTGCTGGAGCAGCAGCGCGCCTTCGTCGCCGACGCCTCCCACCAGCTGCGCAACCCCCTCGCCGCGCTACTGCTGCGCATCGAGCTCCTCGCGCTCGAACTTCCTGAAGGGAACGAGGAGATCGCCTCCGTCCGTACGGAGGGCAAGCGGCTCGGTCAGGTTCTGGACGACCTGTTGGACCTGGCGCTGGCCGAGCACGCCGCGGCCGATCTCCAGCTCACGGACATCGGCGCGCTCACCGCCGAACGGGTCGCCTCGTGGCGTCCGTTCGCGGAGGAGAACGGTGTACGACTGACAGCGGACGGGGCATCCGCCGTGACCGCCTGGGCGGACCCCATCGCGCTGTCGAGCGCCCTCGACGCCGTCATCGACAACGCGTGCAAGTTCACCCCGGCCGGTGAGGAGGTCCGTGTGACGGTCGCCTCCGGCCGGGAGGACGTCACGGTGGTCGTCGCCGACCGCGGACCGGGCCTCACCGACCAGGAACTGGAGCGGATCGGTGACCGTTTCTGGCGCAGCACCCGGCATCAGAACGTGCGGGGATCCGGCCTCGGGCTCTCCATCTCGCGCGCCCTGCTCGCTGCGGGCGGCGGCTCCCTCACATACGCACCGCACGAGCCCCACGGACTGCGGGTGACGGTGACGGTTCCGCGCAACGGCCCGCACGGCTGACGACGCGCGCGGTACCGGCGCGGGGCCCGCCTTCGTGCGGCCGAGCGGAGAGCGCGGGGGGTTACGAGGGCGCCACCTCCGTACCGAGTGGCTCTCGACCGGGCGGAGGCGCGCGGGACGTCACCTCCCCTGTGTCAGGGTTTGACCGAGCGGTAGTAGCGCCTCGCCCCGTCGTGCAGCTGCAGCGGATTCGTGTAGATCGCCGTCCGCAGGTCCACCAGCTGCGCCGCGTGTACCTCGCGCCCGATGCGGTCCCGGCTGTCGATCACGGTCCGGGTGAACGCCTCGGTCATCGCGTCATCCGTACGGTCTGTGGTGACCACCACATTGGCGACCGCCACCGTCGGCACGGCCTGCCCCTGCTGCGCGTTGCGATAGGCGTCGGCAGGCATCACGGCCGAGCGGTAGTAGCGGGTCGACCCGCCTCCGGCCTGAAGTTGCTTGATCAGCGGGTCCTCCAAGGGCACCAGCCTGATCGCGAACCGGTCCGACAACTCCTGCACCGCGGTGGTCGGCAGCCCGCCGGACCAGAAGAACGCGTCGAGAAGGCCGTTCTCCAGCCGCTTCGGCATCGTGTCGATACCGGCCGGAACCGGAGTGATGTCATGTGTCGGATCAAGACCCGCAGCCGTCATCAGACGGTCGGCGACCAGCCGCACGCCCGAACCCGGCTGCCCCACACCGACCTGCTTGCCCATGAGATCCGAGACCTGCTCCACGTCGGAGTCCCGTGGCACGACCAGCTGGATGTAGTCGTCGTACAGCCGCACGCAGCCGCGCAGTCGTTCGGCACCCGGCTTGTCGTCCCGCAGATACGTGGCCAGGGCGTCGGCCGTGGCGATGGTGAAGTCGGCCTTCCCCGTGGCCACCCGCTCGATGTTCTGCTGGGAGCCCTCCGAGGTCTGCAGCCGTATCGACACCTCTGGCATGTCCGTGGCGAGCGCTCCCTTGAGCCGCTCGCCGTAGCGCTGGTAGACCCCGCTGCGCACCCCGGTGCTGAAGGTCAGAGACCCGCTCGGGGTGGGCTCCCCGAGAGGCAGCACCCACCACAGCAGCAGCCCGAGAACGACGACAGTCGCGGCGCCCCCCTGGAGGGCTCGCCGCCGGCCGGTACGGGACAGTGCATCGAGCATGGCGCGATCCTGCCAGGTCACTGAGCGCGATGGCCAGAGCCGGGCCTGTGGAAGGGGGCGGCGGGAGGGCCGTGCGACCTCGTACCCTGGTGGACGAGATGAGCGAGGTAGAGGGTTTGAAAACGTACGAGGTGCGCACCTACGGGTGCCAGATGAACGTCCACGACTCCGAGCGGCTGTCGGGGCTGCTGGAGGGCGCTGGTTACGTACGTGCGCCCGAGGGCGCCGACGGTGACGCCGATGTCGTTGTCTTCAACACCTGCGCGGTGCGGGAGAACGCCGACAACAAGCTCTACGGCAATCTCGGCCGGCTCGCCCCGATGAAGACGAAGCGGCCCGGGATGCAGATCGCGGTCGGCGGCTGTCTCGCGCAGAAGGACCGCGACACGATCGTCCAGCGGGCCCCGTGGGTCGACGTCGTCTTCGGCACGCACAACATCGGCAAGCTGCCGGTGCTCCTGGAGCGCGCCCGTATCCAGGAGGAGGCGCAGATCGAGATCGCCGAGTCCCTGGAGGCGTTCCCCTCCACCCTCCCCACCCGCCGCGAGTCCGCCTACGCGGCGTGGGTCTCCATCTCCGTCGGCTGCAACAACACCTGCACCTTCTGCATCGTCCCGGCGCTGCGCGGCAAGGAGAAGGACCGCCGCACCGGTGACATCCTGGCCGAGATCGAGGCGCTGGTCGCCGAGGGTGTCTCCGAGATCACCCTGCTCGGACAGAACGTGAATGCGTACGGCTCCGACATCGGGGACCGCGAGGCCTTCTCCAAGCTGCTGCGGGCCTGCGGGAAGATCGAGGGACTGGAGCGGGTCCGCTTCACCTCGCCGCACCCCCGCGACTTCACGGACGACGTGATCGCGGCGATGGCCGAGACACCGAATGTGATGCCGCAGCTGCACATGCCGATGCAGTCGGGCTCGGACACGATCCTGAAGGCGATGCGCCGCTCGTACCGACAGGAGCGGTTCCTCGGCATCATCGAGAAGGTGCGCGCCGCCATGCCGGACGCCGCCATCTCCACCGACATCATCGTGGGCTTCCCCGGCGAGACCGAGGAGGACTTCGAGCAGACCATGCACGCGGTCCGCCAGGCACGCTTCGCGAACGCCTTCACCTTCCAGTACTCCAAGCGACCCGGAACCCCGGCCGCCGAGATGGAGGGGCAGATCCCGAAGGAGGTCGTCCAGGAGCGGTACATGCGCCTGTCCGCCCTCCAGGAGGAGATCTCCTGGGACGAGAACAAGAAGCAGGTCGGCCGGACCCTGGAGGTCATGGTCGCGGAGGGCGAGGGCCGCAAGGACGGCGCCACCCACCGGCTCTCCGGCCGCGCTCCCGACAACCGTCTGGTCCACTTCACCAAGCCGGACGAGGACGTGCGGCCGGGCGATGTGGTGACCGTCGAGATCACCTACGCCGCCCCGCACCACCTGCTCGCCGAGGGTGCGCCGCTGAGCGTACGGCGCACCCGTTCCGGGGACGCGTGGGAGAAGCGCAATGCCACCGAGGCCGCCAAGCCGGCCGGGGTGATGCTGGGCCTGCCCGGCATCGGCGCCCCGGCGCCGCTGCCGGCCGCGTCGGCTCCCGGCTGCGGGTGCGACTGACCGGCAGCAGAAGGCGGTGATCCGCGGGCTGCAGGAGCTCGCGGGCGACGGTAGTCCGCAGGGCGGCAGGAATCCTCAGGCCGTATGACCAGGGGAAACAGTCGACGCAGTACGCTGCGCAGCATGCTTGTCGCCGCAGCTGTCTGCCCCTGTCCGCCCCTGCTGGTACCCGAGGTCGCCGCCGGTGCCGCGTCCGAGCTCGACGCCGCGAGAACCGCCTGCATCGATGCCCTGGGCGTGCTCGCCGCGGCCCGCCCCGACCTGCTGATCGTGATCGGGCCCGCGGATGTCGACGGGCGCGGTCCGCATCCAGAGGGGAGCCAGGGCTCCTTCAAGGGGTTCGGCGTCGACCTCGATGTACGGCTGGGGCTCGGGGGAGACCCCGGCGCTTCGGCGGAGCGTCCGCTTCCACCGTCCCTCGCCGTCGGCGCGTGGCTGCTTGCCCGGGCGGACTGGGCCGACGCCCCGGTCGAGGGTCTCGGGGTGGAGGAGACGCTCGCAGCCGAGCGTTGCGCGAACGCCGGACGGGAGCTGGCGGCCAGGGCAGGCCGGGTGGCTCTGCTGGTCATGGGCGACGGCAGTGCCTGCCGCACGCTCAAGGCGCCCGGCTACCTGGACGAGCGCGCCGTTTCGTTCGACACGGAAGCGTCCCGGGCTCTCGGCGCCGCGGATCTCGCCACGCTGAGCGCGCTGGACGAGTCGCTGGCGTACGAACTGAAGGTGGCGGGCCGGGCGCCCTGGCAGATGCTGGCGGGCGCCGCGGAGGGGGCCGGCCTGAGCGGTCGGCTGCTCTACGAGGACGCCCCGTACGGTGTGGGATACATGGTCGCCACCTGGTTCTGAGAGCGCGTCACCCGGAGCCGGTGTCGCGTGCCCGACGCCCGTGAAGTGATGCAGCTCCACGGACGTCAGGTGTGTGACATGACGTAAGGGCGTCGAGGTCAGGGAGCGGGCGGCATACCGCCCTCGCTCTTGTGGGACAGCCGTTCGACCGCACCTTTGGCCTTTCGTGTGCCGGACTCGATCTTGTCGGTGTACTTGCCCTTGGTCTTTTGATCGACCGTCCGAGCAGCCTTGTCGAGTCCTTGGTCGATCTTGTCCCCATGCTGCTGCGCGAAATCGCCGACCTTGTCTCTTGCCGGGCTGAGCTTGGCCTTCAGACTGTCCATGAGGCCCATCGGACACCTTCTCTGCTGGGGGACCGAGTGCGGGCATCCACTCCGCTCGTCGGTTCTGGAGGACGACCGACGGAACTGTGAAATAACGCCCATATCTGCTCAATATTTTACCCGTGCGGGCGAAATCCCGCGCCGACCGGGAACCTCATTGCGCCACTCGCGGCTCGTGTGCGCGTCGGGAGGCGAACGCCTCCGGCTTCGCGCCGTCACGTAGCCGGCTCGGGAAGCCGGCGCGTAGCTGGTTCAGGAAGGGGTCCGGAGGTTTGCGAGACTGGGGCGGTGAGAAGTCCATCTCCCGCACCGCGGGTCATTGCCGTCGTCGGTCCCACCGCAGCCGGAAAGTCCGATCTGGGGGTATATCTCGCCCAGCAGCTCGGTGGCGAAGTGGTCAACGCCGACTCCATGCAGCTCTACCGGGGGATGGACATCGGCACGGCCAAGCTGACGCTCGCCGAGCGCGGATCCGTACCCCACCGGCTGCTGGACATCTGGGACGTCACCGAGACCGCCAGCGTCGCCGAGTACCAGCGACTGGCCCGCCTCGAGATCGACCGGCTGCTCGCCGAGGGCCGCACCCCCGTCCTGGTCGGCGGCTCCGGGTTGTACGTGAAGGGCGCCATCGACGCCCTGGAGTTCCCCGGTACGGACCCCGGCGTACGCGCCGGGCTGGAGCAGGAACTGGCGGAGCACGGCTCCGGTGCGCTGCACGACCGGCTCGCCGCCGCGGACCCCGAGGCGGGCCGGGCCATCCTGCCGAGCAACGGGCGGCGCATCGTCCGCGCCCTCGAAGTCATCGAGATCACCGGCAAGCCCTTCACCGCCAATCTTCCGGGTGGCGAAGCGGTCTACGACGCCGTTCAGATCGGGGTCGACGTGGCCCGGCCGGAACTCGACGAACGCATCACCCTCCGGGTCGACCGGATGTGGGAGGCCGGGCTCGTGGACGAGGTGCGCGCCCTGGACGCGCAGGGGCTGCGCGAAGGGCGAACCGCCTCCCGCGCGCTCGGCTATCAGCAGGTGCTTGCCGCGCTGGCGCAGGAGTGCACCGAGGACGAGGCGCGCGCCGAGACGGTACGCGCCACCAAACGCTTCGCGCGCCGTCAGGACTCCTGGTTCCGCCGCGACCCGCGTGTCCGGTGGCTGAATGGTGCCGCCGACCACCGCCGGGAACTCCCGCACGAGGCGCTGGCGTTGGTCGAACGAGCGGTTACAGCCTGATCACGTGATGGCATCGGGAAGCCCTGCCCGTCATTTCGGTGACCGGGAGCGTGCCATCATCGAGCATCGATCGACCAGTGGAGTCCGAGTTGGGAGGGCGCGTGGCGATGGAGGCCGGCCCTCGCGACACAGAGCAAGACGCACCGGACACGCAGCACGAGGCGGGACGTCTGAGCCCTGACGGGCCCGACGAGCTCGAGGTGACCCCCGAGGTGGAGGTCGAGCTGCGGCCCGCGCGCCGTCTGCGGATCTGGCAGCTCGCCCCGATCGTCATGCTGGCGGCGGTCGGCTCGCTGATGTTCGCCTTCCCGCTCGCCTTCGAGTTCGGCGACGGCGGTGCGGTCGTCGCCATGCTGGGACTGCTGATCAGCTGCTGCGCCGCCGGCTGGGGCATGATGGCCGCCCGCCGGGTCGGGCACACCTGGCCGGGCCTGCCCGCCAGGGGCATGGGTGAGCGCCCCGACTGGCGCGTGATCGCGCTGTACGTGGCCGTGTGCGGGGTGCTGGTGGCGCTGGCCGTGTGGCGCGTGGCCCGACTGCGCTGACGCGGCTCCCGGGGCGGCCGGCTCACCTGCCGGCCCTTCTCGCCACTGTCGTCCTGCCTCCGTCCTGCCCGTGACTGCGTGGCCCGCCTGCGCCCGCTGTCGGTGCGGCCTCGTACAGTTGCCCTGTGAGCACCTCGCAGATCGCCTTCCTCAAGGGCCACGGCACCGAGAACGACTTCGTGATCGTTCCCGACCCGGACAACGCCGTCGACCTGCCCGCATCCGTCGTCGCCCGGCTCTGCGACCGCCGGGCCGGTATCGGAGGTGACGGGCTGCTGCACGTCGTGCGGTCTGCCGCGCACCCCGAGGCGCGAGCCATGGCGGGCGAGGCCGAGTGGTTCATGGACTACCGCAATGCCGACGGCTCCATCGCCGAGATGTGCGGCAACGGTGTACGGGTCTTCGCCCACTATCTGCAACGCGCCGGGCTTGTCGAGGAGGGCGACCTCGCGGTGGCGACCCGGGGCGGCGTGAAGAAGGTGCACATCGCCAAGGGCGGCGACATCACGGTCTCCATGGGGCGCGCCCTGCTCCCCGGCGCGGGCGTCACCGTCACGGTGGACGGCCGCAGCTGGGACGCCCGGAACGTCAATATGGGCAACCCCCACGCGGTCGCCTTCGTCGACGACCTGGCGCACGCCGGTGAGCTGCGCTCCGTGCCGCCGTTCACCCCCGCAGCCGTCTACCCCGACGGCGTCAACATCGAGTTCGTCGTGGACCGCGGACCGCGCCACGTCGCGATGAGGGTTCACGAGCGCGGTTCCGGCGAGACCCGCTCCTGCGGCACCGGCGCCTGCGCGGTGGCCGTGGCCGCTGCCCGCAGGGACGGCGTCGACCCCACACAGACGGGCACTCCGGTCACCTACACGGTCGATCTGCCCGGCGGCACCCTGGTGATCACCGAGCAGCCGGACGGCGAGATCGAGATGACCGGGGCGGCTGTCATCGTCGCCGAAGGCATGATCGATCCGGCGTGGCTCGAAACGGTGACCGGCTAAAGCTTCGCTCGAATGGGTGATCCGTTTCACGCTGAGCGAGAGCCGGACTCCGCCACGTGGTGGGGTCGGTAGCATCAAGCACCGGCCCGGAGGCGCGTCCGCACCTCCCCACCGCCGGTCGACGTTTGCCGGAGGTGCCCCCATGAGCGCAGAGGCCACCGACCCAGGTGCTCCCGTCCGCAGACGAGGCCGTCCCCGGATCGATCTTCGCAGGCTCGGCCGGGTCGCCCTGCTCGGACCCGTCTCCCGCGACCGGCTGCCCGATGCGATCGGCCATGTCGCCGATGCCCACCGGGCCCATCATCCGGACGCCGACCTGACTGTTCTGCACAAGGCCTACGTCCTGGCAGAGTCCTCCCACCGGGGGCAGATGCGCAAGAGCGGTGAGCCATACATCACGCACCCGCTCGCGGTCACGCTGATCCTCGCCGAACTCGGTGCCGAGACGACGACGCTCACCGCGTCCCTCCTCCATGACACCGTCGAGGACACCGAGGTAACCCTCGATCAGGTGCGGGAGCAGTTCGGCGAAGAGGTCTGCTACCTCGTCGACGGCGTCACCAAACTCGAAAAGGTCGACTACGGTGCGGCGGCCGAGCCCGAGACGTTCCGCAAGATGCTCGTCGCCACCGGGGACGACGTCCGTGTGATGTCGATCAAGCTCGCCGACCGGCTGCACAATATGCGCACCCTCGGGGTGATGCGCCCCGAGAAACAGGCGAGGATCGCCAAGGTCACCCGAGATGTGCTGATCCCGCTCGCCGAACGGCTCGGGGTACAGGCACTCAAGACCGAGCTCGAGGACCTTGTCTTCGCGATCCTCCACCCCGAGGAGTACGAACACACCCGGGCACTGATCGCCGCAGCGTCACCAGGATCGGCCGCCTCGGGTGAAGCGGGCGCCACCGCCACCGACGACCCTCTCTCCACCATCGCCGAGAACGTCAGAGCCGTACTGCGGGACGCCGGCATTCCCGCCGAAGTTCTCATCAGGCCACGCCATTACGTCTCCGTGCACCGCGTCCGGATCAAACGCGGCGAACTGCGCGGCACCGACTTCGGCCGCCTGCTGGTGCTGGTCGGCGAGGACGCCGACTGCTACGGCGTCCTCGGCGAGCTCCACACCTGTTTCACCCCGGTGATCTCGGAGTTCAAGGACTTCATCGCGGCCCCCAAGTTCAACCTGTACCAGTCGCTGCACACCGCTGTCGTCGGCCCGGGCGGCGCGGTCGCCGAAGTACTCATCCGTACGCATCGGATGCACAAGGTCGCCGAAGCGGGCGTGATCGCGCTCGGCAACCCCTACACCGCGGACAGCGCCTCCGCGCCGCAGACGGCCGAACCCGCGGACGGCGAGCGCGCCGACCCGACCCGGCCCGGCTGGCTCTCCCGGCTCCTCGCATGGCAGCAGTCCGCCCCCGACCCGGACACCTTCTGGACCACACTCCGCGCCGACCTCGCCGAGGACCGCGAGATCACGGTCTTCCGCACCGACGGCGGCACACTCGGCCTCCCCGCCGGGGCCAGCTGCGTCGACGCCGCCTACGCGCAGTACGGCGACGAGGCGCACAGCTGCATCGGAGCCCGGGTCAACGGCCGGCTCGCCAGGCTCTCCACCGTGCTCAGCGACGGCGACACCGTGCAGCTGCTGCTGGCCGAGGACGCGACGTCCGGTCCCTCACCCGACTGGCTCGACCACGCCCGTACGCCTGCCGCACGGATCGCGATCACCGGTTGGCTCGGCGCCCACCCGCAGGACCCCCAGGGTTCCTACGGCAGCCGGCCCGCAGGCCGCAGGCCCGAACCGCAGCCGATGGCTCCGGCATCTTCCGGAAGCGACCGGTCCGCCGACCGTGCGGCGACCGTCGTCGTGGGCCGGCCGGACGCCACCGTACGTCTCGCGGGCTGCTGCACACCCGTACCGCCCGACGCCGTCACCGGATTCACCGTGCGCGGCGGAGCCGTCACCGTGCACCGGCAGGAGTGTCCCGCGGTGGCCCGGATGCAGGCCGCCGGCCGGACGCCCGTCGCGGTCGGCTGGGGCGATGCGGCGGCCTGCCGGGTCACTCTCGTCGCCGAGTCCTTCGGACGCCCGCGGCTGCTCGCCGATCTCACCGAGGCCATCGCGACAGCGGACGCCGCGATCATCGCCGCCACCGTCGAACCACCCAGCGAACAGCGCGTCCGGCACACCTACACCCTCCAGCTCCCGGACGCCGCCGGACTGCCCGCGCTGATGCGCGCGATGCGCGACGTGCCGGGGGTGTACGACGTGAGCCGTGCCCAGCACCCGGCCGCCGCCGTCTGAGCCACCGCCTCGCAGCGCCCGGCCGCCGCACCGGCCCCTCGTTCGAGTGGCGCGGCGCGCGCCGCACCCGGAGCCGGCGGTCGTCGCTGGTAGCCGTAGTCCATGCCGTTCATCCCCCGCCGCCTGCGGGCCGCCCTGCTTGCCACTGCCTCGGCCACCCTCGTTGCCGCCACCCTGCCCGCACCCGTGCCGCTCGGCATCGGAGACTCGCTCTTCCCTCACCTCGGCAACCCGGGCTACGACGTCCTCTCGTACGACATCGGGTTCACCTATCACGGCAACAACAAGCCACTGGACGCCGTCACCACGATCGACGCGCGGACCACCGAACCGCTCGACCGGATCAACCTCGACTTCGCCCGCGGCTCTGTCCGTTCGGTCGACATCAACGGCCTGCGGGCCGACTTCGCGGCTGCGGACGAGGACCTGGTCGTCGAGTCCCCCGGCAGGCTTCCGGCCGGAGTGCCGCTGCACATCACCGTCCGGCACACCAGCGACCCGAGCGGCGACCAGAACAGCGGCGGCTGGCTGCGCACCTCCGACGGCCTCGCGATGGCCAACCAGGCCGACGCCGCGCACCGGGTCTTCCCCAGCAACGACCATCCGGCCGACAAGGCGTACTTCACCTTCCGGGTCACCGCACCCGAGGAACTGACGGTGGTCGCCAACGGCCTGCCCGCAGGCAAGGTCCGGCAGGGCTCCTCGACCACCTGGACGTACCGGACCGCACACCCCATGGCCACCGAGCTGGCCCAGGTCTCCATCGGGCGCTCCACCGTCCTTGAGCGGACCGGCCCCCACGGGCTGCCGGTTCGCGACGTGGTGCCGGCCGCCGATGCCAAGGACCTCGAACGGTGGCTGAAGAAGACGCCGGGGCAGCTGGAGTGGATGGAGCGGCAGGTCGGCCGCTACCCCTTCGAGACGTACGGACTGCTGGTCGCCGACACGAAGACCGGCTTCGAGCTGGAGACCCAGACGCTCACGCTCTTCGAACGGTCCGTGTTCACCACCGGCAGCTACCCCGAGTGGTACGTCGACTCGATCATGGTGCATGAGCTGGCGCACCAGTGGTTCGGCAACAGCGTCTCTCCGCAGGCCTGGTCCGATCTCTGGCTCAATGAAGGACACGCCAGCTGGTACGAGGCCCGCTACGCCGCGGAACACGCCAAGCGGTCGCTGGAACGCCGGATGCGCGACGCGTACACCAGGTCCGACAGCTGGCGCGCCGCCGGAGGCCCGCCCGCCCGCCCCGGCGCCCCGTCGCCCGGCGAGAAGATCAGCATCTTCCGGCCGGCCGTGTACGACGGCAGCGCACTGGTCCTCTACGCGCTGCGCCAGGAGATCGGCGAGCCCGCCTTCGACCAGCTGGAACGCAGTTGGGTCAGGACCCATCGCGATTCCACCGCGACCACGAAGGACTTCGTCCGGCTGGCGTCGCAGATCGCCGGGCGTGACCTGACCGCGTTCTTCGACGGCTGGCTGTACCGGGCGAAGACCCCGCCGATGCCGGGGCACCCGGACTGGCACAGCACACAGCCCACCGGACAGGGGTAAACCCGGGTGACGGGTCCAGCGGGGCCATGCCACTATCGACGGGTCGCCGCGGCGGCCGGACCGGAGATTCTCCCCGGAGGGAATCATCCAGGAAGGTCACACGTTGTGACTGACGTAACGGACTTCTATCGACGTAAGGATCCAATGACCTCCTCTTCTTCCCTTCCCCAGGACGCGCAGAATGCGCAGAGCGCCACGGAGAACGTCACCGAGAGCCTCACCGAGAGCCTTCGGGCCGACGCCCTGATGGAAGAGGACGTCGCCTGGAGCCATGAGATCGACGGAGAGCGGGACGGCGAGCAGCTCGACCGTTCCGAGCGTGCCGCGCTGCGCCGTGTGGCGGGCCTCTCCACCGAGCTCGAGGACGTCACCGAGGTCGAGTACCGACAGCTGCGCCTGGAGCGCGTGGTGCTGGTCGGCGTCTGGACCACGGGGACCGTGCAGGACGCGGAGAATTCGCTCGCGGAGCTTGCCGCGCTTGCGGAGACGGCGGGCGCCCAGGTGCTCGACGCCGTCTTCCAGCGCCGCGACAAGCCCGACCCGGCTACGTACATCGGCTCCGGCAAGGCGCTGGAGCTGCGTGACATCGTCCTCGAATCAGGGGCCGACACCGTCGTCTGCGACGGTGAGCTCAGCCCCGGCCAGCTGATCCATCTCGAGGACGTCGTCAAGGTCAAGGTGGTCGACCGGACCGCTCTGATCCTCGACATCTTCGCCCAGCACGCCAAGTCCCGAGAGGGCAAGGCGCAGGTCTCGCTCGCACAGATGCAGTACATGCTGCCGCGACTGCGCGGTTGGGGTCAGTCGCTCTCCCGGCAGATGGGCGGTGGCGGGTCCAGCGGTGGTGGCGGCATGGCGACCCGTGGTCCCGGTGAGACCAAGATCGAGACGGACCGGCGTCGGATCCGCGAGAAGATGGCGAAGATGCGCCGGGAGATCGCGGAGATGAAGACCGGCCGCGAGATCAAGCGGCAGGAGCGCAAGCGCAACAAGGTGCCCTCGGTCGCGATCGCCGGCTACACCAACGCGGGCAAGTCCTCGCTGCTCAACCGGCTGACCGGTGCGGGCGTCCTTGTGGAGAATGCACTGTTCGCCACGCTGGACCCGACCGTCCGCCGGGCCGAGACGCCGACCGGCCGGACCTACACCCTGGCCGACACGGTCGGGTTCGTACGGCATCTGCCGCACCACCTCGTCGAGGCGTTCCGCTCCACCATGGAGGAGGTCGGCGAATCCGACCTGATCCTGCATGTGGTGGACGGCTCCCACCCGGTGCCGGAGGAGCAGCTCGCCGCGGTGCGCGAAGTGATCCGCGATGTGGGTGCGCTGGACGTTCCCGAGATCGTGGTGATCAACAAGGCTGATGCGGCCGACCCGCTGGTCCTGCAGCGCCTGCTGCGGATCGAGAAGCGTGCCATCGCCGTCTCGGCGCGCACCGGTGCCGGCATGGCGGAGCTGCTCGCGCTCATCGACACCGAACTGCCGCGGCCGTCGGTCGAGATCGAGGCGCTCGTGCCGTACACCCACGGTGGACTTGTCTCCCGGGTGCACGCCGACGGCGAAGTGATCTCCGAGGAGCACACCTCGGAGGGCACGCTGCTCAAGGCGCGGGTGCATGAGCAACTGGCCGCGGACCTCGCATCGTTCGCGCTTGCGGCGCACTGACAGCACGACACCGTACGGACCGAAGGCCCGCTCCCTCGCGATGAGGGAGCGGGCCTTCGGGCATGAACGGGGCTCTTGCTACTGACCGGCGAACTTGTCGCTCATCATCGTGAAGATCTCCTGCGCGCCCCGACCCAGGTGGGGTCCTGCGAGCCAGCCCGAAGTCACCGGGCCGATGGAGGTGTTGGACACCAGAGCCAGCTTGCCGTCGGCACCCTCGCTGAACCAGCCGCCGCCGGAGGAACCGCCTGTCATGGTGCAGCCGATGCGGTACATCGTCGGGGTGCTGGGGCTGATGGAGAGCCGGCCGGGACGGTCGACGCACTTGTGCATGATCAGACCGTCGAACGGGGCAGCGGCCGGGTAGCCCCAGGCGCCCATGGCGCTGATCTGCGAGATCTCGGGAGCGTCGAAGTTGACCGGCAGGGCGTTGCCCACGGTCTCCTCCAGGGACTTCGTGCCGTTCTCCGGCTTCACGTGCAGCACCGCGTAGTCGTACGGAGCACCCTCACCGCCGGTGGGACCGCCACGGGTGATCCACTCACCGGAGGACGTGGCCCAGTCGGCCCAGAACGCGCCGTACGGGGCGATCTCCTCCGGCCGGGCGTTCTCCAGTGCGGCGGCGGACTTGCCCTTGTCGTTGTACGCGGGCACGAAGACGATGTTGCGGTACCAGCCGCCCTTGGCGCCGGCGTGGACACAGTGTCCGGCCGTCCACACCAGGTTGGACCTGCCCGGGTTCTTCGGGTCCTTGACGACGGTGCCCGAGCAGACCATGGAGCCCTCGGGGGAGTCGAAGAACACCTTGCCGACCGGGGCCGCGTGGTCGTGGTAGGGAAGGTCCTCGGGCCGCGCCTTGACCGGTGCGGGCTCCGGGTCGGTGACGCCCTGGTCGCCGGAGAGGTCACCGGCCGCCATCGTCTTCGCCGGGTCCTTGGCGGACTTCATCCGCTCGGGCTTCCACAGCCCGTCGATCACCGGGTTGACGAAGTCCTTGGCCTCACGCAGCCACTTGTCCTTGTCCCAGTTCTTCCACTCGCCGTTCTTCCACTTCTCCGGGTCGACGCCGTGCTTCTTCAGCGTCTCGGCCAGATCGGCGGGGATGCCGCCGCTGCCGTCGTTGCCACTGGCGGATTCGGCGGCGGCCGGCTTGTCGGCAGCCTCGTCCTCGCTTGGACCACAGGCTGTGGCCGACAGCGCGAGCGCGGCGACGAGGCCGGTCGCGGCGAGCAGCGGACGTATGGATCGCATGGAAAAGATTCCCCCTGAAATCTCCGAGAATTGCCATGAACTTGTCATGCGAAGGGGTGGTCGGATCCGCGACCACCGAATGTGCAGGGACACCCTATGACCTTCCGGGGTACGGCTTTTGCCACCGGGGTACCGGATGCCTGGGTCCCCTGCGGGCCGGACGATCGCCCGGTCCACAGGGGCCTCCGGCGGACTGTTGTCGCGCCGAGGGCCCCTGGGCGACCGTCACCCACAAGTCAGCGGGCGCCAGTTCGTACGGGTCACTGTCCGGCGTATTTCCTGCTGACCGCGTCGTAGACGCCCTTCGCTTCCTTGCCGAGGCGCGGCCCGGCAAGCCAACCGGCCGTCACCGGGCCGATGGACGTGTTCGATACGAGGGCGGGCTTGCCGTCCTGGCCTGCCGCGACCCAGCCGCCACCGGAGGAGCCGCCGGTCATGGTGCACCCGACGCGGTACATCGTCGGGTCCTCCTTCGTGAGAGAGAGCCGGCCCGGCTTGTCCTTGCACTGCAGCAGCTTCTGACCGTCGTACGGCGGCGCGGCCGGGAAGCCGGTTGCCGTCATGCTGTCGATCCTGGGCACGGCCGGAGCGTTGAAATCGACGGGCAGCGCCGCACCGACCGTCTCCTCCAGGGACTTTCCGGTCGCCCCCTTCTCCGGGGCGACATGCAGCACCGCGAAGTCGTACGGAGCGCCCTGGCCGCCGGTCGGGCCGCCGTCGGCGATCCACTGATCGGAGGTCTGCGCCCACTGGCCCCACCACACGCCGTAGGGGGCGATCTGCTCCTTGGGCGCGTTCTGCAGCTCGGCGATCGACAGGCCGCTGTTGTTGTAGGACGGCACGAAGGCGATGTTGCGGTACCAGCCGCCCTTCTTGCCCGCGTGCACACAGTGCCCGGCCGTCCACACCATGTTGGACTTCCCGGGGTGCGCAGGGTCCTTCACCACGGTCGCGGAGCAGACCATGGAGCCCTCGGGGCCGTCGAAGAAGAGCTTCCCGGACTCCGCGGCGCTGTCGTGGTACGGAGTCTGCGCATTCGTGGCCCGCACCGGTGCCGGCGTCGGATCCGTCACACCGGCGTCGCCCGAGATGTCGTTGTCGACCGGCTGCTCGGGCGCCTTGTCGGCATCCCGCATGCGCTCCGGGTCCCAGAGGTCCTCGATGATCGGGTTGACGAAGTCCTTGGCCTCACGCAGCCACTTGTCCTTGTCCCAGTTCTTCCACTCGCCGTTCCTCCACTGGTCGAGGTCGATCCCGTGCTCCTTGAGCCGGTCCTTCAGATCGTCCGGGATGGCGATCTTGTCGTCGGAGGACCGGTCGGCGGAACTGCTGGGCTCGGTACCCGCCTTCTCCTCGCTCGGCCCGCAGGCGGTGGCGGTGAGTGCGAGAACGGCCGTGGCCGCGGCCACGGCGAGCAGGGAGGAGGGCGCGCGACGTGCTATCCACCCCTGACGTGCCGTGAGAACTGGTCGAATGAGTCGCATGTGGTGATCCCCCTGGGACTTCGTAACTCAACACTTCTGTACTGCACTCGGACTGCGCTGAGGCGCTGACTCGGACACTGCTCCGAACGCATCGCTGCCAACGCGCCGGGGACTCCGAGAAGTTGCCCGAAGCCTCGGCACGGTCCCCCACTATGCCGGTGCCGGTGGGGACGGAACGCGGCAGGGCCACGGTTCCGTCTCCGCCAGGATCTTCCGATTTACCCGTGATCCCCTGCGTCCGGCGTCGTTGGTACGTACGCGGGGCTTGCGGACAGCGTTCAGCTCAGCAGTCCGTCCTTGCGGAAACGTACTGACGTGCAACGCAACTGTTACAGCGGGAGGACCAACAGCCGTGGCCGTGACCGAACCTGCACCGTTGGCACCACCCTCGGTGCACGAGGGGATCCTGCGCCGACAGTCGCTGCGTGAGTCGGCCGCCCGTACCTATGCGCGGTCACTGCCGATCGTGCCGGTACGGGCCCGCGGGCTGACCATCGAAGGCGCGGACGGACGACGCTATCTCGACTGTCTCTCCGGAGCGGGCACGCTGGCCCTCGGGCACAACCATCCGGTCGTTCTGGAAGCGATCAAGAACGTCATCGACTCGGGTGCGCCCCTGCACGTCCTCGACCTGGCAACCCCGGTCAAGGACGCCTTCACCACGGAACTGTTCGCCACACTCCCACCGGAGTTCGCCGACAACGCCCGGATCCAGTTCTGCGGGCCGGCCGGTACGGACGCGGTCGAAGCGGCCTTCAAACTGGTCCGTGCCGCGACCGGGCGCAGCGGGCTTCTGGCCTTCACCGGTGCCTACCACGGGATGACGGCGGGAGCCCTCGCGGCCTCGGGCGGCGCCGAGGACGTCCGGGTCACCCGGCTTCCTTTTCCGCAGGACTACCGCTGCCCCTTCGGCATCGGCGGAGAGCGGGGGGCCGAGGTCGCCGCGCGGTGGACCGAGAGTCTCCTGGACGATCCCAAGGGCGGTGCGCCGGCGCCGGCCGGAATGATCCTCGAACCGGTACAGGGCGAGGGCGGCGTGAACCCCGCCCCCGACGGCTGGATGCGCCGGATGCGCGAGATCACCGCAGCCCGGTCCATCCCTCTCATCGCCGACGAGGTGCAGACGGGCGTCGGCCGGACCGGCGCCTTCTGGGCAGTCCAGCACAGCGGGATCATCCCCGACGTGATGGTGCTGTCCAAGGCCATCGGCGGCTCCCTCCCGCTCGCGGTGATCGTCTACCGCTCCGAACTCGACACCTGGCAGCCAGGCGCCCACGCAGGCACCTTCCGAGGCAACCAACTCGCGATGGCCGCCGGTACGGCCACCCTCACCTACGTTCGCGAGAACGGGCTCGCCGAGCGCGCCGCGACGCTGGGCGCCCGCATGCTCGCCCGCCTCCAGGCACTGGCCATCGACCACCCGTGCATCGGAGACGTCCGTGGACGGGGCCTGATGATCGGAGTGGAGCTCGTCGACCCCGAGGCAGAGATGCCCACCGGGGGTACCGGCGGCCCCGAGGCACCGCCCGACCCGGTCCTCGCCTCCGCAGTGCAGCAGGAATGCCTGCGCCGCGGTCTCATCGTCGAACTCGGCGGACGCCACTCCGCCGTCGTACGCCTGCTCCCTCCCTTGACGCTCACCGACGAACAGGCAACCGCGGTCCTCGACCGCCTCGCCGATGCCCTGGCAGCAGCCGAGCGTTCGTCGAACCGCCGAACCATGACCGGGTCGGCTCGCTGACCCCGGACACCCTCACAAGGAAGACCGCCGTGAACCCCACCCCCGCGCCCGAGGCCGACGGCCTTCCCGCCGGCCAGCAGCGAGGACAGGCCGGGCTCGTCGGCCGACTCGCAGTCGAGCAGACGATCGTGCCCCGCCAGAAGGCCGTGCCTCACGGTGGTTGGCGCACCCCACAGGCACAGGTACCACCGACCGGCGCAGGAACGGCCGATCTGCTCGACCACCCGGACCCGCTCATGGCCGCAGACACGGCAGGCGTCGAGAATCTGCTGCGCTGCTGGGTCCGGGAGAACGACCTGCCCCGACCGGACCGGGACACCCTTCACATCCCGCTGCCCGCCAGCGGGACCGCTCTGCTCGTCCCTGTTCTCTACTGGTCCGCCACGGGATGGCACCGCTTCGGCCAGCCCGCCCTGGAGGACGCACCCGACGGCGCGCCGACCACCGATGCCGTCACGGTCGCGGCCCTCCTGGGCCGCGAGGCGGACCGGAACGAGGGCGCCGACATGGTGGCCAGAGTCGCCGACTCGGTACGCCGCACGGCCGGATTCATCGCCGAGCGGCGCCGTACACCCACGGCTCCCGCCGACGCCGACCTCTTCCTCACCGCCGAGCAGTCACTTCTGCTCGGACACCCCCTGCACCCCAGCCCCAAGAGCCGCGAAGGCCTCTCCGAGGCCGAATCCCGCCTCTACTCACCCGAGTTGCACGGCTCCTTCCCGCTGCACTGGATGGCTGTGGACCGCTCCGTGCTGGCCACCGAGTCCTCCTGGACGGAGGGGGGCCGCCCCGTAGCAGCCGAGGACCTGGTCGCCCAGCACGCGGAGGGACTGCATCTACCCCAGAACACCGCACCGATTCCGCTCCACCCCTGGCAGGCCCGCGAACTGAGCCACCGGCCCGAAGTGGCAGCGCTGCTGGATGCGAAGCTGCTCCACGACCTGGGACCGCACGGCAAGCGCTGGTACCCCACATCCTCCGTCCGGACCGTCCACCAGCCCGGTGCCGACGTCATGCTCAAGCTCTCCCTCGGCGTACGCATCACCAACTCCCGCCGTGAGAACCTCCGCAAGGAACTCCACCGAGGGGTGGAGGTCCACCGGCTGCTCCGCAGCGGACTCGCCACGCAATGGCACGCCGTCCACCCCGGCTTCGACATCGTCCGCGACCCCGCATGGCTCGCCGTCGACACGCCGGACGGCGAGCCCGTCCACGGGCTCGATGTCATGCTGCGCCACAACCCGTTCCACCCGCTCGACGATGCGGTGTGCATCGCCGGCCTCACGGCGCCGCGCCCCTGGCCCGACCGGCCAGGCGTGCACTCGCGCCTCGCCGATGTCGTCGTCCGCCTCGCCGCGGCCACCGGCAGAAGCAAGGGAGCCGTTGCCGCCGAGTGGTTCCTGCGCTACCTCGACCGCGTCGTACGCCCCGTGCTCTGGCTCGACGCCACAGCAGGCGTCGCCCTCGAAGCCCACCAGCAGAACACGCTGGTGCTGCTCGACGCCGACGGCTGGCCCGTCGGCGGCCGCTACCGGGACAACCAGGGCTACTACTTCCGCGAGTCCCATCGCGCGGCCCTCGAGCACAGGCTCCCGGGCATCGGAGCCGCCAGCGACACCTTCGTATCCGACTCGGTCACCGATGAGCGCTTCGCCTACTACCTCGGCATCAACAACCTCTTCGGTCTCATCGGAGCTTTCGGTTCCCAGCGCCTCGCCGATGAGCAGGTGCTGATCGCCGCGCTCCGCCGCTTCCTCGGCGGAGTCACCGGCCTCGGCTCCCCGCTTCCCGCGCAACTGCTGGAGAACCCGAACCTACGGTGCAAGGCCAACCTGCTGACCCGGCTGCACGGCCTCGACGAACTCGTCGGTCCGGTCGACACCCAGTCCGTCTACGTCACCATTGCCAACCCCCTCTTCGCCTGAAGGAACATGACCCCCGTCTGAACTGCTGAGAGGAGAGGCATCACCGTGCCTCCCGCCGATGCGCACACCGGCGCCGGAACCGGCCCTGCCTCCCAAGCCGGTACGGGCGCCGAGGACACCTTGGACCTGCAGCTCCCCGACGAATTCCTCGCCCTGTTCGGGGAAGACAAACCGGCAACGGAAACGCCGACCCCCGCTTCGCCGCTCGACGGACCCCTGTCCCTGGAGGAGTCCCTGGCCCGGGCCGGATCCACGTCGACCGAGGGGGAGAACGTGAGCACAGGCACGGTCACAGACGCGCAGCCGAACCAAGGCCCGAGCACGCGTGGTGTCACGAGCAGGCTGGAGTCTTCCGATCTGCTCGACAACCCGGCCGAGTGGAGACCGGTCACCACGCCGGCCGGAGTGTTTCAACTGGTCCCCGTACGGCTGGAACGCGATCTCGCGGTGATCAGCCGCTGGATGAACGATCCCGCAGTCGCCGCGTTCTGGGAACTGGCCGGGGAAGAGGACGTCACCGCCGCCCATCTGCGCCCCCAACTCGACGGTGACGGACGCAGCGTCCCCTGCCTGGGCGTGCTGTCCGGCATCCCCATGAGCTACTGGGAGATCTACCGCGCGGACCTCGATCCGCTGGCGCGTCACTACCCTGCCCGACCGAATGACACCGGAGTCCACCTCCTCATCGGTGGCGTGACCAACCGCGGGCGCGGCATCGGCACCACCCTGCTCCGGGCCGTCTCCGACCTCGTACTCGACAACCGTCCGCAGTGCGCGCGCGTCGTGGCGGAACCCGACCTGCGCAACACCCCCTCCGTCTCGGCTTTTCTGAGTGCCGGCTTCCGGTTTTCCGCGGAAGTCGAACTCCCCGACAAGCAAGCCGCTCTGATGATCCGCGACCGAGCCCACCGAGCCCAGCTGTGATCGACCTGCTGCATTACTTACACCGCTCGAACCCCATCGGTTCCGTCCCGAGGAGTCCCCGTGCCGCAATATCCTGCGAACCATGAGTCAGCGGAGTCGCCCGAACTGCTCAGCACTCCAGAGCTGAACCGGACGGTCTGGGACCGAGTCGCCACCCGGCTGCTCGCGAAAATGCTCGGCGAGTTCGCGTACGAGGAAGTCATCGAGCCGGCCCTTCAGCCCGGTGGGAGCGACACATACACCCTCGCGCTGGACGACGGCGCTACGCTGAGCTTCCGAGCCGGACGAGGCGTCTACGGCAGCTGGCACGTCGCCGCCGACTCGATGCGCGCAAGCGATCGGAACGCTCCTGCCGGGACCGGCAAGGACGGCAGCACCCGGACCGTTCCCTTCCGTGATCCGCTGCAGTTCCTCGCACGCGCCCGGCGCCTGCTCCACCTCGACGGACCCACCCTCGGCCACCTCATCCGAGAGATCACCACCACGCTCGCCGCCGATGCCCGGCTGGATCACACCACCTTCAGCGCCGCCAGACTCGCCGAGCTCGACTACGCGGAGCTCGAAGGACACCAGACCGGCCACCCCTGGCTCGTCGCCAACAAGGGACGCCTCGGGTTCTCCGCCGTCGACGCCTCCCGCTTCACCCCGGAAGCCCGCAGACCGGTCAAGCTGCCGTGGATCGCTGTCAGCACCCGGATCGGCGGCTACCGGGGCGTGACCGGCCTCGCCACCCCCGAGCAGCTCTACGCGCAGGAACTGGACGCCTCGGTGCGTACATCCTTCGCCGCCGAGCTCCGCGCCCGCGATCTCGACCCCGACACCTACCTCTTCCTTCCCGTGCATCCCTGGCAGTGGGACGAGTGGATCGTTCCGCTGTTCGCACCGGCCATCGCCGCCGGCGACATCGTCCCGTTGCACGCCGACGACGACCTCCGGCTGCCGCAGCAGTCCATCCGTACGTTCACCAATCTGGGGCGCCCCGACCGGCACACCGTCAAACTGCCTCTGTCGATCCTCAACACGCTGGTCTGGCGGGGCCTCCCGACCGAGCGCACGCTCGCGGCCCCCGCCGTCACCGCCTGGGTCCAGAGCCTGCGCGACCGTGACCCGTTTCTGCGCGACACCTGCCGCGTCATTCTGCTCGGCGAGGTGGCCTCGGTGACCGTCGAGCATCCGCTCTACGACCATCTCCCCGAGGCGCCGTACCAGTTCAAGGAGATCCTCGGCGCGATCTGGCGCGAGCCGCTCCATCCCCGGCTCATGCCCGGCGAGCGCGCCCGTACCCTCGCCTCGCTGCTCCACATGGATCCGCAGGGCCGCGCCTTCACCGCCGAGCTCGTGACCCGCTCGGGCCTGACCCCCACCGCATGGCTGACCCGGCTCTTCGCAGCGCTGCTCCCGCCCCTGCTGCACTTCCTCTACCAGTACGGAACGGTCTTCTCCCCGCACGGCGAGAACGCCATCGTCGTCTTCGACGACCAGGACGTGCCCGTGCGGCTGGCGATCAAGGACTTCGTCGACGATGTGAACATCAGCGCCCGGCCACTGCCCGAGCACGCCACGATGCCGGAGGACGTGCGCGCGGTCCTGCTCACCGAGGAGCCCGGCTTCCTCACCCAGTTCATCCACTCGGGGCTTTTCATCGGTGTCTTCCGCTTCCTGTCCCGCCTCTGCGAGGAACAGCTGGGGGTCCCTGAGGCCGAATTCTGGTCACTTGTGCGGGCCGAGATCCTGCGGCATCACGCCCGCTTTCCCGAGCTGAAGGAGAGGTTCGAGATGTTCGACATGCTGACGCCACGCATCGAGCGCCTGTGCCTGAACCGCAACCGTCTGTACCGGGACGGTTACCGTGACCGCTCCGAGCGCCCGCACGCCGCCGTCCACGGCACCGTTCCGAACCCGCTCCACCCCTCCGCATGAGTCCGGGAGTGATCCCCGTTGTCAGTGGTGCCCCGTAGGCTGGTCACGCTATGACGAAGCCATCCCTCCCCGAGCTCCTGCACGCCGCCGTGACCGCCGTCGGCGGTACGGAGCGGCCTGGCCAGGCCGCCATGGCCGAGGCAGTCGCCGAGGCCGTCGACGACAATTCCCATCTGCTCGTCCAGGCCGGCACAGGCACGGGCAAGTCCCTCGGCTACCTGGTGCCGGCCCTGGCACACGGCGAGCGGGTCGTGGTCGCCACGGCGACCCTGGCGCTGCAGCGCCAGCTCGTGGAGCGTGACCTTCCGCGTACGGTCGACGCGCTGCATCCCCTGCTGCGCCGCCGACCCCAGTTCGCGATGCTCAAGGGGCGCTCGAACTATCTCTGTCTGCACCGGCTCCACGAAGGCGTGCCGCAGGAAGAGGAAGAAGGGCTCTTCGATCAGTTCGAAGCTGCGGCTCCGTCGAGCAAGCTCGGCCAGGATCTGCTGCGGCTGCGGGACTGGTCGGACGAGACCGAGAGCGGCGACCGCGACGACCTCACCCCGGGTGTCTCCGACCGGGCCTGGGCGCAGGTCTCCGTCTCCTCCAGGGAATGCCTGGGCGCCAGCAAGTGCGCGTACGGTGCGGAGTGCTTTGCGGAGATGGCCCGCGAGCGCGCAAAGCTCGCCGATGTCGTCGTCACGAATCACGCTCTGCTCGCCATCGACGCGATCGAGGGCGCTCCGGTGCTCCCGCAGCACGAGGTGCTGATCGTCGACGAGGCCCATGAGCTGGTCTCCAGGGTCACCGGAGTGGCCACCGGAGAACTCACCCCCGGTCAGGTGAACCGGGCGGTGCGCCGTGCGGCGAAGCTGGTCAACGAGAAGGCTGCCGACGCCCTGCAGACCGCGTCGGAGGGGTTCGAGCGGGTGATGGAGCTGGCGCTCCCCGGCCGCCTGGAAGAGGTCCCCGAGGACCTCGGCTACGCGCTGCTGGCGCTTCGGGACGCCGCTCGTACGGTGATCTCGGCGCTGGGTTCCACCCGGGACAAGTCCGTCCAGGACGAGGACGCCGTCCGCAAGCAGGCCCTGGCATCGGTGGAGACGATCCACGGTGTTGCCGAGCGGATCACCCAGGGGTCCGAGTACGACGTCGTCTGGTACGAGCGCCACGACCGCTTCGGCGCATCCGTCCGCGTTGCCCCGCTCTCCGTTTCCGGCCTGCTGCGCGAGAAGCTCTTCGCCGACCGTTCGGTCGTGCTCACCTCGGCCACGCTCAAGCTCGGCGGGGACTTCAACGGGGTGGGAGCCTCCCTGGGACTGGCGCCCGAGGGCACTGCAGGCGACGACATCCCGCAGTGGAAGGGTCTCGACGTCGGATCGCCCTTCGACTACCCGAGGCAGGGCATCCTGTACGTCGCCAGGCACCTGGCCACGCCCGGTCGGGAGAGTTCCCGTACCGACATGCTGGACGAACTGTCCGAACTGGTGGAGGCCGCCGGCGGGCGCACCCTCGGGCTCTTCTCCTCCATGCGGGCGGCGCAGGCGGCCGCCGAGGAGCTGCGTGGTCGGCTCGACAAGCCGATCCTGCTGCAGGGAGAGGAGACACTCGGCGAGCTGATCAAGAACTTCGCCGCCGACCCCGAGACCTGCCTCTTCGGCACACTCTCGCTCTGGCAGGGCGTCGATGTCCCCGGGGCGAGCTGCCAGCTGGTGATCATGGACCGGATCCCGTTCCCCCGCCCCGACGACCCGTTGATGAGCGCGCGGCAGAAGGCGGTCGAGCAGGCGGGCGG
Organism: Streptomyces sp. NBC_00353; assembly: GCF_036108815.1. Taxonomy (NCBI): domain Bacteria; kingdom Bacillati; phylum Actinomycetota; class Actinomycetes; order Kitasatosporales; family Streptomycetaceae; genus Streptomyces; species Streptomyces sp. NBC_00353. Next base: position 3,378,243 of record NZ_CP107985.1, on the reverse strand, counting down.
CAACGGGTTCATGGCTGTCGCAGCGACGCATGCCGCGCTGCTGATGGCCCAGGGCGCCGGCCGTCTCGTGCGGGCCATGGGCGACAAGGGAGTGGTCGCGGTGCTCGACCCGAGGCTGGCCAATGCCCGGTACGGGAGCTACCTCCGGGCCTCGCTGCCCGACTTCTGGTACACGACGGACGGCAACCAGGCGCGTCGCTCACTCGCGGCGATCGACGCCGCAGCCAAGGCGAACGAGCAGTGATCCCGAACGCGCCGGGGGTCCCTGCTCGTCCTTGGTGACCACTACTGCTCCGGAAGGCGTTTCGACGGCCCAGACGCGCAGGCAGGACCCCGGGATCGGCGCAGTGGATCCCGGGGTCCTGGTCGGAACCGGCGAGCTTCACACCCGCCGCAGCACCGCCACGACCTTGCCGAGGATGGTCGCCTCGTCGCCAGGGATCGGCTGGTACGCGGAGTTGTGCGGGAGCAGCCATACATGGCCGTCCTCCCGCTTGAAGCGCTTGACCGTCGCCTCGCCGTCGAGCATGGCGGCCACGATGTCGCCGTTCTCCGCGACGGGCTGACGGCGCACGGTGACCCAGTCGCCGTCACAGATCGCCGCCTCGATCATCGAGTCACCGACGACCTTCAGGACGAACAGCTCGCCGTCCCCGACCAGCTGGCGGGGGAGCGGAAACACGTCCTCGACCGATTCCTCGGCGAGGATCGGTCCGCCGGCTGCGATCCGGCCGACCAGCGGTACGTACGAAGCGGCGGGCTTGCCGGTCGTGTCGGTCGGCTGCGTGCTGGGCTGGTCCGAACCGCGGACCTCGTACGCCCGGGGGCGATGAGGGTCGCGGCGGAGGAAGCCCTTGCGTTCCAGAGCCATCAGTTGATGGGCGACGGAGGACGTGCTGGACAGCCCCACCGCCTGACCGATCTCCCGCATCGAGGGTGGGTACCCCCGTCGCTGCACCGAGTCGCGGATGACCTCGATCACTCGCCGCTGCCGGTCCGTGAGCCCCGAGCTGTCCGCTCGGATTCCTGGAGGTCGGCCGGGGAGCGAGCGCGCTGGGCGCGCCGGCTCCGGCCCCTCCGTGTTCCTGACTGAGTCATTCATGGCATGCACCGGCTCGAGTCGGCTCTGGGAGCGGTCCTGGGCAGTGATGGTGGCACTGTCTGCGGTGGTGGTCACGTCGGCCCCTCTCGAATGGTCTCCCTAGCTGCACAACGGTAGTAGCTTTCGAAAGGTTGCGCCAAACACACGTTCGAGTGAAAAACGAATAAAAGTCTGTGCCGTGTTCATTGCCGGGTGTATGAGCGAAGCGCGGGTCGGATTCCCGCCCGGCGCCGGGTGGGTTCGACGTGTGCCATGCACGACCGGCAATTCGGATCATTACGCTAGCGTTCGCGGCTGCGGCGCCGCCACGCGGGGTGGTCTCCCGGCCGCCGTTCCGGTCCGTCGTCGGGCGCCCCGCGATCCGGGCGGTCGGGCGTGTCCCGTAACCTCATGGTCGGTCGTACGCCCCCTGTGGGCCGCCCGGAACGCGCGACACGCGCTAGGGCCGAATGCGCAACCAAACCCAAGATCTAGTGGTTGGATTGTTCCAGCTACCCAGAAGTTGTGGTCCCTGGTCGATTGAGTCCGTGACCATCGCCTATGCTTATGGCTGCTTCGAGGGTCCCTGACGGGGCCTGAAGAGGCTATTCAGTCGTGCTGTGAAGGAGGGTTGGGAGCCATGCACTGCCCCTTCTGCAGGCACCCCGACAGCCGGGTCGTCGACAGTCGCACCACCGATGACGGCACGTCGATCCGCCGTCGCCGTCAGTGCCCTGAGTGCTCCCGCCGTTTCACGACGGTGGAGACCTGCTCGCTGATGGTGGTGAAGCGCAGCGGAGTCACCGAACCCTTCAGTCGCACCAAGGTCATTTCCGGCGTCCGCAAGGCATGCCAGGGGCGACCCGTCACCGAGGACGCCCTCGCCAAACTCGGCCAGCGGGTCGAGGAGGCGGTGCGCGCCACCGGAAGTGCCGAGCTGACCACCCACGACGTGGGTCTGGCCATACTCGGCCCCCTGCAGGAACTCGACCTCGTCGCATACCTGCGCTTCGCGTCCGTGTACCGGGCGTTCGACACACTCGAAGACTTCGAGGCCGCCATCGTGGAACTTCGCGAGCGGCGGCCTCCCGTGGAGGGATGCGGGACCGGCGAGACCCTGGCGGTCCCCGTTCCCGCCGTCGCCGCCGACTGAGCGACACCGGCTGATCGACAGAGGCGTATCGATCAGCGGCAGGGCGGCTACAGAGATCTGCTCCGGGTGCTGTGCGCGGCGTCCGAAGCATCAGACACACATTGTGCCCCGGGAAGTTCTGGGCACTTCAGGGCGTTTTTGCCCACATATGGGAGGCGGCATGACAGAGACGGCGAGCGGCCCGGCACGAGGTTCCCGAGCCAAGGGATCCAAGTCGACTGCGACCAAGCAGGGCCTGCGTATCGAGCGCATCCACACCACCCCCGGCGTGCATCCGTACGACGAGGTGGCGTGGGAGCGCCGTGACGTCGTCATGACCAACTGGCGCGACGGCTCGATCAACTTCGAGCAGCGTGGCGTCGAGTTCCCCGACTTCTGGTCGGTGAACGCGGTCAACATCGTCACCAGCAAGTACTTCCGCGGAGCTGTCGGCACGCCGCAGCGCGAGACCGGTCTGCGACAGCTGATCGACCGGATCGTGAAGACGTACCGGAAGGCGGGCGAGGACTACAACTACTTCGCCTCCCCGGCCGACGCCGAGATCTTCGAGCACGAGCTGGCGTATGCCCTCCTGCACCAGATCTTCAGCTTCAACTCGCCGGTCTGGTTCAACGTCGGCACGCCCCAGCCGCAGCAGGTCTCCGCCTGCTTCATCCTGGCCGTCGACGACTCCATGGAGTCGATCCTCGACTGGTACAAGGAAGAGGGCATGATCTTCAAGGGCGGTTCCGGCGCCGGCCTGAACCTCTCCCGTATCCGCTCCTCCAAGGAGCTGCTGTCCTCCGGTGGCAACGCCTCCGGTCCTGTCTCCTTCATGCGCGGTGCAGACGCGTCCGCCGGAACGATCAAGTCCGGTGGTGCCACCCGTCGCGCGGCCAAGATGGTCATTCTCGATGTCGACCACCCCGACATCGAGAACTTCATCGAGACCAAGGTCAAGGAGGAGGAGAAGATCCGCGCCCTGCGCGACGCGGGCTTCGACATGGACCTGGGCGGCGACGACATCACGTCCGTCCAGTACCAGAACGCCAACAACTCGGTCCGTGTGAACGACGAGTTCATGAAGGCCGTGGAGTCCGGCGGCAAGTTCGGGCTGCGCGCCCGGATGACCGGTGACGTCATCGAAGAGGTCGAGGCCAAGTCCCTCTTCCGCAAGATGGCCGAGGCCGCCTGGGCCTGTGCCGACCCCGGCATCCAGTACGACGACACGATCAACCAGTGGCACACCTGCCCCGAGTCCGGCCGGATCAACGGCTCGAACCCGTGCAGCGAGTACATGCACCTGGACAACACGTCGTGCAACCTGGCCTCGCTGAACCTGATGAAGTTCCTCAAGGACGACGGCAAGGGCAACCAGTCCTTCGAGTCCGAGCGCTTCGCCAAGGTCGTCGAGCTGGTCATCACCGCGATGGACATCTCCATCTGCTTCGCCGACTTCCCGACCGAGAAGATCGGCGAGAACACCCGCGCCTTCCGTCAGCTCGGCATCGGTTACGCCAACCTCGGCGCCCTGCTGATGGCGACCGGCCACGCGTACGACAGCGAGGGCGGCCGCGCCCTCGCCGGCGCCATCACGTCGCTCATGACCGGCACCTCGTACAAGCGCTCCGCCGAGCTCGCCGCGGTCGTCGGCCCGTACGACGGCTACGCCCGCAACGCCGAGCCGCACCAGCGCGTCATGAAGCAGCACGCCGACGCCAACGCCGCGGCCGTCCACATGGACGACCTGGACAACCCGATCTGGGCCGCCGCCACGGAGGCCTGGCAGGACGTCATCCGTCTCGGCGCGAAGAACGGTTTCCGTAACGCGCAGGCCTCGGTCATCGCGCCCACCGGCACCATCGGTCTCGCGATGTCCTGCGACACCACCGGCCTCGAGCCCGACCTCGCCCTGGTCAAGTTCAAGAAGCTGGTCGGCGGCGGCTCGATGCAGATCGTCAACGGCACCGTCCCTCAGGCCCTGCGCCGCCTGGGCTACCAGGAGGAGCAGATCGAGGCGATCGTCGCCCACATCGCCGAGCACGGCAATGTGATCGACGCCCCCGGTCTGAAGGCCGAGCACTACGAGGTCTTCGACTGCGCGATGGGCGAGCGCTCCATCTCCGCGATGGGCCACGTCCGCATGATGGCGGCCATCCAGCCGTGGATCTCCGGTGCACTCTCCAAGACGGTGAACCTGCCGGAGACGGCCACCGTCGAGGACGTCGAAGAGGTCTACTTCGAGGCGTGGAAGATGGGCGTCAAGGCGCTCGCCATCTACCGCGACAACTGCAAGGTCGGCCAGCCCCTCTCCGCCAAGACCAAGGAGAAGGAGAAGGCCGAGGTCACCGCCAAGGCCGAAGGCACCATCCGTGCCGCGGTCGAGAAGGTCGTCGAGTACCGCCCGGTCCGCAAGCGTCTTCCCAAGGGCCGTCCCGGCATCACCACCTCGTTCACGGTGGGCGGCGCCGAGGGCTACATGACCGCCAACTCCTACCCGGACGACGGTCTCGGTGAGGTCTTCCTGAAGATGTCCAAGCAGGGCTCCACCCTCGCGGGCATGATGGACGCCTTCTCCATCGCCGTCTCGGTCGGTCTGCAGTACGGCGTCCCGCTGGAGACGTACGTCTCGAAGTTCACCAACATGCGCTTCGAGCCGGCCGGTATGACGGACGACCCGGACGTGCGGATGGCGCAGTCGATCGTCGACTACATCTTCCGCCGCCTGGCGCTGGACTTCCTGCCCTTCGAGACCCGCTCGGCGCTCGGCATCCACTCGGCCGAGGAGCGTCAGCGTCACCTCGACACCGGTTCGTACGAGCCGTCGCTCGAGGACGACGAGCTGGACGTCGAGGGCCTGGCCCAGTCCGCTCCGATCCGGACCGAGCCGCTGAAGGCGGTCGCCCCTCCGAAGGAGGCGGAGATGCCCGCCCCGAGGACGGCGCACACCTCGGCGGAGCTCGTCGAGATGCAGTTGGGCATCAGCGCGGACGCGCCGCTCTGCTTCTCCTGTGGCACGAAGATGCAGCGCGCCGGATCCTGCTACATCTGCGAGGGCTGCGGCTCGACCAGCGGTTGCAGCTGATTTTCGGGCACCTGCTGGGCATGAACTAGCTGGTCAGGGCGGTGGAGCTGATATTCAGGCTCCACCGCCCTCGGCATTTCTTGATCCAGGGCAGGTGCCGTGCACCGGGTCCGCGGTCCTGCGAGTGGGCTCCCCGCCTGTTGCGTGCCGAGGCGTCACGTTCCGGGCGTGCGGCTCCCCATCGTCGCTGCGAATGAACCGGGGTCGCCGTCGAAGCCCCGGATCGTCTCGTGGAACTCCCATCCGCCCGAGCCGCCCCGGACGAACTCGGCGACCGTCGCCGCGGTGGCGCCGCCGACCGAGGAGAAGTCGTCCTCCGCCAGATTTGTGTAGCCCTCACGAATCTGCACGCCGGTGCTCGCTATGTCGTCGAACGTCCTTCGGCCGTCCCGTTGCTGAATGGCGACCCCGACGACGACCCGGGCGTACGCGGCCGACAGCCGGTTCAGTTCCAGGGTCATCACCTCGTCGAAGCCGAACCCCTGGCCGGTCCTGCTGTCGCGGTTCAGCATGATGGTGCCGTCCGGCGAACGGCTGTCGAAGTGCACGAGATACGAGGGGCTGCCGTACGGCTCGTCCGCCGGGTAGGTCGCGGCGATGATGTCGAGGTCGTGGGCGGGAGCACCCGGAGGACTTGGGTCCCATTTGAGCCTGACTTCGACCTTTGCGAGGTCCTTCTTGGGCGTACTCATCGGACTTCCCTCCTTGCCGCTGGGCCGTCGGACCGGTCGTACCACTCGATCATGTCCGTAACTGTCCGTGGAACCAACCGGCTTGGTATCGGGCGGCGGAATCGGGCCAATATCGATTCCCGCACAGTTCAGTGCGGGATTCGGCGCGGCGGACGCTGCCTGATCTCCTCGCGGAAGAGCCCGATCGCGCTGCTGACCTGGCGCATCAAGTGGGTGTGCTCGATGCGGTCGAGATACAGACAGTTGCGGGCCAGCCCCTCCAGTTCGAAGGCGAAGCAGAGCGTCATCAGCGGGTTGATGAACAGCTCGCTGCCCCGGGTGCGCGAGGTGAACTGGATGTCCCCGAAGGCTCCCTGGACTGCCGCGGCGATCGATCCGTTGACGATGCTCGGGTGGTCGGGGGTGTGCTTCTGGGCATGGGCGACCGCGTCGACGAAGAGAGCGCCCTCGCGGGTCGTACGGGAGACGGAGAAGGCGCCCAGGCAGGCGCCATCGCGCTCCAGGGCTGCGATGTTCTCCAGGACGAGTCCGTGGCTCACCCCGTGATACGCGTCGATTCCGAAGCCGATGGAGACGACGAGGCGCTCCGGTACGTCGATTCCGGCGAGCGCCGCGACGCTGGTGAGATCCTCCTCCGGGGTGCCGAGCCCGGATTCGTCGCCACGCATCAGGATGTCCGTACCGCCGTCGACGAGGACGACCGCGTCGATGTCGTACCGCTCGATCAGTGCTCGGTAGGCGGCCCGCAGCGGCTGCACTCCCACCCGGGCGAAGGCGTGCACGGTGCTCGGGTAGTGGTGCAGTTCGAGCCACTGGGCGAGCGTGCGTTCCGGGAAGTACGGCTGGTGGAGGGAGGTTTCGGGGGTGATGACCGCGACATCGGGCGCGAGCCAGGCATCGACGGGAAGCCCTTCGAGGGCGCTGAACGAGAGATTGGCGAGCCGGACGTCCTTGCCCTGATGCAGCAGGGAGAGTGCGACCGGAAGTCCCGCGTAGATGTCGAAGCCGCCGCCCGCCCCGGCGACGAGGATGCGTTCCGCGGAGTCGAGGCGGGCGAACAGGGTGTTGGCGAACAGGGGGTTGGCGGGCGGGGTCGTCATGGAGATCATTCTGCGATTCGCAGCGCCTGGTTCGGACGTACTCCGTCAGAGCGTGACCCGCGCCACGTTCGGCGCCGTACGATGGCGCGGTGCTGGTCAAGTGGATTCGCTGCACCGTGATGGACCGTCGTGGTTTCGAGCGGGGGCAGCGAAAGTGGGCGGGGCTGCTCGGTGAGCCGGGGTTCAGGGGACAGGGGGGTGGCTGGAGCCGGGGGCGACCGGAGGTTGCCCATGTGTTCGCGTTCTGGGAGAACCGGGTCTTCTACGACTCGTTCATGGCGCGTGCGCACGACCGGCTGGCTGCCGCACAGTCCGGAACGTACAGCGACATCCAGGTCAAACTGTTCGACTACCGCTTCGATGTGAAGACCGGCTTCGAGCCGCGCTTCACCGATGCGGATGTGGTCAGAGTGGCGCACAGCCGGGTGCACGAGGACCGGGTCGAACACTTCGCCCTGATGCAGGAGAGGGTGTGGAATCCGGCGATGGCCGGCTCACCCGGCATGCTGCGCGGGGTGTTCGGCGAAGCCCCGGGGCACGAGTTCCTGGTGCTGTCGATGTGGCAGTCGAGTGCCGAGCGCGGCAAGTACCGGCCGGGGAGCGTCGAAAGGCTCTCGCAGCGGGCAGGCACCGAGGACGATGTGGCGGCGCTGGCGGGGGACGTCGTGCAGCTCGACCCGTCCTGGACGGTGTGATCCGCGGGCACCTCGGGCCGGCCCCTGATCCGCGGTGCCCAGGCGGGCAGGGGTGTGCCGGATGTCCTGGGGCCCTGCTTCGCCGGCAACATGCGTCGGACGGATTCCGGACAACTGCTCGAATGGGCCGGACTCGATCTAGGGTCTTCACATGGCACGACCGCAACGCATTGTCCTCGTCCGGCACGGCGAGTCCGAGGGCAATGCCGATGACACGGTGTACGAACGTGAGCCCGACCATGCATTGAGGCTCACCGCGACGGGATTGCGGCAGGCCAGGGAGACGGGGGCACGGCTGCGCGACCTCTTCGGCGGCGAGCGGGTCAGCGTGTACGTCTCGCCCTACCGCCGCACGCACGAGACCTTCAGGTCCCTCGGGCTGGACCTGGAGCGGGTGCGGGTGCGCGAGGAGCCGCGGCTGCGCGAACAGGACTGGGGCAACTGGCAGGACCGGGACGACGTGAGACTGCAGAAGGCCTACCGGGACGCGTACGGACACTTCTTCTACCGCTTCGCGCAGGGGGAGTCCGGCGCCGATGTGTACGACCGGGTCGGGGCATTTCTGGAGAGCCTGCACCGGAGCTTCGAGGACCCCGACCATCCGCCCAACGTTCTGCTGGTCACTCATGGACTGACGATGCGGTTGTTCTGCATGCGGTGGTTCCACTGGTCGGTGGCCGAATTCGAGTCACTGTCCAATCCCGGCAACGGAGAGACGCGAATGCTGATGCTCGGCGAGGACGGGCGGTACACGCTTGACCGGCCGTTCGAGCGGTGGCGTACCCCTGAGCCGTACGGCATCACCGGATAGAGTGGAGAGGCGATGACCGTTGACTCCGCTTCCGCCCAACGCTTCGAACGCGCCCTGGCCAGCCTGCGGGGGCTGTCCGTGGGGGACGCTCTGGGCTCCCAGTTCTTTGTGCCCGCCAACTATCCGCTGCTGAAGCAGTGCGCATTGCCGCTCGGCCCCTGGCAATGGACCGATGACACGGAGATGGCCTGCTCCGTCCTGGCCGTGCTCGCCGGGCACAACCGCATCGACCAGGACGCGCTGGCCCACTCGTTCGCCGACCACCACGACTTCGACCGGGGATACGGCCCTGCTGTGAACCGGCTGCTGCGGCTGGTCCGGGAGGGCGGCGACTGGCGCGAGCTGGCGTCCGCGCTCTTCCAGGGACAGGGCTCCTGGGGCAATGGTTCCGCCATGCGTATCGCGCCCCTCGGCGCCTGGTACGCGGACGACCCCGAGCAGGCCACCCACCAGGCCGAGATCTCCTCGTACACCACGCATCAGCACCGCGAGGCCGTCGTGGGGGCGATGGCTGTCGCGGCTGCCGCCTCGCTCGCCGCCGCGCCCGGCGGGCCGCCGACGCCGACCGATCTCCTCGACGGGGTCATCGCCCTCGTGCCGCGCAGTGCGGTCGGCGCCGGGCTGCGCCGGGCGCGCGACATGCTCGACTACAACGATGCCGGGACCGTCGCGGCGGTTCTCGGCAACGGCCGTCGTACAAGTGCACATGACACAGTGCCGTTCGCTCTCTGGTCGGCGGCACGGAGCCTCGGCGACTTCGAGCAGGCCTTCTGGGTGACCGCTCAGGCCGGTGGCGATGTCGACACGACCTGCGCAATCGTCGGCGGGGTCATCGCGGCAAGCAAGGCGGGAGCCCCGCCGGCCGCCTGGTCGGCACAGACGGAAGAGCTGCCGGGCTGGCTTCCCCGGCCGGGTCTCAGCTGACCCGTCTCGACTGTCACGGTACTGCCACATCCCTGCCGCGCACGTCTGAGAGCGGTACTGGAGGGCTACCCTTTCGGCCACGCCGCCGTCAATGATCATCGTGACGGTCGTGCGCCGAATGAGAGCCGAGGTGCTCGCGCTGCTCAGCAGCTGAGCGAGCGGAACTCGGTGGGAGGGGGTCCCATGTCCGATCACACGTCAGAGTCGTCCCGGAAGCCAGAGGCGCCCGAGTCGTCCCGCCCGCGGGAGCCGTCGGTGGCGCCGGAGTCCTCGAAGTCGCCGGAGCCGTCGGTGGCCACCGAGTCGCCCGGCAGCTCCGCAGCGCCGAGCGTGCCCGATTCCGGCGACGCCGTCCCGGAACCGCCGAAGGACCCGGCGTACGTGCAGCAAGGATGGCAACCGCATCCGCCGCCCAACCCCTGGCAGAGCCGCCGACAGCAGGCCGGCACGGTTGCGCGGCTGCGCCCGGCCCCGCCGGTCGCCATCCGCAACGCCACACTCTGGTCGGTCGCGGCCACCGCGCTCCTCAGTGGCCTGTTGCTGGGGGACGGCCTCGGCCTGAACCTGCTGATCGTCGCGGTTCCCGCCGCGCTCGCGGCCTTCTTCGCCGCAGAGGCCGCGGGTCGACGGCTCCGGCCCTGGTCCGCTGTCTGGGCACTGGGCGGTCTGTCACTGCTCATCGTCCCGGCGCTCCGGGACGCGGGCTGGCCCACCTTCCTCGCTGTGGTGTCAGCCGTCGCGCTGGGCTCGCTCACCCTGCACGGCAGCCGCAGCTGGCTCGGGGTGTTCCTCGGTTCGGTGGGCCTGTTCTCCTCCGCCGTCGAGGGAGTGAGATGGGGCGGGCTGGGCATTCGCGACCGGATGGCAGGTTCTCGCGGTCGATGGGGTGTCGCCTTCCGGTCCACCGCGGTGGCCGTTGTCCTGCTCATCGTCTTCGGAGCACTGTTCGCGAGCGCGGATGCCGCGTTCGCCGATGTGCTCGGCAATTTGATCCCCGATGTGTCGTTGGGCGACAGCCCCTGGAGGTTCTTCCTCTTCGTGGTCGGTCTGGTCGGTGCGCTCACAGCCGCCTACACCGCTGCTGCCCCCATCCGCTGGGACCGCATCACCGTGCGGGCGGGCAAGGCCCGCGGCCGGCTGGAGTGGGCGCTTCCGCTCATCGTGCTGAATCTGCTCTTCGCCGTCTTCATCGCCATCCAGCTCACCGTGTTGCTCGGCGGATACGACAAGGTGATGGCCGAGACCGATCTCAGCTACTCCGCATACGCCCGCCAGGGCTTCTGGCAGTTGTTGTGGGCGACACTGCTCACCCTCCTCGTGATCGCGCTCGCTCTGCGCTGGGCCCCTCGTGGTGAAGCGCGCGACCGGACTCTCGTGCGGATCGTCCTCGGCACGCTGTGCCTGCTCACCCTTGTGGTGGTGGCCTCCGCGCTGCGACGCATGGAGCTGTACGTCGATGCGTACGGTCTGACCCGGCTGCGCATATCCGTGGCCGCGGTGGAGCTGTGGCTGGGCGTGGTGCTGATCCTGATCATGGCGGCGGGTGTGTTCGGCGCCCGCTTGCTGCCGCGCGCCGTGGCTGCGAGCGCGGCCGTCGGTGTGCTGGTGTTCGGTCTGGTCTCGCCCGACGGGCTGATCGCGGAACAGAACGTTCAGCGCTACCGCAACAACCATGCGATCGACATCGACTACCTCCGTGGCCTCTCGGCCGACGCCGTACCGGCCCTCGACACACTGCCCGAACCGCTGCGGTCGTGTGCCCTCGGCGAGATCCAGCGCACGCTGCGCGTGTCCGACGCTCCTTGGTACGCCACCAGCTGGGGCGAGGCGCGGGCACGCGACATTCTGGAGAACCGGAGCGCGAACGCTCCCGTGACGGACTGCGCGGGGCTTGGAAGCGGTGAGGACGGCGGCGATCGGGGCGGTTACGAAGACGATACGTACGATCCGTACTGATGACGTCGCCTACGGATGACGCCCCCTACGCCCCGTGCTGATCCGGATCGCCGAGCGGTACCCGGCGATCCGGGCAGGTGCAGGCCGCATCCCCGTGGACGGCCTGCACCTGCGCCGGTGCGCGTGCCTGTGCCTGCGCGCCGCCCGGCGTACCGGTGCCGCACAGGCGTGGCGACGCTAGGCTCCAGGGCCACCCGCGGACGCCTTGCCGCTCAGCGCATCCAGATCGCTCCTGCGTACCCGGATCACCAACACCGCAGTCAGCAGGGCGAGTGCGGCCATCGCCACCGCTGCCGTGAACGCCGTCGAAATGCCCTGCGTGAGCACCTCGTGTCCCCAGGGCGCGGGCAACTCGTGTGTCTCGGCGAATTTCGCCTTCTGCTCCGGCGTCGCCTGCGCCATGAACGACGGAAGTTGCTTCTCCGCCTCGTTGCGGCTCGCCGTGCCGAAGACCGTCACCAGGATGGACAGCCCCAGCGAACCACCCACCTGCTGGCTGGCATTGAGCAGTCCGGACGCCGCACCGGCCTCGTGCTGCGCGACCCCGGAGACAGCGGTCAGGGTCAGCGTGACGAAGTTGAGGCCCATACCGAAGCCGAACAGGAGCATCGGCCCCAGCACCCCGCTCGCGTAGGAACTGTCGGACGAGACGAATGTCTGCCAGAAGAGGCCGATTCCGGTGAGTGTCGAACCGGTGATCATGAACGGCTTGGGGCCGAGCACCGGCAGCAGCCGCTGCGACAGGCCTGCGCCCGTGATGATGGCGACTGTCACGGGCAGGAAGGCCAGACCCGACTCGATGGGGCTGTAGCTCAGCACGTTCTGCACGAACAGGACGATGAAGAAGAACATGCCGACCATGGCGGCGGCCAGGCTGAGCATGATGAGGTACGTCCCCGACCGGTTGCGGTCGGCGAACATCCGCAGTGGGGTGATCGGTTCCTTCGCCCGCATCTCGATGAGTACGAATGCGGCGAGGAGTACCACCGCGGCGCCGAAGGACCCCACGGTCAAGGAGTCCCGCCAGCCCTCCTCTGATGCCCGGATGAATCCGTACACCAGCGAGGCCATGCCGAGGGTCGAGGTCAGGGCGCCCGAGACGTCGAAGCGGCCGGGATGCTTCTCGGACTCGCTGATGTACATGGGTGCCAGGACCGCGATCAGCACACCGATCGGTACGTTGACGAAGAAGACCCAACGCCAGTCGAGCCATTCGGTGAGCATTCCGCCGGCCAGCAGGCCGATCGCGCCGCCACCCGCCGAAACCGCGGCAAAGACTCCGAACGCGCGGTTCCGCTCGGGGCCTTCGGGAAACGTGGTGGTGATCAGGGCGAGTGACGTCGGTGAGGCGATGGCTCCGCCGACGCCCTGGAGGGCCCGGGCCGCGAGCAATTGCCAAGGTTCCTGGGCCAGTCCGCCCAGCAGGGAAGCAAGGGTGAAGACCAGGATTCCGGCTATGAAGACCCGGCGGCGGCCGAGGATGTCACCGGCCCTGCCGCCGAGGAGCAGCAGGCCACCGAAAGTGAGCGTGTAGGCGCTGAGGACCCAGGACAGATCGGTGGTGGAGAAGCTGAGCGCGTCCTGGATGTGCGGGAGCGCGATGTTGACGATCGTGGCATCGAGCACAACCATCAACTGACATGCGGCGATGACCGTGAGGGCGATCCCCCGTCGCCCCTGCCGTCGGGCCGCGCCCGGCGGACTCTGTGCTTCTAACTGAGAGGTTGTCACTATGGATCCCCCACAAGTGAATTAGTGAACGGAAGCGTTCACTGTCTCGTCAACGGTAGTGAGTCCCCGTCAGTGAACGCAAGCGTTCACTGCATCCTGCTGTTGCCGGGACGCCGGCGGAATTGCTCAGTCCGCCTGATCGGTCGGATGGCGATCGGTTCCGATGTGTCTCGGTCCGCCTCCACGTCCTGATCCCGCCTCACCGTCCGACCTGTTTCGATGGAGAAGAGCTGATGGTTACTTCGCGCTCGGCGGCCGCCGCTCGGCCGTCGATGGCGTCACCGCGTCGCCGCGGGCCTGTTCTGGAACGCGCGATCCTCGATGCCGCGCTGGAACAGCTGAGCACCGTGGGCTGGAACGGGCTGACGATGGAGGGTGTCGCCGCCGGGGCCCAGACAGGGAAGGCGGCGGTCTACCGGCGATGGCCCTCGAAGGAGGACCTGGTGGCCGACGCGCTGCAGGCGGCACTGCCGGCGCTCGGTGAGGCGCCCGACTTCGGCAGCGTTCGCGAAGATCTCTACCAGCTCTGTCGGCGGCTGCGCGACGCCATGCTTTCCAAGCCCGGATGCGCGCTGCGTTCCGTACTTCACGAGTGCGACGCAAGCTCCGCCGAGCGGTTCCAGTCGGTGATCCTCAAAGGGGTGATCCAGCCGTCGACCGAGCTCCTCCGGGAGGTGGTCGGCCGTGGGATCGCGCGTGGCGACGTCCGCTCCGATGCCACGAGCGAGCTGTCCTTCGAAGTGATCCCCGCAATGATGATGTACCGCAGCAAGGTGTGCGGCAGCGAATGGACGGACGGGGAGCTCGCCGAAATGATCGATCAGGTCGTGGTGCCGTTGTTCCGCTCCTCCGGCAACTGAACGCGACGGCCGGCGGCCGGGCCGTGAGCATCCCGGTTGGGGCGGCGCGGGCGGCACAACGGTCCGGCGCCCCGGGGTGTTCTCGGCGTTCTCGTCGGCGTACGCTGGCTGGCGCCATGCCGTACGAACCACCCACGCACACCGTCGAGCGCTCACTGCGCGCTACCACTGGTGCCAAGACCGTCGCCGGTGTCGACGAGGTCGGACGCGGAGCGTGGGCGGGACCGGTCACCGTGTGTGCGGCCGTCACCGGCCTCCGCAAGCCTCCTGCCGGACTCACCGACTCCAAGCTGATCAGCCCCAAGCGCCGCGCCGAGCTGGCGCCGCTGCTCGAGGGCTGGGTCACCGCCTACGGTCTCGGAGACGCCTCGCCGCAGGAGATCGACGACCTCGGGATGACCGCGGCCCTGCGCCTCGCCGCTGTCCGCGCCCTCGAAGCGCTGCCGGTGCGCCCCGACGCGGTGATACTCGACGGCAAGCACGACTACCTGGGCGAGCCCTGGACGGTCCGAACCGTCATCAAGGGCGACCAGTCCTGTGTCGCAGTCGCGGCCGCCTCGGTGATCGCGAAGGTCCACAGGGACGCGATGATGGCCGAACTGGGAGCGGAATCGGGGGACTACGCCGCCTACGCCTTCGGTGCCAATGCCGGCTACCCGTCCCCCGTGCACAGGGCCGCTCTGGAGGCGCTGGGGCCTACGCCCCACCACCGCCTCTCGTGGTCCTACCTCGACGCGCTGCCCAAGTGGCAGCACCTGAAGAAGGTCCGCTTCTCCGCCGAGGCGGCTGCACTGGAAAGCGGGGGCCAGCTCGGCTTCGACTTCTGATCGCGCATTTGTGCCCACCCGCTGATGCTCATTGCGTCGGCGTTTGATAGACAACCACCCATGCCTCTCATCCCCGAGGAGCCTCAGATTCACGAGAGCGCCCAGGGTCCCCGCGTCACTCCGGCCGCAGGCCGTACCGCGCCGACCCCCCGTCCCGTACCAGGTCCGCGTTCCGCGGCCATGCCGCGCCCCGGTCGTCCGGGTCCCGGTCCCGCGAGGCCCGCGCCCCCCGCGCAACGCCCGCACCCCACCGCCGTTCAGCCTCAGGCGGCCCGCTCGGAGAGCCGTTCCGTGCCGCAGATCCAGCTGATCCCGGCCCCGGCCGGCGGCGCGCTCGACGCCGCCGACGAGGCAGTCGATCTGCTGCTCGACTCCGGACGCGCACCGGGCGACATCCTGGTGCTCACCACCGGTGAACATCACCCGTGGGCCGTGCACGAGCTCTCCTTCGGAGAGGCCGCCTACTGGGCCCAGCACGAGGCCGGTGACGATGTCTTCTTCGCCGGTGCCGCGGGCGCGGACCGGGTGCAGGCCCGTCCCGTGGTGATCGTCGCGGTCAACGGAGCGGCCGATGACGCCGCTGCCGGTTCGCTGCTCCTCGCGCAGAAGCGCGCCGGGGCGCTGTTGATCGTCTGCGGTGACCCGCAGCAGATCAACACCGTGCTCGGCGTCGGCGTCTGAGCCGTACGGCACGTACGACCGTGGTGACCCGGCTGCCCGACGGGGCGGCCGGGCCGACGGCTCGTGTCAGCGGGCCGCGGTACGGCGCAGTGCCTCCGTCGCCCCGCCGCCGGTGCGCAGCGGAAACGGGTCGTGCTCGCCCACCGTGTCGGCGAGAGACGAAGGCGCTGACGTGGAGTTGGGCCGACGGCCACCGCGGCCCTCGCCCAGCACCTGCCACCCGCCATGGGTCAGCGTGATGTACGCACCGCACCGAAGGCCGTGCAGGGTGCAGGCGTCTCGCAGACCCCACATCCACGCCCCGTCCTCCTCCGTCCACCGCTCGTCCCCCTCGCGGCAGTAGAGCAGTACCGCAGTCCGCACGGGCGTGCGGCGTCGCAGATCGTGCGGGATGACCCGGCGCAGATGCGCCAGCAGCGCGTTACGGAACTCCCAGCCGTCCGCGGCTACGGGGCGGCGGGTGAACGACGCGCTGGCCGTGAGGCGTTCCTCGTGGTCGAGCACGGCGACGACGGCAGTTGCCGGAGTCGGCCGGTGCCGGGCGTGCAGTCCGCTGACGACCTCGCGCGGGCTGCGCAGCAACGGTATGCCTGCAGCGGCCCATTCGGCCGGTTCGAGCATTCGGGCAAGGCGGTTGACGGAGTCGGCGGACACCGAAGTGGCTGCGGACGGAGCGAATCCGAAGGTCACGGTCCTCCCTTCGCATACGCGCCCACGGTGCGGGCAGGGTCGGGTGGGGGCGCACCGCGGCACAGCCCTTCCGGGCCGCGAAAGGACCGTGCGGGGAGCGAGTTCAATTCTCCCTGGCGTATCGGCAGGCGGCAACGAGCAATTGGCGAGGCTGACGGGAATCAGCCGGAATGACACGGATATCCCTGCCCAGATCGTGGACGGATGACTCCCCGTGTCACGCCTGAACAGCGAGGACCAGCGGAAACACTCCCTCCGCCCCGGCCCGGCGCAGCAGCCGGGATGCCACGGCAAGCGTCCAGCCCGTGTCCGAGAGATCATCCACGAGCAGCACCGGGCCCCCCGCCGACGCCAACGCCTCGGCCAGTTCCGGCTCCACGACGAGAGCCTCGTGCAGAGCCCGCACCCGTTGCGCGCTGTTGGTCCGGGAGATCCGCACCTCGGCCGCTCCTGGCGCGTAAGTGACGCTGCCGAGCAGTGGCATCCGGCCGACCTCGGCGATACGGCTGCCGAGCGACTGGATGAGCTGCGGTCTGCTGTGCGAGGCGACCGTGACGACGCCGACGGGCCGGGGTGCGGCATCGGCGTTGCCGGATGCCCAGCCGCCCGGTCCCTTGGCCCAGTCGACCAGCACTGTCACCACCGCGTTCGCCACATCGTCCGGTACCGGGGCGTCCTGCGTCTGCGCCGCCAGCATCGGACGCAGCCGGTTGCCCCAGCCGATGTCGGAGAGCCGGCCGAGGGCGCGCCCCGAGAAGGACAGTTCGCCCGTCGGGATACGGCCCTTGAGGTCGACGCCGACCGCGGCGAGACCGGTCGGCCACATCTTGCGGGGCTCCACCTCCACGCCCGGCCTGCCGAGCTCGCCCCGGGCGGTGTCCAGAGCCGCCGTCGACACCTCGTCGTCGAAGCGCGCGCCCGCGCAGTTGTCGCAGCGTCCGCACGCCGCCGCTTCCTCGTCGTCCAGCTGGCTACGGAGGAACTCCATCCGGCAGCCGGTCGTCGTTGCGTAGTCGCGCATCGCCTGCTGCTCGGCTGACCGTTGGCGAGCCACCCAGGCATAGCGCTCGGAGTCGTAGACCCAGGGCTCTCCCGTGGCGATCCAGCCGCCCTTCACCCGCTTGACCGCACCGTCGACGTCGAGGACCTTGAGCATGGTCTCCAGGCGGGTGCGCCGCAGCTCGACCAGCGGCTCCAGAGCAGGCAGCGAGAGCGGCCGCCCGGCCTGGGCGAGCACATCGATCGTCCGCCGGACCTGCTCCTCCGGGGGGAAGGCAACCGATGCGAAGTACTGCCAGATCGCCTCGTCCTCCCTACCTGGGAGCAGCAGCACCTCGGCATGCTCGACGCCTCGGCCCGCACGGCCCACCTGCTGGTAGTAGGCGATGGGGGAGGAGGGGGAGCCGAGGTGCACGACGAAGCCGAGGTCGGGCTTGTCGAATCCCATACCGAGCGCGGACGTTGCGACCAGGGCCTTGACCCGGTTGGCCAGGAGATCGTCCTCCGCCTGCTGCCGGTCTGCGTTCTCGGTGCGGCCGGTGTAGGAGGCCACGGTATGCCCGCACTGGCGCAGATACGCCGTGATCTCCTCAGCGGCCGCGACGGTGAGCGTGTAGATGATCCCGGAGCCCGGGAGCTCCTTGAGATGATCACCCAGCCAGGCCAGCCGGTGTGCGGCGTTCGGCAGTTGGAGCACGCCGAGGCTGAGACTCTCGCGGTCGAGAGGCCCACGCAGCACCAGCGCGTCCGTGCCCGCGCCCGTACCGAGCTGCTCGGCGACATCCGCGGTCACCCGCGCGTTCGCAGTGGCGGTCGTCGCGAGCACGGGTACGCCCGCCGGGAGATCGGCGAGCATGGTCCGCAGCCGGCGGTAATCCGGCCGGAAGTCGTGGCCCCAGTCGGAGATGCAGTGCGCCTCGTCGACCACGAGCAGCCCTGTCGCGGCAGCCAGCCGGGGCAGGACCTGGTCCCGGAAGTCGGGGTTGTTGAGCCGCTCGGGGCTGACGAGCAGTACATCCACTTCCCCTGCCGCCACCTCGGCCTGGACGGTGTCCCACTCCTCGGTATTGGACGAGTTGATCGTGCGGGCGGTGATCCCGGCCCGGGCCGCGGCCGCTACCTGGTTGCGCATCAGTGCGAGCAACGGCGAGACGATCACCGTCGGGCCGCTGCCCTGCGCCCGCAGCAGCGAGGTCGCGACGAAATACACGGCGGACTTGCCCCAGCCGGTCCGCTGGACGACCAGCGCTCTGCGCCTGTCCGCGACCAGGGCCTCGATGGCCCGCCACTGGTCCTCGCGCAGCCGGGCAGTGTCGGTGGCGTCCCCGACGAGTCGGGCCAGTACGGAATCGGCCGAAGCCCTGAGCTCTGCGCGGTCTGCGTTGGTCATGCCCCCATGCAACCCGATGGGTGTGACAAACCGCGAACGACCCCGCGGACCTGTGGACAACTTATCCACAGGGGGTCGCGGGATTCTGCCGCTCGCGGGACGGTCGTGCCATGAACAAGCACCACGAATCCACCGGGCCGACCGACGAGCAGCAGATCACTCTGCGCGGGCCCGCCGAACTCGCCGATGCCCTCCCGTATCTCATGGGGTTCTATCCGAACGACAGTGTGGTCATGGTCGCCCTGCACGGCGGCCGCGGCCGCTTCGGCGGGCGGCTCAGGCTCGGAATTCCGCAGTCACCGCAAGAATGGCCGTCCACCGCTGAGCAGCTCGCCGAGTGTCTGGTCAAGGGCAGCGAGCGGCGTGGGGAGCGTCCCGAGGCGATCGTCATCTTTCTCTGTCAGGATCCTGCCGACGGGGAGGCCCCGGGCCAGGTGATGGAGCGGCTGCGGCCGCTGGCCCAACGTCTGCGCACGGCCTGTGGAGCTCTCGACGTACCCGTACTCGAAGCGCTCTGCATCTCCGGCGGCCGGTACTGGTCCTACTGCTGCCCCGACCCGCGCTGCTGTCCGGCCGACGGGAACTCGCTCTCCCTCCCCGGCACCTCGGTGATGGCGGCCGCCGCCACCTATGCGGGCATTCAAGTGCGGGGATCTCTGCGGGAGATGGAAGCCAGGCTCACTCCCCTGAAGACCCCGTCCGTGGCGGATCAGTCAAGGGCTCTGGACTCGGCGGGCGCCGCTCTGGTGCCGAGGATCCTCGATGAGGAGGGACGCAAGGAGGTGGCCCGCGCGACGCTGGTGCTCGCCCGTGCGCTGATGAAACGCCTCCGGGAGGCGCCGACGACGACGCCCTCCGCCGCGGACATCCAGGACGACTCCCTGATCAGCCATGACGAGGCCGCCGCGGTGATCCTCGGCCTGCAGGACCGGGAGACCCGTGACAAGGCCGCCGAATGGATGGAGGGGTCGGAAGCGGAATCCGCCTTGCGGTTGTGGCGGGCGCTCTCGCGTCGCTGCGTCGGACCGTACGGGGAGCATGCCGCGGCGCCGCTCACCCTGGCGGGCTGGGTCTCCTGGTCCACCGGCGACGAACCGGGTGCACGGGTGGCTCTGGGCCTGGCTCTGCGGGCGGACCCCGAGTACACCTTCGCTCAACTTCTCCACCAGGCGTGCAACCAAGGACTCGACCCGGAAACCCTGCGTCGTTGTCTGCGCGGGGAGCGCAGTGACCGGACGGGCCGAAGCAGTCACCGTACGGAGCGGAGTGCAGTGCCCCGCGCGGTGCGCCCGCCGGCCGTGAGGCGGAAGAGGGCGCAGTCCGGCACCGTCCGTCCCGGAACGGCGGCTGCCCGACGGCGTGCCCGGGAGTCTCGGGCGGACGGCCGGGGCGGGACCAGGAGCGGCCGACAGCCGTGACCGGGGGCGCGGTGTGGCGCCTGACGTCAGGAGCAAGGTGAGTGGAGGGAGCGGGCAGCGAAGGGCACTTGGTCCGGGAGGGATGAAGAGCGTGACGAAGGGAGTGTTTATCGTCAGGCAGACGACTATGATCACGGCATGCCGCCCTACGACCCGTCGACCTTCCCGCCCTTCGCTGTCACCGTCGACCTCGTTGTGCTCACCGTGCGCCGCCATGCGTTGTGTGCGCTGGTGGTTCGCCGTGGTGAGTCGCCGTTCCAGGGCCGGTGGGCGCTGCCCGGCGGCTTCGTCAAGGCTGATGAGGACCTCGGGGCCGCGGCGGCACGCGAGCTGGCCGAGGAAACCGGGTTGTGCGCCCACGACCCGGCGGCCCCGGCCGTCGGCAACGGTGCCCATCTCGAACAGCTCGCCACCTACGGCGACCCCAAGCGGGACCCGCGGATGCGGGTCGTCAGCGTCGCCCACCTGGCACTGGCACCCGACCTGCCCGCCCCCCGTGCGGGCGGTGATGCGAACAGTGCGCGGTGGGCGCCCGTCGACGACCTGCTCGGACCGGAGGGCGGCTACGGTCGCGAGGGTGAGCAGCAGGCCCCGCTGGCCTTCGACCATGCGCAGATCCTCGCCGACGGTGTCGAGCGGGCCCGTTCCAAGATCGAGTACTCCTCGTTGGCCACCGCCTTCTGCCCGCCGGCGTTTACGGTCGGCGAGCTCCGTCGGGTGTACGAGGCGGTGTGGGGCGTGGTCCTCGATCCGCGGAACTTCCACCGCAAGGTGACGGGTACGCCCGGATTCCTGGTGCCTGCCGGTGGAACCACCACCCGCCAGGGCGGGCGTCCGGCCCAGCTTTTCCGGGCCGGCGCGGCCACGGTGCTCAATCCGCCGATGCTGAGGCCCGAAGTCTGACCTGCGGAACGCCCGCGAGTCCGATGCTGCACTAAAAGTCCTAAATGTCGCGTTATCTTGCTGCGGTAATCACCCTGCCGCCGAGCGGTCTCACCTTCCGCGAGAGAAGCGATGCTCCAGGCCATCGGACTCACCAGCGCTCCCCACCGCGGGCTTCCGCCCGCCGTGGACGACCTCACTTTCGAAGCCGGGCCGGGCGCCGTCACCGCGCTCCTCGGTGCCCCCGGCTCCGGCAAGACCATGGCCCTTCGTCTGATGCTCGACATCGAACCGGGGCGGGGGATCACCTACTTCCGCGGCAGACCGCTGCACCGCATCCCGCACCCCGCCCGTGAGGTGGGAGTGCTCCTCGGAGACGTACCCGGTCACCCCGCTCGTACCGCCCGTGGCCAGCTCCGTATGCTCTGCGCCGCCGCGGGGGTGCCCGCCTCCCGGGCCGACGAGCTGCTCGAGACCGTCGGCCTCGCCGCGCTGCGTGACCAGCGCATCGGCGCGATGTCGGTCGGTATGGACCGCAGGCTCGGTCTCGCCGCGGCGCTGCTCGGCGACCCCCATGCGCTGATCCTCGACGACCCCGGAGAGGGGCTCTCCCCGCACGAGAAGAGCTGGCTGCACGGGCTGCTGCGCGCCCATGCCGCCCGGGGCGGGACGGTTCTCTACACCACCCGCGACCCCAAGGAAGCCGCGCGGACGGCCGACCGCGTGGTCACGGTCGACTCCGGACGTCTCGTCGCCGACCAGGGCAGCGCCGCCTTCTCCCGTACCCGGCTGCGCCCCCGCGTCGTTGTCCGTACCCCGCACGCTGCCCGGCTCGCCACGATCGTCAGCCGTGAGGCGCGAGCGGCGCAGCGATCCGTCGAGGTGGTCGCCGAAGCGAGCAGTCGTCTGTCGGTGTACGGCAGCAGCTGCGCGGAGATCGGGGACACGGCATTCCGTCACGGCGTACCCGTTCATCAGCTGGCCGACGAGATCGGTGACACCGGCCCGGTCACCGCCGGCCCTTCCGGGCCAGGGGCCGCGCCTCGTCCGGAGTCGCCGGTCACCGATCCGGAGGCCGGACCGGGGCCCGCGTCAACCGCGTCCGCGTCGGAACTGCCGCCGCCGGTCCGACGGCGTCCGGCCCGTGGCCCGCTCCAACCGCTGCGCTATGAACTGCGCCGACTCCTCGGTGTCAGAACAACGGCGGTGATCACGGCTGTCGTTCTGGTCGTCTCGGTGGGTCTCTCGGTCCTGCTCGCCCGCGGCGGCCATGCCCGGCTCCCCGATGTGCTCGCCGCCTGGCCGTCGACGCTGCCGCTGCCGCCTGTCGCATTCGGCGCCGGGCTGCTCGGAGCGCTCTCGTTCGGCGACGAGTTCCGCTACCCGGCGCTCGCGGCGGGTCGAGGCACCGTTCCCCGCCGCATCGGCCTGCTGCTGGCCAAGCTGATCGTTTCGGCGGGCGTCGCGGTGCTGCTCGCGCTGCTGACCGTCCTGGCATCCGAGGAAGTCCTCCATCTCTTGTACGGAGGCGACTTGATCCGGGTCCCGTCGAATGCGACCTATCTCGCGGCGAGTTGGGCGGGCCTGAACGTCGGCTGCGCCTGGGCCGGTCTGCTGGCCGCCGGAATCTTCAGGGTCACGTCCGCCGGAATTTCCGCGGTACTCGCCGTTCCCGTGCTCGTCGTTCCGCTCATGGAGAAGGTGCCGGCGGGGTCGACCGCACATTCGATGCTCG
The DNA here is from genome assembly GCF_036108815.1 of Streptomyces sp. NBC_00353. Taxonomy (NCBI): domain Bacteria; kingdom Bacillati; phylum Actinomycetota; class Actinomycetes; order Kitasatosporales; family Streptomycetaceae; genus Streptomyces; species Streptomyces sp. NBC_00353. The sequence continues at coordinate 3,355,554 of NZ_CP107985.1, read as the reverse complement.
GACTTCCGGCCAGGCTCCGCGAACTGGCCTGGGTGCAGTGGCCGCACGTGGTGGACCGATGGATGGTGACTGTCGTGCGCGTGGTGACGGACCCCGTGGGGGTGGCGCTGTCGTTGTCGCTCTCGGTCCTGATCTGCGCTTATTTGTTCACCAGTCTTCGCGGCAGGGTTCGTTGGTGATCGCGGAACGTGCCCGGACTGCCGAGGGGCGCGAAATTCCCTGAAAAGTGCCCGTTTTGTACGGATAAGGCGTCAATTGGGGGGCTGGCGCCGATCACCCTTTCGTGTGCTTTTCACCAAAGACCTCAAGGGGTGGCTGGGCCGCGCCGACAAAGGATGCGTGAGTACCCTTGCGCACACCATGATGACCGCCGCCCGCTCCGTCGACTCCGGCCTCGCCGGCTCGGGTGATCTCGATCGCTACCCCTATACGGAGGCGCCGGCCGGCGAGCATGCAGCCGCTCGTTCCTGGGACGGCGCCGACGCCGAGCTGGGCCGGGTGGGCCGACGGGGCTCGGCGAGCCGCGGCCGCGGCCTCCACGGCCAACTCGTTCAGCAGCTGGGTCAGATGATCGTCTCCGGTGATCTGGGCGCCGACCGCCCGCTCGTGCCGGAGGAGATCGGCCAGCGTTTCGAGGTCTCCCGCACTGTCGTACGCGAGTCACTGCGCGTTCTTGAGGCCAAAGGCCTGGTCAGTGCCCGGCCGAACGTGGGTACCCGGGTCCGCCCGGTCAGTGACTGGAATCTGCTGGACCCCGACATCATCGAGTGGCGAGCCTTCGGTCCGCAGCGTGACGACCAGCGCCGTGAGCTGGGTGAGCTCCGATGGACGATCGAGCCGCTCGCTGCTCGCCTGGCCGCCGGTCACGGTCGCGAGGACATCCAGCAGCGCCTCGGTGACATGGTCGAGATCATGGGACACGCGGTTGCCCAGGGTGACGGGATCACCTGCTCCCGGGCGGATGCCGAGTTCCACTCCCTGCTCATCCAGGCCGCCGGCAATCGCATGCTTGAACACCTCTCCGGCATCGTTTCCGCCGCCCTGCAGGTCTCGGGGGGTCCGATCACGGCCTGCGACCGTCCCGGCGAGGCGTCCCTCGGCCACCACGCCCGGATCGTCGAGGCCCTCGCCACCGGCGACGCGACGGGTGCCGAGGCGGCCATGCGCCAACTTCTTGTCGTCCACCCGGAGGTGGAGCGAGTGGTGCCGGCGCCGCGCGAGCACTGAGCGCAACGCGGCCAGGGTTACGGACCACGTGTCGCCGGACCCTCGCGGTCCGGCGGCACAATTGTGGAGAGATGTCGTTCCTGGTCATGTTCGTCGCAAATGAGGTGTGACTCGGGCCACGCGGATTGGGCGTAACACTCCTCGAGACAGTGCGATGACTTAAGAGGTGACCGCCGCGGAAGGAATACAGCAGCCATTGGGCGCGCTGTGCAGTTCTGAGGCCAAGCCCGCGCCGTCGGTATATTCCCAGCCCGACGGTCGTCGGTTCCAGCCCTCTCCAGGGCCGGGCCGGAAGCCGTTTCCATCGTTCCGAGAGGTTGTTCGTGTCGGCCAGCACATCCCGTACGCTCCCGCCGGAGATCGCCGAGTCAGAGTCTGTGATGGCGCTCATCGAGCGGGGAAAGGCTGATGGGCAGATCGCCGGCGATGACGTGCGTCGGGCCTTCGAGGCTGACCAGATTCCGCCAACCCAGTGGAAGAATGTTCTGCGCAGCCTCAACCAGATCCTCGAGGAAGAGGGTGTGACGCTGATGGTCAGTGCCGCGGAGTCGCCGAAACGCGCCCGCAAGAGCGTCGCAGCGAAGAGCCCGGTCAAGCGCACCGCCACCAAGACTGTCGCGGCCAAGACGACCGTGACGAGGACCGTCGCGGCCACCGCCGCCCCGTCGGCCGAGACCGTGGACGTGGTGGCCGACGACGCCGCCGCGGCCAGCCCTGCGAAGAAGGCGGCAGCCAAGAAGACGGCTGCCAAGAAGACCGCCGTGAAGAAGACGGCGGCCAAGAAGACAGCAACGAAGAAGTCCGGCAAGAAGGACGCCGACGAGCTGCTCGACGGCGACGAGGCGACCGAGGAAGTACAGGTAGGCAAGGGCGACGAAGAGGAGGGCGAGGGCGAGACCAAGGGCTTCGTCCTCTCCGACGACGACGAGGACGACGCGCCTGCGCAGCAGGTCGCCGTCGCCGGTGCCACGGCCGACCCGGTCAAGGACTACCTGAAGCAGATCGGCAAGGTTCCCCTCCTCAACGCCGAGCAGGAGGTCGAGCTCGCCAAGCGCATCGAGGCGGGTCTGTTCGCCGAGGACAAGCTGGCGAACTCCGACAAGCTCGCACCGAAGCTCAAGCGCGAGCTGGAGATCATCGCCGAGGACGGCCGTCGCGCCAAGAACCACCTGCTGGAGGCCAACCTCCGTCTCGTGGTCTCGCTGGCCAAGCGCTACACCGGCCGCGGCATGCTCTTCCTGGACCTGATCCAGGAGGGCAACCTCGGTCTGATCCGCGCGGTCGAGAAGTTCGACTACACCAAGGGCTACAAGTTCTCCACGTACGCCACCTGGTGGATCCGTCAGGCGATCACCCGCGCCATGGCCGACCAGGCCCGCACCATTCGTATCCCGGTGCACATGGTCGAGGTCATCAACAAGCTCGCGCGCGTGCAGCGCCAGATGCTCCAGGACCTGGGCCGCGAGCCCACCCCGGAGGAGCTGGCCAAGGAACTCGACATGACCCCCGAGAAGGTCATCGAGGTCCAGAAGTACGGTCGTGAGCCGATCTCCCTGCACACCCCGCTGGGTGAGGACGGGGACAGCGAGTTCGGTGACCTGATCGAGGACTCCGAGGCGGTCGTCCCGGCCGACGCGGTCAGCTTCACGCTCCTCCAGGAGCAGCTGCACTCGGTGCTCGACACGCTCTCCGAGCGTGAGGCGGGCGTGGTCTCCATGCGCTTCGGTCTCACCGATGGTCAGCCGAAGACCCTCGACGAGATCGGCAAGGTCTACGGCGTGACGCGTGAGCGCATCCGCCAGATCGAGTCGAAGACCATGTCGAAGCTGCGCCACCCGTCGCGTTCGCAGGTGCTGCGCGACTACCTCGACTAGGTCGCAGGAGTACTCGGACCGAAGGCCCGGTTCCCATCGGAACCGGGCCTTCGGCCTATGTGCAGGTGCGGTCGTCGACGCGCTGAATGACTCTGAGTGGGCATGATCCATCACAGAGTCAGGAGTTCGCATGTTCCGCACCGTCGCCTGCGCCATGACCGGGGCACTTGCCCTGACTGCCGCCGCGGCCGTGATAGCGCTCGGCTCCCCGGTTCCGGCGGCTGCGGACAGCATTGTCATCGGCGGGCAGCCCGCGCACGTCAAGGACAGTCCCTGGGTCGTCGCGCTGTCCAGTCGTAGCCACTTCGGAAGTACCCGCGCGGGCCAGTTCTGCGGCGCCGTGATGGTGGCTCCGACGAAGGCGCTGACTGCCGCGCACTGCCTGAACCAGGAGGAGCTCGGCACCGATATGAGTCAGGCGAGCGATCTGCGGATCATCGCCGGGCGGGACGAGCTGAACGGGACCGGGGGCCATGAGATCGCGGTGAAGGGGACATGGATCAACCCGGGATACGACCCCACGACCAATATCGGTGATCTGGCGGTGCTCACCCTGGCCGAAGCGCTTCCTCAGCAGAGCTTGATCCCGATGGCCCCGGCAGGCGACCAGGCCTATGAGCCGGCTCCCGGCGCCGTGGTCTATGGATGGGGAGACACGACAGGGCGCGGTGACTTTTCGTTGTCGCTCCGCTCCGCCCAGGTGAGCATCCTTCCGGACAGCACGTGCGAACGGGCTTACCCGGGGGGCAGGGCAGGGAAGTACAAGGCCTCGGCGATGCTCTGCGCGGGCGAAACGCTGGGCGGGCACGACGCGTGCCAGGGAGACAGTGGAGGGCCGCTGGTCGCTCGCGGGCGACTCGTCGGACTGGTCTCCTGGGGGAACGGTTGCGGGCTTCCGGGCACTCCCGGCGTCTACACGCGGATCTCCGCCGCCATCGGGTGGATGGCAGGCAGTAGCTGACCGGCGCCGCTCCGTGGGCATGAGAACGGGCGGCTCCCCCCGCGAGGGGGGAGCCGCCCGTCGGCCGGTAAGGAACCGGACCCTGGCTCGTCGTGGATGCGAGGTGTCAGTGTTGTTCCTCTTCGGCGGCATTGGCCTGCACGGCCGTCAGCCGGTCCGTCTCATCCTGTATTTCCGCGGCGATCTTCTTGAGTTCCGGCTCGAACTTGCGACCGTGGTGGGCGCAGAAGAGCAGTTCACCGCCGCTGATAAGGACGACGCGCAGATATGCCTGGGCGCCGCAACGGTCACAGCGGTCTGCTGCGGTCAGCGGGCTCGCGGGGGTCAGAACAGTAGTCACGTCGCCTCTTCTCTAGCTCGACGAGCTGTCGTACCAGGGTCAACATCCAACCAGGCCGAAAACGTTCCCGCTCGTGGCTTTTCTTCGAAACTTCTTCGCAAAATGGCTGTCTGTTGCCGGTTGGCGGCGAATGTGCCGTATTGCGTAGCGCTACGGTTTCGCGTTGCTTGTCTTGGTCGGTTCGTCCGGCCGGCCGGCTTGCCGGTTTGTTCATGAGGACGTGCCCGGAGCCTAAATGGTTCATGCCTCGAAGGGAACGTGATGTGCGCGTCACTCCAACGAGGGATCGAACGCGTATGCGAGGCTGGACTACTGTGAGCATTCCCCGAGGGTGGCGTTACAACCGCTCTACCAGGCCTCGGTACGCTCTCAGCGGCTACCGAAGCCGAGCCCGATACCCACTCGGGCCCCAAATGAAATTCAGCGAGGAGCGAACCGCGTGACCGCCGATACGTCCGTGCCGTCCACTGCGCTGCTGACCGGAGCAGACCAAGACGGCTCCAACTACACCGCGCGGCACCTTCTCGTACTCGAGGGGCTCGAAGCGGTGCGCAAGCGCCCCGGGATGTACATCGGGTCGACTGACAGCCGTGGCCTCATGCACTGCCTCTGGGAGATCATCGACAACTCCGTCGACGAGGCTCTCGGTGGCTACTGCGATCACATCGAGGTCATCCTTCACGACGACAACTCCGTCGAGGTCCGGGACAACGGCCGAGGCATCCCGGTCGACGTGGAGCCCAAGACCGGCCTGTCCGGTATCGAAGTGGTGATGACCAAGCTGCACGCCGGCGGCAAGTTCGGTGGCGGTTCGTACGCCGCGTCGGGCGGTCTGCACGGCGTCGGCGCCTCCGTCGTCAACGCACTCTCGGCCCGGCTCGACGTCGAGGTCGACCGCAACAGCGCGACCCACTCGATCAGCTTCCGGCGCGGCGTTCCGGGCATCTTCACCGAGCAGGGGTCGGACAGCCCGTTCGACCCGGCCAGCGGCCTCCGCAAGGGGAAGCGGGTGCCGAAGACGCGCACCGGCACCAGGGTGCGCTACTGGGCGGACCGGCAGATCTTCCTCAAGGACGCCAAGCTCAACCTGGAGACGCTCCACCAGCGGGCGAGGCAGACGGCCTTCCTCGTCCCCGGCCTCACGATCGTCGTGCGCGACGAGCGCGGTCTCGACGGTGAGGGCAAGACCGAGGAGACGTTCCGCTTCGACGGCGGGATCAGCGAATTCTGCGAGTACCTCGCGCAGGACAAGGCCGTCTGCGACGTTCTGCGGCTGACCGGGCAGGGCACCTTCAAGGAGACCGTGCCGGTCCTGGACGAGCGCGGGCACATGACGGCGACCGAGGTCACCCGTGAGCTCGTCGTCGACATCGCCATGCGCTGGGGCACCGGGTACGACACCAATCTCAAGTCCTTCGTCAACATCATCGCCACCCCCAAGGGCGGCACCCATGTGACCGGCTTCGAACGCTCCGTGACCAAGACGGTCAACGAGGTGCTCCGCTCCGCGAAGGTGCTGCGTGTCGCCGAGGACGACATCGTCAAGGACGACGCCCTGGAGGGCCTCACCGCGGTCGTCACCGTACGGCTCGCGGAACCGCAGTTCGAGGGCCAGACCAAGGAGGTGCTCGGCACCTCGGCGGCCAACCGCATCGTCGCCAATGTCGTGGCCAAGGAACTCAAGGCGTTCCTGACCTCCACCAAGCGTGATGCCAAGGCACAGGCCAGGGCGGTCCTGGACAAGGCGGTGGCCGCCGCGCGGACCCGCATCGCGGCCCGTCAGCACAAGGACGCGCAGCGCCGGAAGACGGCCCTGGAGTCCTCCTCGCTGCCGGCCAAGCTCGCCGACTGCCGCAGTGACGACGTGGAGCGCAGTGAGCTGTTCATCGTCGAGGGCGACTCGGCGCTGGGTACCGCCAAGCTCGCCCGGAACTCCGAGTTCCAGGCGCTGCTGCCGATCCGCGGCAAGATTCTCAACGTCCAGAAGGCGTCCGTCACGGACATGCTCAAGAACGCCGAGTGCGGCGCGATCATCCAGGTCATAGGAGCGGGGTCGGGCCGGACCTTCGACATCGACGCGGCTCGCTACGGGAAGATCATTCTTCTCGTCGACGCCGATGTCGACGGCGCGCACATCCGCATTCTGCTGCTCACTCTCTTCCAGCGATACATGCGCCCCATGGTCGAGGCGGGCCGGGTCTTCGCGGCGGTGCCGCCGCTGCACCGGATCGAGCTCAGTCAGCCGAAGAAGGGCCAGGACAAGTACATCTACACGTACTCGGACCGTGAGCTGCGGGAGACGCTCCTGGAGCTGCAGCGGAAGAACGTGCGCTACAAGGACTCGATCCAGCGGTACAAGGGTCTTGGCGAGATGGACGCCGATCAGCTGGCGGAGACGACGATGGACCCGCGTCACCGCACGCTGCGGCGGATCAACATCGGCGACCTGGAGTCGGCCGAGCAGGTCTTCGACCTGCTGATGGGCAACGAGGTCGCACCCCGCAAGGAGTTCATCTCCAGCTCGGCAGCCACGCTGGACCGCTCCCGCATCGACGCATGACCGGCAGCCGCAGTCTCCACCCGTGGGTGGAGACTGCGGCTCCACCCACGGTCAACCCCTGAGTCGATCCCCTGACCTGGGCCTTTCCATAGCGTCGAAGGCGATGAACCTTCGCGCACTTCGGAGGCCGCCATGTCCGGGCTCATCAATGCCCTGCTGATCACTGCCGTCGTGGCTTTCGTCGTGGTCCGCCGGTGCTCGGCACAGCGGATCTCCGGCGATCGGCGCTGGTGGATCCTGCCGGGCATCCTGCTCGTCATGTCCTTGCGCGAACCCGGGCTCATGGACCCGCACCGTGAGTCGTTGTTCCGTCGAGGTCCTCGGCGCCGAACTGGCGGTGGGGCTGGTCACCGGTGCCGGCTGGGGCTGGACGGCCAGGCTGTGGCGTGAACCGGACGGCTCCCTGTGGAGCAAGGGAACCAAGGCCACCGTCTTCGTCCGGACGGGAGGTCTGGTGCTGCGAGCCGCTCTGTACGGGGCTGCCGCGCTGATGGGTATACACCAAGGCAGTGCCGCCCTGCTGACGGCTCTTGCGGTGACGCTGCTGGTGCGCGGCGGCGTGCTGACGTGGCCGGCCCGCACTGCAGGCGGGGGCTCGCGGATATCTCACCAAGGACGCCGGGGGCGACGAGATCGTGCGGGCCATCCAGGCTGTGCTGTCGGGCGAGGCCGGACTCTCGCCCGCGGTGCAGCGGCGGTTGTTGGAGCGGGTCACCACGGCACCCGCGCCGGCCGGTCCGCCGGCCGCCGAGCAACAACTGCCCGACGGCCTCACACCTCGCGAGGCGGAAGTGCTCGTCCTGATCGCCGAGGGACTGTCCAACCCGGAGATCGCCCGCAAGCTGCGCATCTCGCAGGCGACCGTGAAGAGCCACATCAACAATCTCTTCGCCAAGGCCGGAGTGCGCGACAGGGCGCAGGCCGTGCGCTATGCGTATGTTCGCGGGCTCGCACGCCCGCCCGGGACATCCTTCACCTGATGAGGTGAAGTGCGGCAAATGACGTGCCCGGGAACTTCCCGATCTGTCCATTCTTGGGTACGCGGCCGAAGTGGTCCGTGGACCAGGGGAGTTGTTCGGTGGAGAAGGAAGCAGGGAGCGAGGCCGCAGCGATGCGACTCGACGACCCGTGGTACGACGCGCTGGCTTCCGGTTGGGGCGAGCTGGACGGCACGGGGGGCTTCGTGCCGGCCGGGCCACCCGGTTCCGTGCCGCCACGACGCGGCCACAGCGCGGCCGACATCTATCTGGAGGTGCAGCGCAGCGAGGCCTTCCAGGAAGTACGTCGCAGGTACCGGCGGTTCGTCGTCCCCGCCACCCTCGCCTTCCTCGTCTGGTACCTCGCCTACGTCGTCACAGCGATCACCGCACCCGGGCTGATGGCCCGTCCGGTGGCCGGCGCGGTCAATGTGGCGATGGTCGCGGGGCTCGGACAGTTCCTCACGACGTTCCTGCTCACCGGGGCGTACGCACGTCATGCGCGGCTGCGCAGGGACCGGGCCGCGCTCGATCTGCGCTGGGACACTCAGGAAATGACGCGGGGGATCGGGCGTTGATCGGGAACCACCAGACCCTGGCGCTGCTGCTGTTCAGCGCGTTCGTTGCAGTGACGCTCGCCATCACCACCTGGGTGAGCCGCACCCGGCACGGATCGGCGGAGGAGTTCTATGCGGGCGGCCGGCTGTTCTCCCCCATGGAAAACGGTTTTGCCATCGCCGGGGACTACATGTCCGCCGCGTCCTTCCTCGGCATCTCCGGCCTGATCGCCCTGTTCGGTTACGACGGCATGCTCTACTCGGTCGGATTCCTCGTCGCCTGGCTCGTCGTCCTGCTGCTCGTCGCCGAACTTGTCCGCAACTGCGGCCGGTTCACCCTGGCCGATGTGGTGGCGGCCAGGATGGCGGAACGTCCGGTCCGGATCGCGGCGGGTACCTCCTCCGTCACCGTCTCCGTGCTCTATCTGGTGGCGCAGATGGTGGGTGCGGGCAGCCTGGTCGCTCTGCTTCTCGGCGGCACCAGTGGTGCCGCCCGCTCCTGGACCGTCATCGGGGTCGGAGCGCTCATGGTGATCTATGTGTCCCTCGGCGGGATGCGCGCCACGACCTGGATCCAGATCGTCAAGGCCGTTCTGCTGATGGTGGGCGCGAGCGTGCTGACCGTGCTCGTGCTGGTCCACTTCCACGGCAATGTCAACACGCTGCTCAATTCCGCCGCCGAACGGAGCGGCCACGGGCTGGAGTTCCTCTCGCCCGGCCTCAAGTACGGCGGGAGCTGGACCGCGCGCTTCGACTTCATCAGCCTGGGCCTTGCCCTGGTGCTGGGCACGGCGGGGCTGCCGCACATCCTGTCGCGTTTCTACACGGTGCCCACCGCCCGCGCGGCCCGCCGCTCTGTCGTCTGGTCGATCGGCCTCATCGGCAGCTTCTACCTGATGACGATCGTGCTCGGGTTCGGCGCGGCGGCGCTGGTCGGTTCGGCGGACGTCCGGGCGTCGAACCCCTCCGGGAACACGGCCGTTCCGCTGCTGGCGCTGGTGCTCGGCGGCGGCGAAGGCTCCACCGGGGGAACGATTCTGTTCGCCGTGGTCGCCGCTGTGGCCTTCGCGACCATCCTTGCCGTCGTCGCCGGGATCACGCTCGCCTCGTCGGCCTCCGTGGCCCACGACCTCTATGCCTCGCTCAGGCGTCCGGGCTGGAAGCAGCACAGTGAGGTCACCGTGGCCCGGATCGCAGCTGCCGGGATCGGGGTGGCCGCCATCGCGCTCGGTCTGGTCGCGCAGAATCTGAACGTGGCGTTCCTGGTGGCGCTCGCCTTCGCCGTCGCCGCTTCGGCCAATCTGCCGGTGCTGCTGTACTCGCTGTTCTGGCGGAGCTTCACCACGCGAGGGGCGGTCTGGTCGGTCTACGGAGGGCTGATCCCCGCGGTGCTGCTCGTACTGCTCTCCCCGGTCGTCTCCGGCAGCCCCACCTCGCTCTTCCCCGGAGTGGATTTCCAGCTCTTCCCGTTGGAGAACCCCGGCCTGGTCTCCATCCCGCTCGGTTTCCTGGCCGGCTGGATCGGCACGGTCACCTCGGTCGAGCCACCGGATGCCGCCAAGTACGCGGAGACCGAGGTCCGGGCGCTGACCGGAGCCGGTGCCGTGTAGCCGGAGGTGTCTCAGGTACCGGTGCGGTGTGGGCCGGACGTGCTTCCAGAGCCGGGCGGCCCCTCAGGAGCCGGTGGCCCAGGTGTAGCGGTGCTCCGGGCGGCCCGTCTCGCCGTACCGCAGCGTCAGCCGCACCCTGCCCGTCCGCTCCAGCAGCTTCAGATAGCGCTGCGCCGTCTGCCGGCTCATCCCGGCACTCTCCGCGATCTCCTGCGCGGAGAGCGGCCCGTCGGCGCCCCGGAGCGCCTGGCGGACCAGCTCCGCCGTCGTCGGCGAGTGCCCCTTGGGCAGACCGGGTTCGCCCGCGGCCCACAGGGCGCCGAAGAGCCGGTCCACGTCACCCTGTTCGGCCTCGCCGCCGCCCTCCAGGGTGTGGTGGAGCGCCGCGTACGCCTCCAGCTTGGTACGCAGCCCCGCGTACGTGAACGGCTTCACCAGGTACTGGAGCGCACCGTGGCGCATGGCCTCCTGGACGGTCGCGACGTCGCGCGCCGCCGTCACCATGATCACGTCGGTGCGGTGGCCGAGCCTGCGCAGCTCCCGTACCACCGTCAGACCGTTCCGGTCGGGCATGTAGTGGTCCAGCAGGACGAGGTCCACGTGCTGTGACTCGACCGCTGCGAGGGCCGCGGCGGCGCTGTGCGCCTGCGCAGCCACCCGGAATCCGGGCACTCTGGAGACATAGGCTGCGTTGATCTGCGTAACCCGGATGTCGTCGTCGACGACCAGGACCTCGATCACTGAACTTCTCCTGCGGTGCTCGGCTCCGGAACGGCTGTCGCCGTCAGCCCCGGTTCGGTGAGGGCCTCCGGCAGTACGACGGTGAACTCGGCGCCGCCCCCCGGCGCCGAGCCGACGGTGGCGCTGCCGCCCTGTCGTTCGGCCAGCCGCCGTACCAGTGCGAGACCCAGACCGCGTTTGCCGTGCGCCGGGAGCTCCTTGGTCGACCAGCCCTCAGTAAAGATCGATTCGCGCTGCTCGGGAGGGACGCCATTTCCGCTGTCGCGGACCTGCAGCACCACCGTACGGCCGTCCGTCCGCAGCCCCACCTCGATCACGGCACCGTCCGACCCGGCCGCCGCGTCCAGGGCGTTGTCGACGAGATTGCCGACGGCGGTGACGAGCCCGCGCGAATCCACCAGACGGTCCGGGAGCAGAGTGCCGGGCGCCATCCGCAGGGAGACGCCGCGCTCCGCCGCGACCGTCGCCTTGCCGACCAGCAGGGCCGCCAGCAGCGGGTCGTGAACCTTCTCGGTGACCTGCTCGGCAGTGGCCCGGTGGCCGCCGACGACCTCCGTGACGAACTCCATCGCGTCCTCGTGCATCTCCAGCTCCAGCAGTCCCAGGAGCGTGTGCAGCCGGTTGGCGTGTTCGTGGTCCTGCGCGCGCAGGGCGTCGATGAGACCGCGGGTGGAGTCGAGTTCTCGGCCGAGATGCTCGAGTTCGGTGCGGTCGCGGAGGGTGGCGACCGCGCCCCCGTCGTCGGTCGGCATCCGGTTGGCGAGCAGCACCCGGTTGCCCCGCACGGTCAGCAGATCGTCGCCGACCACCCGGCCGGCCAGCACATCGGCCGTCCGCCCGCGGCCGAGCACCTCGTCGAGCGGGCGGCCCGCGGCATCGGGGCCGAGCCCGAGCAGCCGCTGCGCCTCGTCGTTCAGCAGTCGGATGCGTCCTGTCCGGTCGAGCGCGACCACCCCTTCCCGGATGCTGTGCAGCATTGCCTCGCGTTCGGCCAGCAGCGCGGAGATGTCGGAGAAGGCAAGGTCCTGGGTCTGCCGCTGGATACGACGGGAGATCAGATAGGAGGCGAGCGCCCCGACGGCCAGCGCCCCGCCGGCGTAGGCGAGCAGCCCGGGGATCGCCGCCAGGAGGCGGGCGCGGACACTGTCGTACGCGATACCGACCGAGACCGCCCCGACGATGTGGCCCGACTCGTCGCGGAGCGGCACCTTCCCACGGGCCGAGCGGCCGAGCGTGCCGCTGTCGATCTCCATGACCTGGTCGCCCGCGAGCGCCTCACTGGGGTCGGTGGAGACGACCTTGCCGATCCGGTCGGCGTCGGTGTGCGACCAGCGAACCCCGCGCCGGTCCATGACGACGACGTACTCGGCGCCGGTGGACCGCCGGATCCGCTCGGCCGCCGACTGCACCGGCCCGTCGGGGGCCGGGGTCGTCGCGAGCAGCGACTCGGTGATCTGCGGCTGGGCCGCCGTGCTCTGTGCGATGGCGAGCGCACGGTGCATCGCCTCGTCGTCGAGCTGTGCGCTGAGGGGTGCCAGAAAGAGGCCGGTGGCGAGTACGGTGACGCCGGTGGCGATGGCGAGTTGTATCAGCAGCACCTGGGAGAAGACCCGCTGCGGCCAGCCGAGCCGTCGTGGCCTCCGGGGGGTGGGCGGTGGGGCGCTCATCGTACGAAGGTAAAGGGCATACCGGCGCTTTCCGAAATTCTTGTTGTTTCCAACTCCACGCAACCCGCTTGCGTTTCTTGCGCTAATCTTGCGTGTATGACGCGACGACTTGCTCAAGTGGCACAGAAGGTGGGAGTCAGCGAGGCCACGGTCAGCCGGGTGCTCAACGGTAAGCCCGGCGTCTCCGATGCCACCCGGAAGGCCGTGCTCTCCGCGCTCGACGTCCTCGGTTACGAGCGTCCGACCCAGCTGCGGGGCGAGCGGGCAAGGCTGGTCGGTCTGGTCCTGCCCGAGCTGCAGAACCCGATCTTCCCTGCCTTCGCCGAAGTCGTCGGCGGTGCGCTGGCACAGCAGGGTCTGACTCCTGTGCTGTGTACCCAGACCAAGGGCGGCGTCTCCGAGGCCGATTATGTGGAGCTGCTTCTGCAGCAGCAGGTGTCCGGGGTGGTCTTCGCGGGCGGGCTCTACCATCAGGCCGACGCCGCACACGATCACTACAGGGTGCTGGCCGACCGCAAGATCCCGGTGGTCCTGATCAACGCGGCCATTGCCCACCTCGGCTTCCCCGGTGTCTCCTGCGACGACTCCGTCGCCGTCGAGCAGGCCTGGCGCCATCTCGTCTCGCTCGGTCACGAGCGCATCGGCCTGGTGCTCGGCCCCGCCGACCATGTGCCCTCGCAGCGCAAGCTGGCCGCCGCCCGGGCGCTGGCGGAGGAGGCCGGCACCACCGTGCCGGACGAGTGGGTGGCACGGGCCATGTTCTCGCTGGAGGGCGGACAGGCCGCCGCCATGCGCCTGCTGGACCGGGGTGTCACCGGCATCATCTGTGCGAGCGACCCGCTCGCTCTCGGGGCGGTGCGTGCGGCCCGCCGCCGCGGTCTCTCCGTGCCCGCCGACGTCTCGGTCGTGGGGTACGACGACTCCGCCTTCATGAACTGCACCGAGCCGCCGCTGACCACGGTCCGTCAGCCGATCGAGGCCATGGGGCGCGCCGCCGTCGAGCTGCTCGCCCTTCAGATCGGGGGCCGTACCGTGCCGTCGGACGAGCTGCTCTTCGAACCGGAACTGGTGGTGCGGGGGTCCACCGCGCAGCCCCCGCGGGACATTTCCGGCTGATTGTCGATATTTTACTCCCCTTGGTCCGTCTATTGCGGATGATCTCTGTCCGTGGCGACCGATCCCGGGGCAGGCAGTGACTGCGGTGGGCGGGGGCCTCCGTACTGGCCGCTGGGCCGCATCCGCAGCGGACGTTCCCCGTACTCCTCCAGCGCATGGGCGATCCAGCCCGCAGTACGGGACACCGCGAACACCGTCTCACCCGCCTCCGCCGACATGCCGGAGGCGACGGAGAGCACGGCCAGCGCCAGGTCGACGTTGGCGTGCAGGGGAGTGTGGCGCGCGGTCGTCGTGACCACGTCGCGCGCCGCGGCCAGCGCGGGCGCCGCCTGCGGGACCTCCGCGAGCCTGGCGAACAGCGTCCGTGCGCGCGGATCCTCGGCGGTGTAGAGCCGGTGTCCGAGTCCTGGCACCTGACGGCCGGTACGGAGATGGTCCGCGACCACCGGGGTCGCACTGCCCCGCTCCAGGACCTCGGTCAGCATCCTGTGGGCCAGGCTGCTGGCGGCGCCGTGCAGGGGGCCCTCCAGGACACCGAGGCCCGCGGAGACCACCGCGTACGGATGGGCGCGGGCGGATGCGGCGACCCGCGCGGCCAGTGTCGAGGCGGCCAGATCGTGGTCGATCAGCAGGCCGAGAGCCGTGTCCAGTGCGGCAAGTGAAGGTGCGTCGGCCGGTCGGGCGGTGAGTTTCGGCCAGAGACGGTGCGCCAGCCCGGGCGGGTGCGAAGCGGTCTCGCTGTCGGCCGTCGCAGGTGCACCGACAGCGGTCGGCAGCGCGTCGACCAGGGTCGGGATCAGGCTCCGCGCGCTGCCGAGCACGGCCTCGCGCGAGAGGTCGAAGCGCAGCGGATCGGCCGCCGCCGCGGCGACCACGGCCACCCGCAGCCGGTCCGTCGACCCGCTGTGCACGGGCAGTGCACCGACGGTCCGGCGTGCCGCGGCCAGGGCCTCGGCAGGCGCGGTGAAGCGGATGCCGGGCCGGAGGGCGCCGGTCCACAGCCATTCGGCGATCTCCTCGTAGGAGTAGTGCGTGGTCAGCTCGGTCGCGTCGACACCCCGGAAGTAGTACCGGTCGGTCCCGATCAGCGTGATGCCGGTACGGAACACCAGGTCACCGCCGGTGGTGGAGGGTTCTCTCCGTCCCGTACGCCGTACCAGTGCATCGACCTCCGCGGCGTCGAACGTACTGCCGCGGCCACCGGGGGCGCGCCTGCTGCTCAGCTGGCCCCGGCTGACATACGCGTACACCGTCTCGGGCTTCACGCCCAGGCGCTCGGCCGTCTCGCGCGTCGTGAGCCGCTCGGCACGCGCGTCGGCACGGTCGTCGGGTGCTGCTTGATCCCTCATGGTGCTCACCGTATCCATATTGATTCAATCAACATTGACAGGATTGAAGTCAAGCATAGACAGTCGAATCAATATTGATGGTCCTGCACAGTGAAGCTCGCGGAGGAAGAAATGCCGACCATGACCAACGGAACCCCGCTCGACGTACCCCGAGGCCTCGCGGGCGTCGTCGTCACGGAGACCGCTCTCGGAGACGTCCGGGGACGCGAGGGCTTCTACCACTACCGGCAGTACTCGGCGATCGAGCTCGCACAGACCCGCAGCTTCGAGGACGTCTGGTACCTGATGTTCCACGGCGAGCTGCCCGGTCCGGCCGCCCGCGCCGACTTCGCCTCGCGCACCGCCGCCATGCGCCGACTGCCCCCGGAGGTGCGAGGTGCCCTGCCGGCGATAGCCCGTGCGGGCGCGGTCTCCGGCCCGCTCGCGGGGCTGCGCACCGCACTGTCGCTGCTCGGCGCCTCGGACGGCTTCCGCCCGGTGTACGACATCGACGCCGACCGGCGCCGCAGCGAAGCGCTGGCTGCCTGCGCGGCCGTCCCCACCGTGCTGACCGCCCTGTACCGGCTCGGCCAGGGCCTCGAACCGGTCGAGCCGCGCGACGATCTGCCGTACGCCGCCAACTACCTCTACATGCTCACCGGTTCCGAGGCGGACACCGCCCGTGTGAGGGCCGTCGAGCAGTATCTGATCTCCACCGTCGATCACGGCTTCAACGCCTCGACCTTCACCGGCCGGGTCGTCGCCTCCACCGGCGCGGACATCGCCGCCTGCCTGGTGGCGGCCGTCGGCGCGCTCTCCGGCCCGCTGCACGGCGGAGCTCCCAGCCGCGCGCTCGACACCCTGGACGCGATCGGCACCCCCGACCGCATCGACAGCTGGATCCGCGAGCGCGTGCTCGCGGGCGAGCGGATCATGGGCTTCGGCCACCCCGTGTACCGAACCGAGGACCCGCGCTCACGCATGCTGCGCGGGATCGCCCAGGGCTTCGGCAGCCCGCTCGTCGACTTCGCCGTCGAGGTCGAGCGCCAGGTCGAGGCGATCCTCGCCGAGCTCAAGCCCGGGCGTGAGCTGCACACCAACGTGGAGTTCTACGCCGGGGTCGTCATGGAGCTGTGCGGGCTGCCGCGCGAGATGTTCACGCCGACCTTCTGCGCGGCGCGGGTGGTCGGCTGGAGCGCCAATATCCTGGAGCAGGCGGAGGACTCCAAGATCATCCGTCCGGCGGCCCGCTACATCGGTCCGACGCCGCCCCAGCCGGTCCCGGCGCCCTGACGTTTCCCTTAGGAAGGCCCCCGTTGAACCCGTCGTCCCCGCCCCGTAAGCAGCAGATCCCGGTCATCGTCCTGGCCGGGTTCCTGGGATCCGGCAAGACGACTCTGCTCAACCACCTCCTGCGCCACCGTGCGGGGAACAGGATCGGTGTGATCGTCAACGATTTCGGCTCCATCGAGATCGATGCCATGACGGTCTCGGGCCAGGTCGGCTCGACCGTCTCGCTGGGCAACGGCTGCCTGTGCTGTGCCGTCGACGCGAGCGAACTCGACACCTTCCTGGAGACGCTCACCCGGCCCGCCGCCCGCCTCGATGTGATCGTCATCGAGGCGAGCGGACTCGCCGAACCCCAGGAGCTCGTAAGGATGCTGCTGGCCAGCGACAACCCGCACATCGTGTACGGGGGACTGGTCGAGGTCGTCGACGCCGCCGAATTCGATGCCACCCGGGGGCGCCATCCGGAGATCGACCGCCATCTCGGCGTCGCCGATCTGGTCGTGCTGAACAAGACCGACCGGATCGAGGACGAGGAACAGAGCCGCATCCGCAAGGCCATCGCGGCGACCGGCAGCGGGGCGGCCGTCATCTCCGCCACGTACGGGCGCATCGACCCGGAACTGCTCTTCGACCCGGCGCTGCGGCCGGACGGTGAGGAGAGGATGCGTCAGCTCACCTTCGAGGACCTCCTGCTGGAGGAAGGGGCGGAAGGGGACGCCGAGGCACACGCGGGGCATCTGCACGCCGCGTACGAGAGTGTCTCCTTCACCTCCGACGTGCCCATGAACCCCCGCCGACTGATGGAGTTTCTCGACTCCCGGCCCGAGGGCCTCTACCGGCTCAAGGGGTTCGTCGACTTCGGCGCGGGCGACCGCGGCAACACATATGCGCTGCATGCCGTCGGCAGATTCCTGCGGTTCGGCCCCCGGCCCTGGAAGCGCGACGAACCGCGTCTCACCCAGCTCGTGCTGATCGGCTCCGGCATCGACCCGGACACCCTGCACAAGGAACTGACCGACTGCCGCGAGAACTCCGCATCTGCTGCGCCGGACACCGCCCCGCACGAGGCAATGTCCCCGGACACGCCGCAGGACGCCGCACATGAGCAGAGCATGTGGGGCGTCCTGCGGTACGTACAGCAGCCGGTCGACGACGCGTAGCCCATCGGCCTGGCACCGCCCGGCCGCAGGGGCCGGGCGGCCGGCTACACCGGTCCGGCGATCACCGCGACCGGCTTGGCCAGCGGCGTACCCGAACCGTCGCGCCGCGGATCCGGCTCCGGCAGCTCCGTCGGCGTGCCGTTCTTCTGCGCCGCCCGCGCCGGCAGCGCGCCCGCCCAGGCGAACACCAGGACGTCCTCACCCTTGAGGAACCGCTGACAGCGCACTCCACCGGTGGCCCGGCCCTTGCGCGGATACTGGTCGAACGGTGTGAGCTTCGCCGTCAGCACCGAGTCGTCCAGCGTGCCGTGCGAGCCCGCCACCGTGAACACCATCGCGTCCACCGCCGGATCCACCGCGCCGAACGAGAGCACCTCGGCGCCCGTCGCCAGCTTCACCCCCGCCATACCGCCGGCCGGCCGGCCCTGCGGCCGCACCTGCGCCGCCGGGTAGCGCAGCAGCTGCGCGTCGGACGTGATGAAGACCAGGTCCTCCTCGCCGGTACGCAGTTCGGCGGCGCCGACGATCCGGTCACCCTCCTTGAGCGTGATGACCTCCAACTCGTCCTTGTTGGCCGGGTAGTCCGGCACCACCCGCTTGACGACCCCCTGCAGGGTGCCGATCGCCAGGCCGGGGGAGGACTCGTCGAGCGTGGTGAGGCAGACGACTTCCTCGTCGTTGTCCAGCGTGAGGAACTCCGAAACCATCGCCCCGCCCGAGAGATTGGGCGCCGCGTGCGTGTCCGGGAGCTGCGGCAGGTCGATCACCGCGAGCCGCAGCAACCGTCCGGTGGACGTCACCACACCCACGTCGCCGCGCGCCGTCGCCGGCACGGCCGACACGATCACATCGTGCTTGGCCCGCTTGGCGTCCTCGTCGAACGCGATCGGGTCGCCGGTGGCCG
This sequence comes from Streptomyces sp. NBC_00353, assembly GCF_036108815.1. Taxonomy (NCBI): domain Bacteria; kingdom Bacillati; phylum Actinomycetota; class Actinomycetes; order Kitasatosporales; family Streptomycetaceae; genus Streptomyces; species Streptomyces sp. NBC_00353. The sequence goes on along the minus strand of NZ_CP107985.1, from coordinate 3,337,242 downwards.
TACGGGCCAGCAGACCGGTCGAGGAGAGCAGCACCCGGCACGGGTCGTCCGCGACCTCCAGCGGCACCGCAGCGACCTGGGCACCGGCCGACTCCAGCAGCACCGTACGCCGGTCGGTGCCGAACTTCTTGGCGACCGCGGCCAGTTCGGTGGAGACCAGCTTGCGCAGCTCGGCGTCCGATTCGAGGATCGCGGTCAGCTCGTCGATCTCGGTGTTGAGCCGGTCCCGCTCGCTCTCCAGCTCGATCCGGTCGAACCGGGTCAGCCGGCGCAGCGGGGTGTCCAGGATGTACTGCGTCTGGATCTCGCTCAGCGAGAAGTGCTCGATGAGCCGCTCCTTCGCCTGCGCCGAATTGTCACTGGACCGGATGAGCCGGATGACCTCGTCGATGTCGATCAGCGCGACGAGCAGGCCCTCGACCAGATGGAGCCGGTCGCGACGCTTGGTCCGGCGGAACTCGCTGCGGCGGCGCACCACGTCGAAGCGGTGGTCGAGATAGACCTCGAGGAGCTCCTTGAGGCCCAGCGTGAGCGGCTGCCCGTCGACCAGCGCCACATTGTTGATGCCGAAGGACTCCTCCATCGGCGTCAGCTTGTAGAGCTGCTCCAGTACGGCCTCGGGCACGAAGCCGTTCTTGACCTCGATGACCAGGCGCAGGCCGTGCTCGCGGTCGGTGAGGTCCTTGACGTCGGCGATGCCCTGGAGCTTCTTCGCCGAGACCAGGTCCTTGATCTTGGCGATCACCTTCTCCGGACCGACGGTGAACGGCAGTTCGGTGACGACCAGACCCTTGCGGCGCGCCGTGGCGTTCTCCACGGAGACGGTCGCACGGATCTTGAACGTGCCGCGGCCGGCCGCGTACGCGTCCTTGATGCCGCCGAGGCCCACGATCCGGCCCCCGGTCGGCAGGTCCGGACCGGGAACGAACCGCATCAGGGTCTCCAGGTCCGCACCCGGATGCTTGATGAGATGGCGGGCGGCGGCGATGACCTCGCCCAGGTTGTGCGGCGGCATATTGGTCGCCATGCCGACCGCGATCCCGGACGAGCCGTTGACCAGGAGGTTCGGATACGCGGCCGGGAGGACGAGCGGCTCCTGCTCCTGACCGTCGTAGTTCGACTGGAATCCGACGGTGTCCTCGTCGATCGACTCCGTCATCAGCGACGTGGCGTCGGCCATCCGGCACTCGGTGTACCGCATGGCGGCCGGCGGGTCGTCGTTTCCGAGCGAGCCGAAGTTGCCGTGTCCGTCGACGAGAGGGAGCCGCATCGAGAACGGCTGGGCCATCCGCACCAGCGCGTCGTAGATCGACGCGTCGCCGTGCGGGTGCAACTTGCCCATGACCTCGCCGACGACGCGGGCACACTTCACATAGCCGCGGTCGGGGCGCAGCCCCATCTCGTTCATCTGGTACACGATGCGGCGGTGCACCGGCTTCATGCCGTCGCGGGCGTCCGGCAGGGCCCGTGAGTAGATCACCGAGTAGGCGTACTCGAGGAAGGAGCCCTGCATTTCGTCGACGACGTCGATGTCGAGGATCTTCTCCTCGAAGTCGTCCGGCGGCGGGGTCTTCGTACTGCGGCGGGCCATCGCTGCTGCGACTCCTTCACAGATCTGTTCGGGCAACCTCTGGTTCTGACGCGGACCATTGTGGACCGCCGCACTGACAACCCCGACCTCGACCCGTCTCTAAGGGCTGTCCCGTAATCCCTGGTGGATCAGTGCGCGGCGTCGGATGCGGTGCATCGGAAGGCGGAAGGGCATCCTCATACCGGTCGTATTCGGGCGTTCCGGCAACGCGGCGAGGTGCCGTAGCTGTCGTCGTCCGGCCGCCAGGGATTACGGGACAGCCCTCAGGGGCCGTCCGGCGCTCTTTCACGCGAACTTCCACGGCACGGGAACTTCGCCAGGTGTCCGTCCGCTTGCTTACAGTGGCAGGTCTCGCAGGAAATCCAGTATCGCGATCGAAGGGACGTACATGCCCATGGGTCACACGGCCACAGCCCAGGCCGGCTCCGGCGGCTTGACAGCGACCGAGCACCGTCTGGCCAACGGCCTGCGCGTGGTGCTCTCCGAGGACCATCTGACCCCGGTCGCCGCGGTGTGCCTCTGGTACGACGTCGGTTCGCGCCACGAGGTCAAGGGGCGCACGGGTCTGGCGCATCTCTTCGAGCACCTGATGTTCCAGGGCTCCGGACAGGTCAAGGGGAACGGACACTTCGAACTGGTGCAGGGGGCCGGCGGCTCCCTCAACGGGACCACCAGCTTCGAACGGACCAACTACTTCGAGACGATGCCCACGCACCAGCTGGAGCTGGCCCTGTGGCTCGAGGCCGACCGGATGGGCTCACTGCTCGCCGCGCTCGACGACGAGTCCATGGAGAACCAGCGGGACGTCGTCAAGAACGAGCGCCGTCAGCGCTACGACAACGTGCCGTACGGCACGGCGTTCGAGAAGCTGACCGCTCTCGTCTACCCGGAGGGCCACCCGTACCACCACACCCCGATCGGCTCGATGGCCGACCTGGACGCAGCGACGCTCGACGACGCACGCACCTTCTTCCGTACGTACTACGCGCCCAACAACGCGGTGCTGTCCGTGGTCGGTGACATCGACTCCGAGCAGACGCTCGCCTGGATCGAGAAGTACTTCGGCTCCATCCCGTCCCACGACGGCAAGCAGCCGCCGCGCGACGGCGCGCTCCCCGAGACCATCGGCGAGCAGCTGCGTGAAGAGGTCCGTGAGGAGGTCCCGGCGCGGGCGCTGATGGCCGCCTACCGGCTGCCGCACGACGGCACCCGGGAGTGCGACGCCGCCGACCTCGCGCTGACCGTGCTGGGCGGTGGCGAGTCCTCCCGGCTGCACAACCGCCTGGTCCGCCGCGACCGGACGGCCGTGGCGGCCGGATTCGGACTGCTGCGGCTCGCCGGTGCGCCCTCGCTCGGCTGGCTGGACGTGAAGACGTCCGGCGGGGTCGAGGTGGCGCAGATCGAGACCGCGGTCGACGAGGAGCTGGCCCGGTTCGCGGCCGAGGGTCCGACGCCCGAGGAAATGGAGCGCGCCCAGGCCCAGTTGGAGCGCGAGTGGCTGGACCGGCTCGGTACGGTGGCGGGCCGCGCCGACGAACTGTGCCGGTTCGCCGTGCTGTTCGGTGACCCGCAGCTCGCCCTGACCGCCGTCCAGCGGGTGCTCGACGTCACCGCGGAAGAGGTCCAGGCGGCCGCCAGGGCCCAGCTTCACCCCGACAACCGGGCGGTGCTCGTCTACGAGCCGGTCGAGCCGGCCGAGTCCACCGATGGGGCGGCCGCCGACGAGACGGACGCCGACACCGACGCGCACGAAGGGGCGGACAAGTGACCGACGCTGCCGCGACTGGAGTATCGATGGAGTACCACCCGCAGCCGACCGCGGGCACGGCCAGGCCCTGGGCCTTCCCCGCCCCCGAGCGCGGCGCCCTGCCCAACGGGCTCACGGTGCTGCGCTGCCACCGCCCCGGCCAGCAGGTCGTCGCGGTCGAGATCTACCTCGACGCCCCGCTGGACGCCGAGCCCGAGGGCCTCGACGGCGTGGCCACGATCATGGCGCGGGCGCTGTCCGAGGGCACCGACAAGCACTCCGCGGAGGAGTTCGCAGCCGAGCTGGAGCGCTGCGGGGCCACCCTCGACGCGCACGCCGACCACCCCGGCGTCCGGGTCTCCCTCGAGGTCCCGGCCTCCCGGCTGGCCAAGGCGCTCGGTCTGGTCGCCGAGGCGCTGCGGGCACCCGCGTTCTCCGACAGCGAGATCGAGCGGCTGGTACGCAACCGGCTCGACGAGATCCCGCACGAGCAGGCCAACCCGGCCCGCCGCGCCGCCAAGCAGCTCTCCAAGGAGCTCTTCCCGGCCACCGCGCGGATGTCGCGCCCGCGCCAGGGCACCGAGGAGACGGTGGAGCGGATCGACTCCGCGGCCGTCCGCAGCTTCTACGAGGCCCATGTCCGCCCCTCCACCGCGACCGCCGTGGTCGTCGGTGATCTCACGGGCATCGACCTGGAGGCGTTGCTCGCCGACACCGTCGGCGACTGGTCCGGGAACAGCGCCGAGTCCCGGCCGGTCCCGCCGATCACCGCCGACGACACCGGCCGAGTGGTCATCGTCGACCGTCCAGGAGCCGTGCAGACCCAGTTGCTGATCGGCCGCATCGGAGCCGACCGGCACGACAGCGTGTGGCCGGCCCAGGTCCTCGGCACGTACTGCCTGGGCGGCACGCTCACCTCCCGGCTGGACCGGGTGCTGCGCGAGGAGAAGGGCTACACCTACGGCGTACGGGCCTTCGCGCAGGTCCTGCGGTCGTCGGCGCCGGACTCCGCCTCCGGGGCGACGGGCGCCGCGATGCTGGCCATCAGCGGCTCGGTGGACACGGAATCCACCGGACCGGCGCTCGGCGACCTGTGGACGGTCCTGCGGACGCTGGCGGCCGAGGGCCTGACCGACGCCGAGCGCGAGACGGCCGTGCAGAACCTCGTGGGTGTCGCCCCGCTGAAGTTCGAGACGGCGGCCTCGGTCGCGGGCACGCTCGCCGACCAGGTCGAGCAGCACCTCCCGGACGACTACCAGGCGCAGCTGTACGCCCGCCTCGCCGAGACCGGCACGGTCGAGGCGACCGCGGCGGTGGTCAGCGCCTTCCCGGTGGACCGTCTGGTCACGATCCTCGTCGGCGACGCCGCGCAGATCGAGGAGCCGGTCCGGGCGCTGGGCATCGGAGAGGTGTCGGTCGTTACCGGCTGACGTATCAAATAACCGCATATCGGGACAGAGGGAGACCCCTGCGAGTGGCTTCTCGCCGGGGTCTTCCCTTTTGTCTGATTTGTCGGATAGATGCCCGTGTGCCCTGTGGGATGCGCTACAAAACGCCCTGTCCGTTTGGTGAATGAAAGTCCCCCCGCTTAGCGTCGGCAGCGCTGTCCGTCACCCGTATGCCGCATCCGCGGCGCCGGGCAGCTATCGCCGAGTCCCCGTCAGGCGCGAGCCTGGGGAGCCGGGGACCCACGCAGTCCCTGGGGTGAATCGGATGCCTGCGCGCCTCTTGTGGGGCTCGCGGATCCGTAGGAGACCTTCCTGCTCCGAACCCGTCAGCTAACCCGGTAGGCGAGAAGGAAGGAAAGGACCAGCCACCTCATGGCGTTCACCCGCCCCACCGGGAAGCACCGTGCCCCGAACCGTCTGACGCGCAAGAGCGCGCAGATAGCCGGCATCGCAGCTCTGGCCACCACCGGCGTCATCGGTGGGCTGGCCTCTCCGGCGCTCGCCGCCGGTACCGAAGCCCCCTCCGTCAGCGAGACCGGCCTGAACCAGGTCATCGCCATCGAGGGCACCCTCGCCGAGCAGGTGGCCACCCAGGCCGACGTGCAGAAGCGCCAGGCCGAGATCGCCGCCAAGGCGAAGGCGGCCGCCCAGGCCAAGGCCGCTGCCAAGGCGAAGGCCGAAGCGAACGCCAAGGCGGCAGCCGAGGCCAAGGCCGAAGCCCGCGCCAAGGCGGCCCGCGAGGCGAAGGCGCGCGCCGCCCGTTCCGCCGAGCGCACCCGCCTCGGAGCCTTCCAGCTCCCGATCGCCGGTTCGTACGTCACCACCGGCTACAAGTCCAGCGGCTCCCTCTGGTCCTCCGGCCGCCACTCGGGCATCGACTTCCACGCCCCCTCCGGCAGCTCCGTCGTCGCCGTCGGCGCCGGCACGGTCGTCGAGGCCGGCTGGGGCGGCGCGTACGGCAACAACATCGTGCTCCGGATGACGGACGGCACGTACACCCAGTACGGTCACCTCTCGTCGATCGGCGTGTCGGTCGGCCAGAGCGTCGGCGCGGGCCAGCGCATCGGTTTCTCCGGCTCGACCGGCAACTCCACCGGACCGCACCTCCACTTCGAGGCCCGGACCACGCCTTCGTACGGCTCCGACATGGACCCCGTCGCGTATCTGCGCGCCCACGGCGTCAACGTCTGACCGACGCAGCACCCCAGAAGGCCCCGGCTTCCCGCCGGGGCCTTCGGCGTACCCGGACCGGCCCCCGCCGGAGGCGCTTGCCGAACCGTCTTCGGACCAAAAGATATTCATGGATTTCGACTCGGCGTCGGAAATGCAGCCGCATTGCAATAGAGTCACAGAACAGGCGTCGATCGGCCGCGTTTCGCGGGGATTAAGGCGGAGGTTCGGACATGCGCATTCCGGCGCATTCGGTATGCACGGCAATCCGTGACGACATCGTCTCCGGTGTCTTCGAACGCGGCAGCAGACTCACCGAGGAACTGCTCGCACGTCGTTACGGGGTGTCCCGTGTCCCGGTACGGGAAGCGCTGCGCACCCTGGAGTCCGAGGGTTTCGTGGTCACCCGCCGGCACGCCGGAGCCTGTGTCGCCGAGCCCACCGAGCAGGAGGCCGCCGACCTGCTGGAGGTCCGGATGCTGCTGGAGCCGCTGGGTGCGGCCCGCGCCGCGCAGCGCCGCACCGAGGCACACCTCAAAGTCCTCCGCGGCCTGGTCAGGCTGGGGCAGGAGCGGGCCAGGCGGGGCGAGGGCGAGGATCTGCGCTCGCTGGGCGGCTGGTTCCACGAGACGCTCGCCCAGGCCTCCGGCAGCCCCGGCCTCATCGCGCTGCTCACCCAGCTCCGGCACAAGATCGCCTGGATGTACGCGGTCGAGCAGCCGGCCCGCCCCACCGATTCCTGGGCCGAGCACGGGGCCATCGTGGACGCAGTCGCGCGCGGTGACGCGGAACGGGCCAGAGCGCTGGCCGCGCAGCACGCCGAGCGCGCCACCGCCGCGCACCGGCTGCGGCGTGCGGACCGCAGCCCGGACCGCACCCCGGGCCGTGAGTCCGCCCCGCCGCGGCCCGGCCGGGTGAGAACTTCGCAACATGCCGTAAACACCGCGAGCGGCCGTCATTAACACATGCGCCGTATACAAAGAGATGTAATTCGGCTGGGCTTTGTTTCGGCTGCCCGAATTAACTCCGGAAACCGCGGAAGCTGACTGAAGTGCGCCCGGGGATCGGTATGGTTCGCGAAAACGAAAGAGCCGCGGCCCCGGTCAAAGGTGCCGCGGCTCTGCCGCAGAAATACGTCCGGCTGGAACGGTCCGGGGAAGTCCGGAATCAGACGGTCTCCGGGAGCTCGTCGAGCCCCTCCTCGACCAGCCTCGCCAGTCGGTCGAGCGCCGCCTCGGAGTCGTCCGCCGCGGACGAGAGCACGATCTCCTCGCCGCCCTGCGCGCCGAGGCCGAGCACCGCGAGCATGGAAGCGGCGTTCACCGGGCTGCCGTCGGCCTTGGAGATCGTCACGGGGACGCCCGACGCCGTGGCGGCACGGACGAAGATGGAAGCGGGGCGGGCGTGCAGGCCCTCGGTCCAACCGACATTGACGCGGCGCTCAGCCATGGTTCTGCCCTTCACGAATCAATGGTTGTCTAGACCAGTCTCTCATGTGGTGCGCGATGTTCCGGCCGACCAGCGACCCGGTGCCGCAGCCCGTGCCGCAAGGCCGATCGGCCCTCTCAGACTGCCCCGGCCCCGAGCCGTACGCGACCGCTGACCGAGCCGTAGGCTTTGCCCATGCAGCCCACGCCGGAGCAGAGTCCGCATCACGCGTACCCCGACCACTGGGAAGCGGACGTGGTGCTCCGCGACGGTGGCACGGCCCGGATCAGGCCCATCACCACGGACGACGCCGAGCGACTGGTCAGCTTCTACGAGCAGGTTTCTGACGAGTCGAAGTACTACCGGTTCTTCGCCCCCTATCCGCGGCTCTCCGCCAAGGACGTGCACCGCTTCACCCATCACGACTACGTCGACCGGGTGGGTCTCGCCGTCACGATCGGCGGCGAGTTCATCGCCACCGTCCGCTACGACCGGATCGACGCGACCGGCCGGCCCGCCTCCGCCCCCGCCGACGAGGCCGAGGTCGCCTTCCTCGTCCAGGACGCCCACCAGGGCCGCGGCGTGGCGTCGGCGCTGCTGGAACACATCGCCGCAGTGGCCCGCGAGCGCGGCATCCGGCGCTTCGCCGCCGAGGTGCTGCCCGCCAACAACAAGATGATCAAGGTGTTCCGGGACGCCGGATACACCCAGCAGCGCAGCTTCGAGGACGGCGCCGTCCACCTCACCCTCGACCTCGAACCGACCGCCGAGTCCCTCGCCGTCCAGCGCGCCCGTGAGCAGCGGGCCGAGGCGCGGTCGGTGCAGCGGCTGATCGCGCCGGGTTCCGTCGCCGTCGTCGGCACCGGCCGCAACCCCGGCGGGGTGGGCCGCACGGTCCTGCGCAACCTCCTCGCCGCCGGATTCACCGGCCGCGCGTACGCGGTGAACAGCGCGTTCGCCGCGGACCAGGCCACGATCGACGGTGTCCCCGCCCACCGCTCCATCGGCGAGATCGGCGAACCGGTCGACCTCGCGGTCGTCGCCGTGCCCGCCGACCGGGTCCCGGAGGCCGTCACCGACTGCGGCGAGCACGGCGTCCAGGGCCTCGTCGTCCTCTCCGCCGGATACGCCGAGTGGGGGGCCGAAGGCAGGGAGCGGCAGCGCGAACTGGTGCGCCAGGCCCGCTCGTACGGCATGCGCATCATCGGCCCGAACGCCTTCGGCGTCATCAACAACTCCGACGCCGTACGGCTGAACGCCTCCCTCGCCCCCGAATCGCCGGCGCCCGGACGCATCGGCCTGTTCACGCAGTCCGGCGCCATCGGCATCGCGCTGCTCTCCGGGCTCTACCGGCGCGGCGCGGGCCTGTCCACGTTCATCTCCGCGGGCAATCGCGCCGACATCTCGGGCAACGACTTCCTGCAGTACTGGTACGAGGACCCGGACACCGACGTCGCCCTGCTGTACCTCGAATCGCTCGGCAACCCGCGCAAGTTCACCCGCCTCGCCCGACGCACCGCGGCGGTGAAGCCTGTGGTCGTGGTGAAGGGCGCCCGGCACAGCGGCAGCACCCCACCGGGCCATGCGGTACCGATCAGCCGGATCCCGGACGCGACGGTCTCCGCGCTCATGCGGCAGGCGGGCGTGATCCGCGTCGACACGGTGACGGAGATGGTCGACGCGGGCCTGCTCCTCGCCGACCAGCCCCTCCCGGAAGGCCCGCGGGTCGCGATTCTCGGCAACTCCGAGTCCCTCGGCCTCCTCACGTACGACGCCTGCCTCGCCGAGGGGCTGCGCCCGCGCCCGCCCCGCGACCTCACCACGGCGGCCACCCCGCAGGACTTCCGGGACGCGCTGGCCGAGGCCCTCGCCGACAGGACCTGTGACGCGGTGGTCGTGACGGCGATCCCCTGGGTGGGGGAGAACGGCGAAGCGGAATCGGGTGACGGTGAGGTCCTGGCAGCCGCCTTGCGCACCGCCGCGGCCACGGGCCCGGCCAAGCCGGTGGCCGTCGTCCATGTGGAGATCGGCGGCCTGGCCGAGGCGCTCGCCGCCGCCACGAGCACGGCCGCGGTGCCACGGGTGGTGCGTGCATCCGCGCCGGCTGCCCCGGACGCTTCGGCTGCGCCGGCCGATCGAGCCGTCCCGCCCACCGCCCACGCCGCGCCGCCGACCGCGCCCGGCGACCAGCTCACGCAGCAGCGGTCCGGCACGGGCCCGGGCGACACCCCCGCCGTCCCCATCCTCGGCCGCATCCCCGCCTACCCCGCCGCCGAGCGTGCCGTGCGGGCTCTGGCCGAGGCCGTGAAGTACGCCCAGTGGCGGCGGCAGGCCGCCGTGCCGGGGAAGGTGCCCGAGTTCCTCGACGACACCATCGACGAGGCCGGCGCCGCCGCGCGTATCGACGCGCTCCTCGGGCCCGACCCCGACCCGCGCGGCCGCCCGCTCAGTCACGACGAGGCGTGCGAACTGCTGGGCCGCTACGGGATCACCGTACGACCGACGCTCCCGGCCCCCGACCCGGACGCCGCCGTCGCTGCGGCGGCCCGGCTCGGCTATCCGGTCGCGCTCAAGACCACCGCACCGCATCTGCGTCACCGCGCCGACCTCGGCGGCGTCCGGCTGGACGTTGCCAACGAGACCGCGCTGCGCCGGGCCTACGGCGAGCTGACCGACCTGCTCGGCAAGCCCACCGAGCTCCAGCCCGTCGTCCAGTCCATGGCACCGCGCGGCGTGGACACCGTCGTACGGGCCACGATCGACCCGGCCGCGGGTGCCGTCCTCTCCTTCGGGCTGGCCGGCGCGCCCTCCGAGCTCCTCGGCGACACCGCCCACCGCCTCGTTCCGGCCACCGACCGCGACGCCGCCGAGCTCATCCGGTCCATTCGGGCGGCCCCGGTCCTCTTCGGCTGGCGCGGCTCGGCGCCCGTCGACACAGCGGCGCTCGAAGAGCTGCTGCTGCGGGTGTCCCGGCTCGTCGACGACCACCCCGAGGTGGTCTCCGTCGCACTGGAACCGGTCGTGGTCGCCACCCAGGGCCTGACCGTGCTCGGTGCGAGCGTCCGGCTGGCGCCGCCTCCCGCCCGCACCGACCTGGGCCCTCGCCGCCTCCCCAACTACTGAAGCCACTGGCCGGCCCGCCCCTGGCCCTTTCGCGCAGCGTCCCCGGCAGCCATCCACCCCCCGTAGGATGGTGCGTATGGCGAAGACCGGTACGACGACCCAGGGGCTGCGCGCGGCGATCGAGCGCAGCGGCTACTACCCGGCCCTTGTGGCCGAGGCGGTGGAGGCCGCCGTGGGCGGTGAGCCGGTCGCGTCGTACCTGGTGCACCAGGAGACCACTTTCGACTCCAACGAGGTGCGCAGGCATGTCACGGTCCTGGTTCTGACCGACAACCGTTTCATCGTCAGCCACACCGACGAGCAGAACGCCGACACCAGCTCCCCGTCGCCGTACGCCACCACCTCCACCGAGTCGGTCAAGCTCGACCGGATCTCGTCGGTCGTGGTCAGCCGTGTCGTGGCCAACCCCGAGAAGTACGTGCCGGGGACGCTGCCCCGCGAGGTCGTCCTCACCATCGGCTGGGGTGCGGTCTCCCGGATCGACCTGGAGCCGGCCGCCTGCGGCGACCCCAACTGCGAGGCGGACCACGGCTACACCGGCAGCTCCACCGCCGACGATCTGAGCCTGCGTGTCAGCGAGGCCGGCGACGGCCCCGACACGGTGCGCCAGACCCTCGCCTTCGCCCAGTCGCTCTCCGAGGCGACGGCCGCGGCTGCGACCGCGACCGCAGCGACCGGCCGCTGATGGCCCAGCCGGCCTGGCAGGACCCCGTTCTGCTCCCCCTCGACACGGCGCCCGTCCCCGAGTACGGCAGTGGCTCGCTCGCCGATCTGCTGCCGACGCTCGTCGCCGGACAGGGCGTGCCCGGTTTCACGGCGGCGATCCCCGAGCTCACCCCCGCCGACCGGAACTGCGTCTTCCTGATAGACGGTCTCGGCTGGGAGCAGATCAAGTCCCATCCGGACGAGGCCCCGTATCTGCACTCGCTGCTCCCCACCTCGCGCGGCGGCACCGGCCGTCCGATCACGGCGGGCTTCCCGGCGACCACGGCGACCTCGCTCGCCTCGGTCGGTACGGGGCTGCCGCCCGGCGCACACGGTCTTCCCGGCTACACCGCCCGCAATCCGGAGACCGGCGAGCTGATGAACCAGCTCCGCTGGAAGCCCTGGACCCCGCCGGAGGTCTGGCAGCCGTATCCCACCGTCTTCCGGCTCGCGGACGAGGCGGGCGTGCAGACCGCGCAGGTCTCCGCCCCGACCTTCCAGCACACCCCGCTCACCAAGATCGCGCTCAGCGGCGGCACGTTCCACGGCAGGCTCACCGGCGAGGAGCGGATGGACCTGGCCGCGGACCGGCTCGCCGCCGGTGACCGGTCGCTGGTCTACACGTACTACAGCGAGATCGACGGCAAGGGGCACCGCTTCGGCATCGACTCCGATGCCTGGCGCGGCCAGCTGATGTATGTGGACGGTCTGGTGCAGCGCCTCGCCGAACAACTGCCGCCCCGCTCCGCCCTGTACGTCACCGCGGACCACGGCATGATCGACATTCCGTTCGACGAACAGTCCCGGATCGACTTCGACGAGGACTGGGAGCTGCGCGCGGGCGTCGCCCTGCTCGGCGGCGAGGGCCGGGCCCGTCATGTGTACGCCGTCCCGGGCGCCGAGGCCGACGTGCTGACCGTCTGGCAGGAGGTGCTCGGCGAACAGTTCTGGGTGGCGAGCCGGGACGAGGCGATCGCGGCCGGCTGGTTCGGCCCGCAGGTCGACGAGCGGGTGTACGGCCGGATCGGCGATGTGGTCGCGGCCGCCCACGACGACGTCGTGGTCACCGCCTCCGTCCAGGAGCCGCACGAGTCCGCGATGGTCGGCATGCACGGCTCGATGACCCCCGTCGAACAGCTCGTCCCGCTCCTCGAAGTGCGTTCCTGACCTGCTCTTCCTGCTCGCCCCACCCCCCCATTCGAATCGAAAGGTGCTCAACCCCTCATGCCCGAGCTTGTGTTCTTCTCCGGAACGATGGACTGCGGAAAGAGCACGCTGGCGCTGCAGATCGGCCACAACCGGTCGGCCCGCGGTCTGCAAGGTGTGATCTTCACCCGTGACGACCGGGCGGGGGAGGGCAAGCTCTCGTCGCGGCTGGGGCTGGTCACGGAGGCCGTCGAGGCCGATGAGGACATGGATGTGTACGCACACCTCGTCGACCACATCACCCGCGGCGGCCGGGCGGACTACGTGATCGTGGACGAGGCCCAGTTCCTCGCCCCCGTACAGATCGACCAGCTCGCCCGGGTCGTCGACGACCTCGGCCTGGACGTTTTCGCGTTCGGGATCACCACCGACTTCCGGACCAAGTTGTTCCCGGGGTCCCAGCGCCTCATCGAGCTGGCCGACCGGGTCGAGACCCTCCAGGTCGAGGCGCTCTGCTGGTGCGGTGCACGGGCCACGCACAACGCTCGCACGGTGGGCGGCGAGATGGTCGTCGAAGGCGCGCAGGTTGTGGTGGGGGATGTCAACCAGCTGGCGGGCGAGGTGGGTTACGAGGTGCTGTGCAGGCGCCACCACCAGCGCAGGATGACCAGCGCGACGGCCCGCGCGGGCGCACTGTCGCCGGACGTTCTGCCGGTCACGCCGGGCTGAGCCGCCTCCTGCCGACCGCACAGCCGCCACCCGCTGCCTGCCTCGTCTGCGTGCGCTTGACGTGTCGGAGTTTCCCGACGCATCATGGTGGGCATGGCGGCAGCAGATGTGTTCAGCGCTCTGGCCAACCCCGTGCGGCGCACGCTCCTGGAAGCTCTCCGCGACGGCCCACGCGCGGCGGGGGATCTCGCCGGCGCGTTCGAGCTGAGCAGGCCCGCGGTCTCTGAGCACCTGGCGGTGCTCAGAGGTGCGGGGCTGGTGCGTGAGGAACCGCGGGGGCGGTACCGCTACTACCACCTGGAAGCAGCCCCACTGGCCGAGGCGGTCGAGTGGCTGCATCCCTTCGAACGCTACTGGCGGGCCCGGATGGGCGCGCTGAGCGACCTGATCGACGAGGAGAACCGATGACCGGTGCAGAGCCGTCCGTCATTCATTGCGACCAGTTCATCGCCCATCCGCCGGCGGCGGTCTGGCGGGCACTGACCGAACCCGAACTGCACGCGCGGTGGTGGGCAGCCGGTGACGTGCGGCCCGTCGTGGGGCACCGCTTCACCCTGGACATGGGCCCCTGGGGGCAGCAGGCGTGCGAGGTGCTCGCTGTCGAGCCCGAGCGCCTCCTGCGCTACAGCTTCGCCCCCGATTCGCTGGACACCACGATCACCTGGCGGCTTCAGGCCGAGGGGACGGGCACCCGGCTGTTCCTGGAACACGCCGGGTTCGACCTCGACTCACCTATGGGCAAAGCGGCGTTCCACGGCATGGGCGAGGGGTGGCCGGGCCTCCTGCGGCGCATCGAACCGGCGCTCGCCGCCGGGGACCGGTAAGGGTCCGCACGAACGAACGGAAGGGGCTCGGGCGGCGCGGCGACCGGCGGTGGGAGATCAGCGATCCGCCGACCGCACGATCGTGAAGACCGCGCCCTCCGGATCCGCGACCGTCGCCACGCGGCCGCTCGATCCCTCCCGCGGTGGCTGCAGCACATGCCCGCCGAGGTCCACCACCCGCGCGGCGGCCTCGTCGGTGTCGGCGACCTCGAAGTACGTCATCCAGTGCGGACCCCGGTCGCGCGGCAGCGCGCGGCCGACGCCGTGCAGCGAAGCCACCGGGCGGCCGTCCAGATGAAGCGTCTGGTAGTCGAAGTCGGCCGAGACGACCGCTTCCGGCTCGAATCCGAAGACCGCCTGGTAGAACTTGGCGACCGTCGAGGTCTCGCTGGTCACCAGCTCGTTCCAGACCGGGGTTCCGGGAGCCCCCGCGAGCGCCGTACCGATGTGCGCTGCGGCCTGCCAGATCCCGAAGACGGCCCCGCTCGGGTCGGAGACGATGGCCATCCGGCCTGCTTCGGCCGCGTCGAGCGGCCCGACGCCGACCGTCCCCCCGCAGGAGCGGATCGTCTCCGCCGTCACGTCGGCGTCGTCGGTGGCCAGGTATGTCGTCCAGGCGACCGGCAGGTGCCGGTCGGGCGGCAGCTGTCCGATGCCCGCGACCTCTTTCCCGTCGATCAGCGCGCGGACGTAGGGGCCCAGCTGGTCCGGGCCGGGCACGAACTCCCAGCCGAACAGGTCGGCGTAGAACTCCTGCGTCGTACACAGACCGTGCACGATCAGGCTCACCCAGCAAGGTGTTCCGGGTGTGCGCCGGGCGGCAGCCTCGGTCATCGTCACTCTCTTCTCGGACCATCGTGGTGGCCGTACGGGGGAACGGGGCCGACGCGCCGACCGGCGGTGCGAGAGGTGTGCGCCCCGTGCAGATGCTTGCACCACCCGGCGCACGAAGCGTCCCGGCCGCGCCGCATTTTCCGGTATGTCGACAGAGGAAGCCCGGTTTATTGCGATGTGTCCGATTCGATGCTGTTACGGGTGGGCCGCCTCCTGCGCGAGGATGGCACCCATGAAGCCCATCATCTCCGCATCCGAATGCGTGAGCGAATCGGCGGGGCCACGTCCGCCGGTGCTCCTGGACGTACGTTGGCAACTCGGCGGTCCGCACGGCCTCCCCGACTACGAGGCCGGGCACATCCCGGGCGCGGTCTTTGTCGATCTGGACACGGAACTTGCCGGACCTGCAGGCAGCGGCGGCCGTCATCCGCTGCCGGACCCGGAGAAATTCGGCGCAGCGATGCGCCGCGCCGGCGTCCGCCGGGACGCTCCCGTGGTGGTCTACGACGGCGGCCAGGGCTGGGCCGCCGCGCGCGCCTGGTGGCTGCTGCGCTGGACGGGGCACCCGGATGTCCGCGTGCTGGACGGCGGTCTCGCCGCATGGGAGGGCGAGCTCTCCACCGAGACGCCTGTCCCTGCCGAGGGCGATTTCAGGCCCGTACCGGGTGCACTGCCCCTGCTCGACGCCGACGGCGCCGCGGCAACGGCCCGCTCCGGCCTGCTGCTCGACGCCCGTGCCGCGGAGCGCTACCGGGGCGATGTGGAGCCGATCGACCGGGTCGGTGGTCATATCCCGGGCGCGGTCTCGGCCCCGACCTCCGAGAACACCGGCGCCGACGGACGGTTCCTGCCTGCAGAGGTGCTGGCGGCCCGGTTCAAGGATCTCGGCACGGACGGCGCGCCCGAGGTCGGTGTCTACTGCGGCTCCGGCGTCTCCGGCGCACACGAGGTCCTGGCCCTGGCCGTCGCCGGCATCCCCGCTGCGCTGTATGCGGGCTCCTGGTCCGAGTGGTCCGCCGATGAGTCCCGGCCGGTCGCCAAGGGGCCCGATCCGCAGTAGTGGCGTCGGCCCTGTCCGTAGCCGGAACTGCGGTAATGGGTTCCGGTCGGATGAGCGGACAGCACGAGGGCCCGTACGCAGCGGCGTACGGGCCCTCGTCATGCCACGGTCACCCCGGTCAGTCCTGCTTCTTGCGGCGAGTGCCGAAGACGATCTCGTCCCAGCTCGGCACCGCGGCCCGGCGGCCCGGACGGACGCCGTCCGCCTCGGCCTGGCGGTCCGTCGTGCCGGTCAGCCGGTCGCGGTGGCCGGCCACCGCTCGCGGCATCAGCACATCCGCATAGGCGGAACCGGCGCCTGCGGAGGCCGCCGCGGCCGGCGGCTCGTCGGCCTCCGGCTCCTGCGCGGCAGAAGTGGTCGGCGGCGGCTCGGGCGGCGCGGGACGCTCCGGCACCACCATGTCGCCACGGAAGCTCGGCACCGCCTCCAGCAGGCTGGTCAGCGAGTCACGCTCACTGGCCGAGGCGGTGACGATGCGCTCGTCCGGCTCGGGCGGGGGTGGCGGAGCGGGCCGTTCCATCTGGCGGTCGAGGGCACGGTCCAGCGGCCGGTCGCGGGGCAGCCGGGCGATCCGCGGAACGAACGGGAAGCTCGGCTCCGGCGCGGCGACATCGTCGGTCTCGCCGATCAGCGAACGCGCCTCGTCGTCCACGGCCTGCACCAGCCGGCGCGGCGGGTCGTACGTCCAGCTCGCCGAGTGCGGCTCGCCCGCGACCCGGTACACGAGCAGGACTTCCCAGGTGCCGTCGTCACGACGCCACGAGTCCCACTGGACGGTTTCCTTGTCGGCGCCGCGCAGCAGGAGTCGTTCCTGCACCGCCTCGCCGAGTTGGGGGCCGGTGTTCTCGCCGGGACGGCGCACGGGAGTCTTCCGGGCCCGCTCGGCCATGAAGGCGCGTTCGGCGAGCACGGGGCCCTCGAAGCGTCGGACACGGTCGACCGGAATTCCGGCGAACTGAGCGACCTCCTCCGCGGAGGCACCGGCTCGTATACGGGCCTGGATGTCGCGGGGGCGGAGGTGGCTCTCCACCTCGATCTCGATCTGGCCGAGCCGTGCGCGGTCGTTGCGCACGGCGGCGCGCAGCCGCTCGTCGATCGGAAGCGTGTACTCCGTGCTGTCCGCAGCCTTGAGCACCAGTCGTGTGCCGTCGTTGGAGACGGCCACGACACGCAGTTCGGGCATGGGGACCTCCCGGGTGGTGCCTGCCGACGTCACGTGCGTCGCTGCTTCCGCTAGTCGAGTGTGGCCTGCCCGGGTGCAGCCTGCCACAACATTGCCGTGTTGCCCGGCGTGTCGGGCGTGAGCCCTTGATCGCCGGTATGACACGGTGACCTCTTGTGCGACGCTGAGTGACTACCTGTCACCCTGCGTAGCTGGCCTCCGTGCGATGCCGTGGCGCCGCCGGATCGAGTGCCTCCTTCGGCCCCCTCCCGAAGATCCCGGACACCACGTGGGAGTCCGGCCCCAGGGCTCGCCACAGTACTCCATTCGGGCCATGTGGGTGGACCGGCGCGCCGCCGAAGTTCTCGTCAAGCACGGGAGTTCAGCTACCCACTTGGCCGCGATATGCCCATGATGCGTGTCCTGCTTCACAGAATCGCCTGAAGTGGAACCATTTACTTCGCCCAATTGTCCCTTCCTGTTGCATGGTGGGAGAGATGTCAATCAAGGGCTGGGAATGGTGCAGAAGCCGGAAACTGACATAGAACCCAAGGGAAGGCGCATAGATCTGAACGTGCCGCAGGTGGCGGGGAGCGCCGTGGCAGCGATCGCGGCGGCCGTGGCGGCCTCGCAACTGGGCGTGTACGGAACGATTCTCGGAGCCGGAGTGATGAGTGTCGTCGCCACCTGCGGCGGCTCCGTCTTCCAGCACTTCTTCCGCCGCACGGGCGAGCAGATCCGCGAAGTCACGGTATATACGCGGGAGACGCGGGACACCCGTGGGGCGCGCGAGGCGTATGGATCGGGGGGCGGGCGGCGGTTGTCCGACGGATCCGTGAACGCCACGACGGTGCTCCGTACAGTGACGGCCGACCCGGACCGTACGCAACTGCTGGAGCCGCCCACCGACAACGGGACCCGGCCGCTCGCGTCGTATCCGGCAGCCCTGGACGAGGGGTTCACCGCGTCCAGCACCCATGGCACCCGGATCCGCGGCTGGAAGCGGCCCGCGCTCGGCGCGGTGGCGGTCTTCGCCGTCTCGATGGCCGGCATCACCACGTACGAGCTGATCTCCGGCAACGATCTGAGCGGTGGTCAGGGAACGACCGTCGGCTCCGTCGTGCGCGGTGCGCCCCAAGGCCGGGGGCACGACGACCCGGCGCCTTCGGTCAGCGACGATCCGGTTCAGGGGCGGACGCCGGGTCAGGAGAGCGGTGGGACGCCGGGCACGGACTCGCAGGACGGGCAGAGCGGGAGCCCGGACACGGGACAGGGGGACAGTCCCACGGCCGAACCGACGCCCACCCCCACACCGTCCGGCCCAGGTGGCGACGGGACGCCTCCGGCCCCCACGCCCACCCCGACGGCGAGCGGTGACGGCAGCGGCGCTGCCCCGGACCCCACCGGCGCGGGCATCGCCCCGGGTCAGCAGGCCCCCGCCACGACCGGCACGGACACCGGTCGGTGACCGTGCCGGTCGTGGTCAGTCGCCCAGGACCCGGCGCAGATAGTCGTTGCCGAACAGCCGGTCCGGGTCGAGCCGGTCGCGTACAGCGGTGAACTCACCGAACCGCGGATACACCCCGGCCAGGTACTCGGCATCGCGAGTGTTGACCTTGCCCCAGTGCGGGCGGCCGCCATGGGCGGTCATGATGCGCTCGACCGCGGTGAAGTACGCCTGGTAGGGCGTGCCCTTGTAGAGATGGACGGCGATGTACGCGGTCTCCCGGCCCGAGGCCGTGGAGAGCGCGATGTCGTCCGCGGGGGCCGTGCGGACCTCCACCGGGAAGCTGATCCGCAGCGGTGAACGGTCGACCATCGCCTTCAGCTCGCGCAGCGCCTCGACGGCGGCCTCGCGCGGAAGGGCGTACTCCATCTCCACGAAGCGGACCCGGCGCGGGCTGGTGAAGACCTTGTACGGGATGTCGGTGTACGTACGGGCCGACAGGGCGCGGCTGGAGAGCTTGGCGATCGACGGGATGGCTGCGGGGACCGCCCGGCCGAGCGAACAGGCCACCTGGAAGATCCCGTTGGAGAGGAGCTCGTCCTCGATCCAGCCGCCGACCTTGCCGGGCGGAGCGGCGGGGCCCGCGCTGCGGTTGTTGCGCTTGGTGTTGCAGTTGCCGGTGTGCGGGAACCAGTAGAACTCGAAGTGCTCGTTCTCGGCGACCAGCTGATCGAAGTCGGCCGTGACCCGGTCGAAGGCCATCGGCTCCTCACGGGCCGTCAGCAGGAAGACCGGCTCCACGCCGAACGTGATCGCCGTGATGACACCGAGGGCGCCGAGCCCGATCCGGGCGACGGCGAAGATGTCGGCGTTCTCCTTCTCGGAGCAGGTCAGCACCGTGCCGTCCGCCGTGACCAGTTCCAGGGCGCGGATCTGGGCCGATATGGACGCCGAGTCGCGGCCGGTGCCATGGGTGCCCGTCGAGGTGGCCCCGGCGACCGTCTGCTCCATGATGTCGCCCATGTTGGTGAGCGACAGCCCCTCCCGGGCGAGCGCGGCGTTCAGCCGCTTCAGCGGAGTGCCTGCCTCGACGGTCACCGTCATCGCCTTGCGGTCGATCTCCCGGATGCCGGTGAGCAGATCGGGGCGGATCAGGAGGCCGTCGGTGGCCGCGGTCGCGGTGAACGAGTGGCCGGTGCCGACCGGCTTCACCTTCAGGCCGTCCTCGGAGGCCCTTCGCAGTGCCTGAACCAGCTCGTCGACGGATGCGGGGGAAGCGGTCCGTGCCGGACGGGCGGTGACATTGCCCGCCCAGTTACGCCACGCGCTCGTCGTCGTCCGTGCGTAGGTGTCGGTCATCTTCCCCGCGCCTCCCCGTAGGAACCGGCTCGGCCAGCCGGCGATACCCCAGGAACGCCACCGCGGCCGCGAGCGCTCCCGCCACGACGGGCACCGTGTACCCCGCCGCAGCCCCGGACGCGTCGACCACCCAGCCTGCGGCCGAGGAGCCGAGCGCCACACCGACGGCGAGCCCGGTACCGGTCCAGGTCATGCCCTCGGTCAGCTTGGCGCGTGGTACGTGCTGCTCGACGAGGGCCATGGTGGTCACCATCGTCGGTGCGATGGCGAGGCCCGCGACAAAGAGCGCCACGGCCAGAAACGGCAGGTTCCCGGCCAGTTGGAGGGGGATCATACTCACGGCCATCGCGCACACCCCCACCAGCCACCTGGTGGCCGGCTTTCCCTTGAGGCTCAGCAGCCCGAAGACGGCTCCGGCGAGGCAGGACCCCAGCGCGTACACGGCCAGCACCAGGCTCGCCGCGGCCTTGTGGCCGTGGTCCTCGGCGAAGGCCACCGTCACCACATCGACCGCCCCGAAGATGGCGCCGGTCGCCACGAAGGTGGCCACGAGCACCTGAAGACCGGGGGAGCGCAGCGCCGAGCCGCTGCTGTGCTGCTCGCGAGGGTGCGGCACCGGCTCCGTGGCACGCTGGGCAGTCAGCCAGAAGACACCGACGAGCAGGAAACCGGCGGCCAGCAGTGGACCCGCCTCGGGGAACCAGGCGGTGGAGAGGCCGATCGAGACGATCGGCCCGAAGATGAAGCACACCTCGTCGACGATCGACTCCCACGAGTACGCGGTGTGCAGCTGCTGCGGCGAACCGTGGTAGATCTCCGCCCAGCGGGCCCGGGTCATCGCACCCACACTGGGGACGCAGCCGGCGCCCGCCGCGAAGACGAAGAGCGTCCAGTCCGGCAGCCGCTGCTGTGCGCAGATCAGAAGACCGGCCACCGCCGCGATCGCGACCAGGGTGACGGGGCGCAGGACGCGCCGCTGCCCGTGCCGGTCGACGAGCCGGGAGACCTGCGGGCCGAGTACCGCGGCCGACATCGCCAGCGTCGCGGAGAGCGCGCCCGCGAGTCCGTATCGGCCGGTGATCTGGGACACCATGGTGACCACGCCGATGCCCATCATGGACAGCGGCATCCGGCCGAAGAAGCCGGCCGCCGAGAACCCCTTGGTGCCGGGGGCGGCGAATATGGCGCGGTAGGGACTGGGCAAGCGGGGCTCCGGTACAGCGAGGTCGTGCGCGGGTGTAATGCGTGAAGGTGGCCGCTACAGCTTACGGGCGGCCAACTGCGCAGGACACCGCGGCGGGTGCTCTACGGGCGCGCCGGTGGACGTCGGTCGACGCGCTGTCACAGGCGGGTGGCAGGATCGTTCCCATGTCCGATCTGTGCGCTCCCGCTCCCTACGACGCCCTGCTGCTGCTCTCCTTCGGCGGACCCGAAGGTCCGGACGACGTGGTCCCGTTCCTGGCGAACGTGACGCGCGGCCGCGGCATCCCCGAGGAGCGGCTCAAGGAGGTCGGCAAGCACTACTTCCTGTTCGGCGGCGTCAGCCCGATCAACGCCCAGAACAGGGCCCTGCTGGACGCCCTGCGCAAGGACTTCGCGGAACACGGCCTCGATCTGCCGGTGTACTGGGGCAACCGCAACTGGGCCCCGTACCTCACCGACACCCTGCGCGAGATGGTCGCCGACGGGCACCGTCGCATCGCCGTCCTCGCCACCAGCGCCTATGCCTCGTACTCCGGGTGCCGTCAGTACCGCGAGAACCTCGCTGAGTCGCTCGCCGCCCTGGACGCCGAAGGGCTGCCGGTGCCACGCGTCGACAAGCTCCGGCACTACTTCAACCACCCCGGCTTCGTACGGCCCATGGTGGACGGCGTCCTGAAGTCGCTGGCCGATCTCCCCGAGGACGTCAGGACCGGGGCCCACCTCGCCTTCACCACGCACTCCATCCCCACCTCCGCCGCCGACACCTCCGGCCCCGAGGAGACGCACGGTGACGGTGGCGCCTATGTGGCCGAGCATCTCGACGTCGCACGGCTGATCGTCGACGCGGTCCGCGAGGAGACGGGCACCGACCACCCGTGGCAGCTCGTCTACCAGTCGCGCAGCGGTGCCCCGCACATCCCGTGGCTGGAGCCCGACATCTGCGACCACCTGGAGACGCTCCACGGGGAGGGCGTGCCCGCCGTGGTGATGGCCCCCATCGGCTTCGTCTCGGACCACATGGAAGTCCTGTACGACCTCGACACCGAGGCCACCGCGAAGGCCGCCGAGCTCGGCCTGCCGGTCCGCCGGTCCGCGACGGTCGGCGCCGACCCGCGGTTCGCCGCAGCCGTACGCGAGCTGGTGCTGGAGCGCGCCGCCACCGAGCAGGGACGCCCGGTGGAGCGGTGCGCGCTCGGGGCGCTCGGCCCGAGCCACGACCTCTGTCCCGTCGGCTGCTGCCCGGCCCGTGCCCTGAAGCCCGCTGCCGCGGGCGCCGACAGTCCCTACGCCTAGGAGCGCTGTACCGCTGTGACCTCTGTGTCTTCTGTGACCGACCCCGTCCTGTCCGAACTGCTCGACCTCGCACAGGAGGCCGCCCGGCGTGCCGGTGCGCTGCTGCGCGACGGCCGCCCCGCCGATCTGGGCGTGGCCGCGACGAAGTCCAGCCCCATCGATGTCGTGACCGAGATGGACATCGCCGCCGAGAAGCTGATCACCGGTTTCCTGGCGGAGCACCGTCCCCAGGACGGCTTCCTCGGTGAGGAGGGCGCCAGCTCCGCGGGCAGCAGCGGCGTCCGCTGGGTCATCGACCCGCTCGACGGCACGGTGAACTACCTCTACGGACTGCCGACATGGGCCGTCTCGATCGCCGCCGAGCGGGAGGGCGAGCGGCTCGTGGGCGTGGTGGAGGCCCCGATGCGCGGCGAGACGTACTTCGCGGTCCTCGGCGGCGGTGCGTACGCAAACGGCGGGGCGTACGGCGAGGGTGCCGCGCTGCGCAGCCGGCCCGCGCCGCCGCTCGATCAGGCGCTGGTCTCCACCGGCTTCAACTACGTCACCGACGTCCGCAGGCACCAGGCGGATGTCGTCCAGCAGCTGATCCCGAAGCTGCGCGACATCCGGCGCGGAGGCTCGGCCGCCATCGATCTCTGCGACGTCGCCGCCGGCCGGCTGGACGGCTACTACGAGCGCGGGCTCCACCCCTGGGACCTCGCGGCCGGTGACCTGATCGCCCGGGAGGCGGGCGCTCGCACCGGCGGGCGGCCAGGGCTGGCCGCCGACGGCGAGCTGACACTGGCCGCCAGCCCGGGCGTCTTCGAGCCCCTGCAGGCACTGCTGGAGGAGCTGGGCGCCTGGCACGACTGACAGCACCGCCGGTAAAGCCCCTGGTACGGGCTGTGGCGGACGTTCACGGACGGCACAGGGCCCCGGCGTCGCCAGCGACGCCGGGGCCCTGTGCCGTCGACTCAGACGGCCGTGGCGCCGATTTCGACGCCGTGCTCGGCGGCCAGGCGGTGCAGGTCGTCCAGTTCTCCCTGCTCGACGTCCGCGAGGAAGTCGTCGCCCGTCTCACGAGCACGGGTGAGGTCGGACTCGGTGGTCCTGATTCGTTGCAGCAGACCGGCGGTGAAAGCGTCCATAGTGCGCCCCCTCGTCGTGGGTCGGTGGCACGGGGGTGTGCCCGGGTTTCCCTCCGCCGAGGGCGGTAGGGCGGGTGATCACGCACTCTCCGGGGGACGGAGCGGCCGTGGAGTGCCACATACATGGCGTGATCGCGGGTGTGAATTCGTCCTCCCCAGCCCCGGGCTCAGAGAAACCTCAACTGGCCCGGAAATCCGGTGAATTCCCGGAAGCCGCAGGTCGTGCCGCGCCGCCTTACCGCCGGTTTATACGCGTTGCGGGCAGGATGGTGCCGCACAGACAGTGCTGCTGAGCGGCCCGGATCACGGTCCGTGCGCTCATTCGGACGTTCTGAAGTTTCAAAGGAAGGACAGCGCCGTGCGCGTACTCGTCGTGGAGGACGAGCAGCTGCTCGCCGATGCGGTGGCCACCGGACTGCGCCGGGAGGCCATGGCCGTCGACGTCGTGTACGACGGTGCGGCCGCCCTGGAGCGCATCGAGGTCAACGACTACGACGTGGTGGTGCTGGACCGGGACCTCCCCCTGGTGCACGGCGACGACGTCTGCCGTCGCATCGTCGAGCTCGGCATGCCGACCCGGGTGCTCATGCTCACCGCATCCGGGGACGTCAGCGACCGTGTGGAGGGTCTGGAGCTCGGCGCCGACGACTATCTGCCCAAGCCGTTCGCCTTCAGCGAGCTGACCGCGCGGGTACGGGCCCTCGGACGCCGTACGACGGTCGCGCTGCCGCCCGTCCTGGAGCGCGCCGGCATCAAGCTGGACCCCAACCGCCGCGAGGTCTTCCGCGACGAGCACGAGATCCAGCTCGCGCCGAAGGAGTTCGCCGTGCTGGAGGTGCTCATGCGCAGCGAGGGAGCGGTCGTCTCGGCGGAGCAGCTGCTGGAGAAGGCCTGGGACGAGAACACCGACCCGTTCACCAATGTCGTGCGGGTGACGGTCATGACGCTGCGCCGCAAACTCGGGGAGCCGCCGGTGATCGTCACCGTGCCCGGCTCCGGCTACCGGATCTGACGGCCGGTGTCCGCCGCCCCGGCGCCACCCACGGCGCCCCCGAAGCCCACCTGGGACCCCAAACAGCTGGAGCCCCCGTACCCCTGGCTGCGCCCGACCATCCGGATACGGCTCACCCTCCTGTACGGCGGGATGTTCCTGATCGCCGGCATCCTGCTGCTCTCGATCATCTACATGCTGGCCGCACAGGCCCTGCACGTGGGCAGCGAGCTGCCGTTCAAGATCGTGAGCGGCCAGGTGTCCAGCGACGTGTGCAACCTGTCCGGTGAGGGATCGTCGCCGAGCGCTGTCAACGCGGCCATGAACTCGTGCGTCAACCATCAGCGGCAGCAGGCGCTCGACACGCTCCTGAACCGCTCGCTGCTGGCCCTCGTCGGCCTGAGCGTCATCGCCTTCGCCTTCGGTTACGCCATGGCGGGGCGGGTGCTGTCCCCGCTGGGCCGGATCACCAGGACCGCCCGCCAGGTCGCCGGTACGGACCTGTCCCGGCGGATCGAGCTGGACGGTCCGGACGACGAGCTCAAGGAGCTCGCCGACACCTTCGACGACATGCTCGACCGGCTGGAACGGGCCTTCACCGCACAGCAGCGGTTCGTCGGGAACGCCTCGCACGAGCTGCGCACCCCGCTCGCGATCAATCGCACGCTGCTGGAGGTCCATCTCTCCGACCCGCAGGCGCCGCCCGAGCTCCAGCAGCTCGGCAAGACCCTGCTGGCCACCAACGAGCGCAGCGAGCAGCTGGTCGAGGGCCTGCTGCTGCTCGCCCGGAGCGACAACCAGATCATCGAGCGCAAACCGGTCGACCTGTCCGAGGTCGCCTCCCGGGCGCTCGACCAGACGCGCGGCGAGGCCGAGGAGAAGGGCGTGGAGTTCCGCGGCGAGATCGTGCCCGCCGTCGTCCAGGGCAACGGTGTGCTGCTGGAGCGGATCGCGCTGAACCTCGTGCAGAACGCCGTGCGCTACAACGTCCCGGAGGAGGGCTGGGTGGAGGTCACCACCGAGCTGCAGCCGGGCCAGGCTGTGCTGGTGGTCTCGAACACCGGGCCGGTGGTGCCGGCGTACGAGATCGACAACCTCTTCGAGCCCTTCAGACGGCTCCGTACGGAGCGAACGGGCAGCGACAAGGGGGTCGGGCTCGGCCTGTCGATCGCGCGGTCCGTGGCGCGCGCTCATGGCGGCCGTATCATCGCGGAGCCCCGTGAGGGTGGTGGTCTCGTGATGCGCGTCACCCTGCCTGTCTGAGAGGCTGGTCCGAGCGATTCGTACCCAGATCGACCTGTTCGCTTTGAGCGGAATTTTCGGGACCCGTGCCCGGAAGGGCCGTGTGTGATCGATCACAGGTGCGAATTTCGGGCCATCCACGCTCCGTGATCAGGCCTCCCACCAAAAATCCGGCAAAAGTCGGGGTTTTCGGGGGTCGATATCACGGGAAGTACACGGGGTGGCGCTCGTGAAGCACGGCGTTCGGACCGTGTACGGTCCCCTTCGCCACCCAAGCCGATCGCTCTCGAGAGGTCCGCTCGGGTGTCGATTGAGTAACAGACCTTGATGTGAGGCAAAATCTCCGCCTCGGGTCGGGCACAAGTCCGGCCTCTCACGCGTTACGTGCGCTGAGACACCGCAGACACCCAGAGGGGGAGTGCGACAAATGGCAACGGATTACGACACCCCACGCAAGACCGACGACGACGTCGACCAGGACAGTCTTGAAGAGCTCAAGGCACGCCGGAGCGACAAGACGGCGTCCGCCGTCGACGTCGACGAGTTCGACGCGGCCGAAGGACTGGAGCTGCCCGGCGCAGACCTGTCCAATGAAGAGCTCGCTGTAAGGGTTCTGCCCAAGCAGGCCGATGAGTTCACGTGCATGAGCTGCTTCCTCGTGCACCACCGGAGTCAGCTGGCTCGCGAGAAGAACGGTCAGCCGATCTGCCGCGACTGCGACTAGGTTCGGTCGGCCGTGGCAGGCGACACACCGTTCCGGAAACGGCGCTTGTGGCGCAAGAGGTCGTCGGAGGCGTATCAGGGCGGTACAGGCCCGGTGGAAGGCGTAGCAGCGCCTGCCGAGCGGTCCGCCCTGCCACCCTCTCCGGGCGAGTCTGACGACGAGCGGGGCCGCTGGGCCTCGCTCGAAGCAGTTGAAGCCGCCATCGCGGCAGAGGTGGCACGAGCGGGACGAGTAGCAGCACCAGCAGTCGACGCGGCCGATGGGGCCGAGCAGCAGGTCGACAGGACGGAGCCCGTGACCGGGGCAGGCCGTCTGCAATCAGTGAAACGGGGCGTCCGCAAGAGCGGGGAGAGCGCCAGGGCGGCGATCGGTCATATCGCCGACCGGATCATCGAAACGGCTCCCCGCGTCCCTGTGCGCGACCTTGCGACCCTGCGCAGGCAGTTCCCGGGACTCGGTCCCGAGGAGCTCGCCGACAAACTCGTCGCGGGCGCGAGCAAGGGCACGGCCACCGTGGGCGCCGGTATCGGCGCGGCGGCCATGATGCCCGTACCGCCGGCCATGCTCGCCGAGCTGGCCGCGGAGATCACCGGCGTGGCCGCGATCGAGATGAAGCTCGTGGCCGAACTGCACGAGG
Source organism: Streptomyces sp. NBC_00353 (assembly GCF_036108815.1). NCBI lineage: Bacteria > Bacillati > Actinomycetota > Actinomycetes > Kitasatosporales > Streptomycetaceae > Streptomyces > Streptomyces sp. NBC_00353. The sequence continues at coordinate 3,310,252 of NZ_CP107985.1, read as the reverse complement.
TCTACGGTCAGCGCCCGCCCGGCGGCCTCACCCAGCGCAGCACCGCGTACCTCACCTCCTGGACGGAGGAGCGCGGCATCGACGCCCGCCACCCCACGACGATCAATGCGGCGCTGGGCGGTCAGATGAAGCGGGAGCTGCGCCAGCAGATCATGAAGCGCATGGCGCGCGACCTGCCGAACCTGATTCCGTTCATGGTCGGCGCCGCCGTCGGCGCGATGATGAACCGCCGCGACACGAAGAAGCTCGCCGAGAAGGTCAGGACGGACCTGCGCAAGGGCCAGGTCCCCTGGGATCGGCTTCCGGAGCAGCCGCCGCTGGAGCGGCCCCGGAAGCTGCACAAGGACCTCCCGAAGGAGATCGAGGGCTGACCCCTCGTGCCCTGCCGGCCGTGCGTCCTACGCCCGTACCGCCGTGAGCGCCGCCACCAGGGCCTGCGGCTCCCGGGTCGACAGATAGATGTACGGGGTCGGGTCCTGCGGGTCCGTGACCTCCACCCGTACCGCCGTGGGGATGTAGCTGCGCAGCAGCATGAACGCGCGGGTGTCCGCCTTGTACGAGCGCCACGCGCGCGCCTCCTCGGCGTCCAGCGCCTCGGCCGTGCCGAGCGCCGACACCGGGATCCGGGCGTCGCCCGCGACCAGCGCGCCCGCCACCACCCGGATCCGGGCGGAGCCGTACGAGCTGACCGCGAGCGAGGCCAGGGCCGTGCCGCCGACCAGGCCGCCCAGCAGCGGCAGGGTGCCGAGTGGCAGCAGCATCAGGGCGCAGGCGACACCGATCAGGAAGGCGATGAGCCACCACGAACGGGGCGCGGTCAGACGTTCGTCGAAAGGCGGGGTGGAAGGCTGCATGAACCCAAGCTTGGCACGGTGCGACCTGCGGGTACCCGCGCGGGTAAGGTCTGCGCCTGTGAGTGGAACATCTGCGGCTCTGAAGCCACCGGCCGACGCGGTGAAACCGGTCCGGCACCCCGACGCCCCGGCCCCCGGCGAGCTCCTCGGTTCGCACTACGAACACTGTTTCGGCTGCGGTGGGGGGCAGGCGCACGGCCTGCACCTCCAGGCGCGGGCCGGCGAGGGTGTGAGTGTCACCGCCGAGTTCACCGTGAAGCCCGCCCACCAGGGCGCTCCGGGACTGGCGCACGGCGGCGTACTGGCCACGGCGCTGGACGAGACGCTCGGCTCGCTGAACTGGCTGCTGCGGGTGATCGCGGTGACCGGGCGGCTGGAGACCGACTTCGTGCGGCCCGTGCCGGTGGACACCGTGCTGCACCTGGACGCCGAGATCACCGCCGTGCACGGCCGGAAGATCTACTCCCGAGCGACCGGCCGGATCGGCGGCCCGGACGGGCCTGTCGCGGTCCTCGCCGAGGCCCTCTTCATCGAGGTCAAGGTGGACCACTTCATCGAGAACGGCCGCCCGGCCGAGATCCAGGCCGCGATGGCCGACCCGGACCAGGCCAGGCGTGTCCGAGCCTTCGAGGTGAACCCGTGATGCGTCATCCCGTCGACGTACTGATTCGCCGGGTCGATCCGGAGGTGCCGATTCCGGCGTATGGGCACCCGGGCGACGCAGGGGCCGACCTGGTGACCACCGAGGCCGCCGAACTCGCCCCCGGGGAACGGGTGGTGCTGCCCACCGGCGTGTCGATCGCCCTGCCCGACGGGTACGCCGCGTTCGTGCACCCGCGGTCCGGCCTCGCAGCACGCTGCGGAGTCGCCCTCGTGAATGCCCCGGGGACGGTTGATGCCGGGTACCGTGGAGAGATCAAGGTGATCGTCATCAATCTCGACCCGCGCGAGACCGTACGGTTCGAGCGGTTCGACCGGATTGCCCAACTGGTCGTCCAGCAGGTCGAGAAGGTGCGCTTCCACGAGGTGTCGGAGCTGCCCGGCTCGGCCCGGGGCGAGGGTGGTTTCGGATCCACCGGCGGGCATGCCACGGGTGATGATGTTGATGGCGTCAGGGGCGGGACCACCCAGGGCGGGAACAGCTACGCTTCGGTCGTACCCGACCGGGAAGGACAGTGACGTGTTCGGTCGCAAGAAGAGTGGTTCCGCCGAGGACGTGGCGGACGAAGCGCGCGAGGCCGAGCAGGTCGTCGACGAGCTCGATGACACCGACGCCGGTGCGCGCCGGGTGAATCTCCCGCCGGCGCCGCGGCCGGACGGACCGTGGGACATCGACGAGGTCTCCCAGCCCGGCGAGGGCCGGGTCGACCTGGGCGGCATCTTTGTCCCCGGGGTCGAGGGCATGGAGCTGCGCGTCGAGGTCGCCGGAGACGCGATCGTCGCCGCCACCGTCGTGCTGCGCGACAGCGCGATCCAGCTGCAGGCCTTCGCCGCCCCCAAGAAAGAGGGCATCTGGGGCGAGGTCCGCGAGGAGATCGCCACCGGCATCACCAAGCAGGGCGGGATCATCGACGAGGTCGAGGGCCCACTGGGCTGGGAGCTGCGGGCGCAGGTCCCCGTACAGCTTCCGGACGGGACGAACGGCGTGCAGCTGGTGCGCTTCGTCGGCGTCGACGGGCCCCGTTGGTTCCTGCGCGGAGTGATCTCCGGCCAGGGAGCCGTGCAGCCGGAGGCCGCCGGGCTGCTGGAGACGATCTTCCGGGACACCGTGGTCGTCCGTGGCGAGGGCCCGATGGCGCCGCGCGACCCGATCGTCCTCAAGCTCCCCAACGACGCCCAGATGGTGCCCGAGGGCGTGCAGCAGGAGGACCAGGAGGGCTCGAAGTTCTCCGGTGGCATGGGTCAGCTCCAGCGCGGACCCGAGATCACCGAGGTGCGCTGAGCCGCCGACCGCGGCTCGAAACAGCTCAGGCCGGTGGGCCGTACTTCCCTTCGAGGGAGGTGCGGCCCACCGGCCTTCTGCGTGCCCGCGCGGCGCGCGTACCAGCGGGTATATGGGGCGCGTATGCGGCACGTATGGGCGCCGTCAAGGGCGCGCCCCTCCCCGTAAGAAAGGCATCAACGCAGGCCGCAGGGGCTTCGGACGGGGGTTTGCTCAGGAGGTCCGAAAAATCCGTCCTCATCTAGGAGCACACGGTGGCCGACTTGGCCTTCGTCGTCACCACGATCGCGGTCTTCGCGCTGGTGGCTCTTGTCGCCAAGGGGGTGGCGAAGCTGTGACTGCCGAGAACGTTGTCGGTCTGATCGTGGCCGTCGCTCTGCTGGGCTATCTCGTCCTCGCCCTTTTGTACCCGGAGAGGTTCTGAGCCCGATATGAGCCCCGTCCTCGCTGGTGTGCTCCAGCTGCTCGCGCTCGTGGTGGCGCTGGGTCTGGCGTACCGCCCCCTCGGCGACTACATGGCCGCCGTCTATTCCTCGAAGAAGCACCTGCGCGTCGAGAAGTGGATCTACAAGTCCATCGGTGCCGATCCCGATACGGAGATGCGCTGGCCCGCCTATCTGCGTGGGGTCCTGGCGTTCTCCGCGGTGAGTGTTGTCTTCCTTTATCTGCTGCAGCGGTTCCAGGGCGGTCTGCCCGGCTCGCTCGGCTTCGCCTCGATCGATCCGGACCAGGCGTTCAACACGGCGGCTTCCTTCGTCGCCAACACCAACTGGCAGTCGTACTACGGCGAGCAGGCCATGGGCCATGTCGTGCAGACCGGTGGCCTCGCGGTGCAGAACTTCGTCTCGGCGGCTGTGGGTATCGCGGTCGCGGTGGCGCTGGTGAGGGGTTTCGCCCGTTCGCGCACCGGTGAGCTCGGCAACTTCTGGTCCGACCTGGTGCGTGGCACGGTACGGATCCTGTTGCCGATCGCCGTGGTCGGCGCGATTGCGCTGGTCGCGTGCGGCGCGATCCAGAACTTCGCCGGTATCCACGGGGTCGGCCAGTTCGTGGGCGGGTCGCAGCAGTGGAACGGCGGCGCGGTCGCCTCCCAGGAGGCGATCAAGGAGCTGGGTACCAACGGTGGTGGTTATTTCAACGCCAACTCGGCCCACCCGTTCGAGAACCCCAACGGGCTCTCCAACCTCCTTGAGATCTTCCTGATCCTGGTCATTCCGTTCGCGTTGACCCGCACCTTCGGCCGGATGGTGGGTTCCCTCAAGCAGGGGTACGCGATTCTGGCGACGATGGGTGTGATCTGGCTCGGTTTCACCGCGCTGATGATGTGGACCGAGTTTGCCCACCACGGGCCGGCGTTCGACATCGCGGGCGGGGCGATGGAGGGCAAGGAGACCCGGTTCGGGGTCGGCGGCTCGTCGATCTTCGCGGTGGCCACCACGCTGACGTCGACGGGTGCGGTGAACTCGTTCCACTCCTCGTTCACCGGTTTCGGTGGTGGCATCACGATGCTGGGCATGCAGCTCGGTGAGATCGCTCCGGGTGGTACCGGTTCGGGTCTCTACGGCATGCTGATCATGGCGATCATCGCGGTGTTCATCGCGGGTCTGATGGTCGGTCGTACCCCCGAGTACCTGGGCAAGAAGATCGGCACGCGTGAGATCAAGCTCGCGGCCTGTTACATCCTGATCACCCCGGCGCTGGTGCTCTGTTTCACCGCCGCGGCGATGGCCCTGCCCACTCCGGTCCACTCGATGACCAATTCCGGTGCGCACGGTTTCTCCGAGATCCTGTACGCCTACACCTCGGGTGCCAACAACAACGGTTCGGCGTTCGCCGGTCTGAACGCGGACACGCAGTGGTTCAACACCACCATCGGGCTCGCGATGCTGCTGGGCCGGTTCCTGCCCATGGTGTTCGTCCTGGCGCTGGCCGGCTCGCTCGCCGAGCAGAAGCCCGTCCCGGCGACCGTCGGCACGCTCGGCACGCACAAGCCGCTCTTCACCGGGCTGCTGGTCGGCACGATCCTGATCGTCACCGGTCTGACCTTCTTCCCGGCGCTGGCACTGGGACCGCTGGCCGAGGGGCTGGCGTCATGACCACGAATCTGAAGCAAGAGGACTCGATGTCCACTGTCACCAACGACCGGGCACCGCACCAGTACGCGCCTACCGGTCACCGGCCCGAAGGACGCGTCGGCGCCGGGCTGTTCGACCCCAAGCAGCTGCTCAAGTCCTTCCCCGACGCGGTACGCAAGCTCGACCCCCGGGTGATGGTCAAGTCACCGGTGATGTTCGTGGTCCTGGCCGGTTCGGTGCTCACCACCGTCCTGGCCGCCCTGGACCCGACCGACTGGTTCGGCTGGGCGATCGCCGTGTGGCTCTGGCTCACCACGATCTTCGCCAACCTGGCGGAGGCGGTCGCCGAGGGCCGCGGCAAGGCCCAGGCCGACACGCTGCGCAAGGCAAAGACCGACACCGTCGCCCGCCGGCTCGTCGGGAAGAACGAGGAGCGCGTACCGGGCACCGATCTGCGCATCGGCGACCTGGTCGTCTGCGAGGCGGGCGACATCGTCCCCGGCGACGGTGACGTCGTCGAGGGTGTCGCCAGCGTCGACGAGTCCGCCATCACGGGGGAGTCGGCGCCGGTCATCCGGGAGTCGGGCGGCGACCGCAGCGCGGTCACGGGTGGTACGAAGGTGCTCTCCGACCGCATCGTCATCAAGATCACCACCAAGCCCGGCGAGACATTCATCGACCGGATGATCGCCCTGGTCGAGGGCGCTGCTCGGCAGAAGACCCCCAACGAGATCGCGCTGAACATCCTGCTCGCGTCCCTCACCATCGTCTTCCTGCTCGCCGTCGTCACCCTGCAGCCGTTCGCGATCTACGCGGGACAGCGGCAGTCGATGATCGTCCTGACCGCGCTACTGGTGTGTCTCATCCCGACCACGATCGGCGCGCTGCTCTCCGCGATCGGCATCGCGGGCATGGACCGCCTCGTCCAGCGCAATGTGCTCGCCATGTCGGGACGCGCCGTCGAGGCCGCCGGTGACGTCTCCACGCTGCTGCTCGACAAGACCGGCACCATCACGCTCGGCAACCGCCAGGCCGCCGAGTTCGTACCCGTCAAGGGCACGACGGAGGCCGAGCTGGCCGACGCCGCCCAGCTCTCGTCGCTCGCCGACGAGACGCCCGAAGGCCGGTCCGTCGTCGTCCTGGCGAAGGAGAAGTACGGGCTTCGCGAGCGCCATCAGGGCGAGCTCGTCGGGGCCGAGTGGGTCGGCTTCACCGCCCAGACCCGGATGTCGGGTGTGGACGTCGAGGGACGCAGGATCCGCAAGGGTGCGACCGGCTCGGTCGTCGCCTGGGTCGAGGAGCGGGGCGGCACCGTCTCGCCGGACGCCCGCACGCTCACCGACCGGATCTCACAGGCGGGCGGTACCCCGCTGCTCGTCGCCGTCGACGACGAGCGGGGCGCCCGGATCCTCGGCGTCATCCATCTCAAGGACGTCGTCAAGGAAGGGATGCGGGAGCGGTTCGACGAGCTGCGCAGGATGGGCATCCGTACGGTGATGATCACCGGCGACAACCCGCTGACCGCGAAGGCCATTGCCGAGGAGGCGGGGGTCGACGACTTCCTCGCCGAGGCGACTCCCGAGGACAAGATGGCCCTCATCAAGCGTGAGCAGGCGGGCGGCAAGCTCGTCGCGATGACCGGTGACGGTACGAACGACGCGCCCGCGCTCGCCCAGGCCGATGTCGGCGTGGCGATGAACACCGGCACCTCGGCCGCCAAGGAGGCCGGGAACATGGTGGACCTGGACTCCAACCCGACCAAGCTCATCGAGATCGTCGAGATCGGCAAGCAGTTGCTGATCACCCGCGGTGCGCTGACCACCTTCTCGATCGCCAACGACGTCGCGAAGTACTTCGCGATCATCCCGGCGATGTTCGCGGTGGTCTACCCGGGCCTGGACAAGCTGAACATCATGCAGCTGTCCTCGCCGCAGTCCGCGATCCTCTCCGCAGTCGTCTTCAACGCGCTGATCATCATCGCGCTGGTGCCGCTGGCCCTGAAGGGCGTGCGCTACCGGCCGAGCAGCGCCGACTCGATGCTCCGACGCAACCTCGGGATCTACGGACTCGGCGGCCTGGTCGCCCCGTTCATCGGTATCAAGATCATCGACCTGATCCTCTCCCTCATTCCCGGAATCGGCTGATCGCGCCATGACCTCCATGAACAACTCCGCAGGAAACACCGTTCGGCTGCTCTGGGCCGGGTTGCGCGCCCTGCTCGTCCTCACGATCGTCTGCGGCGTGATCTACCCGCTCGCCGTCACCGGTGTCGCCCAGGGCATCCTCCCGGGCAAGGCCAACGGTTCCGAGATCACGGCGAACGGCAAGGTCGTCGGCTCCGAACTCATCGGCCAGCGCTACGACCTGCCGCTGAAGAAGGGCGAGGAGACCGCGGCCCCGGACCTCAAGTGGTTCCAGCCGCGCCCGTCCAACGGCCTCGGCAGCAACAGCGTCAACACCCAGTACAAGCTGATCCTGTCCGGCGCGACCAACCGGTCCGGCGACAACAAGGACCTGATCGACTGGGTCACCGCCGCCAAGGCCGCCGTCGTCAAGGACAACTCCGTGCCCGGCCACCCGGTCAGCCCCTCGGCCGTGCCGGCCGACGCCGTCACCTCCTCCGGCTCCGGTCTCGACCCGGACATCTCCCCGGAGTACGCACAGCTCCAGGTGCGCCGTGTCGCCGAGCGGAACCACCTCGGCGTCGACCAGGTGGAGAAGCTGGTGGAGCAGCACACCGACGGCCGCACCCTCGGATTCGTGGGCGAGCCGCGGGTCAACGTCCTGCAGCTCAACATCGCACTCAAGGAGCTGGTGAACGGAGGTTGATCCTCCGCCGACGGATGCGCCGGGCCGCCGTGGTCATGCTGTACGGACCACGGCGGCCCGGCGTCGTGCCCGCCAGGAGGGCTTCGGCCATTGCCCGGCCGTGTGCCTCATGCACATACTGGCGGCCGACGGGAACCGACCACGCACGGGGGAGCGCATGACCGACAGCACCTACGGAAAGAGCACGGGCGGGCAGGGCGGCACGGCGGTCGCCGAGGGCCCGGCCCGCGGGCCGATGGTCCGCATCGAGGACCTGCACCGCTCGTACGGAACCGGCGCGGGCGCCGTCCACGCGCTGCGCGGGATCTCCCTCGACGTGCCGCGCGGCGAACTCGTCGCACTCAAGGGGCGCTCGGGCTCCGGCAAGACAACCCTGCTGAACCTGGTCGGCGGCCTCGACAGCCCCGACCGCGGCCGGATCACCGTCGACGGCACGGACCTCTCCCAGCTCGGCGAGGACGGGCTGCTGGAGCTGCGCCGGGACCGGATCGGCTTCATCTTCCAGTCGTTCGGCCTGATCCCGATCCTGACCGCCGCGGAGAACGTCGGCGTACCGATGCGGCTGCGCAAGGTGGATCCGCGCGAGCGGGAGGAGCGGGTGGCGTTGCTGCTCTCCCTGGTCGGGCTCGGCGACCACGGTGCGCAGCGGCCCGGGGAGCTCTCCGGCGGCCAGCAGCAGCGCGTCGCGATCGCCCGCGCGCTCGCCAACCGGCCCGCGCTGCTGATCGCGGACGAGCCGACAGGACAGCTCGACGCGGAGACGGGGCTCGCCGTGATGGAGCTGTTGCGAGCGGTGGTGCGGAGCGAGGGGGTGACCGCGTTGGTGGCGACGCACGATGCGCAGCTGCTGGGGCTCGCGGACCGCGTGCTGGAGCTGAGCGACGGGCTTATCGCCGAGCGCGCCTAGCGGGCGGGAAAGGGGTGTCCGGGCTCGCCCCGGGCACCCCTTTGTCTGCGCGGTTCGGCGCATCAGAATTCTGTCAATTCGGTCTTCTGTCCGACCTTGCATCCCCTTTGTCGTAAATATTCGAGGTAGCTTCGAGAGCGGCTGCCGCATCGGCCGCAGTCGCTCATCTGAAAGACAATGGGGCCATGGCACGCGGCAAGCTTCGGATCTACCTGGGTGCGGCACCGGGCGTCGGCAAGACGTACGCGATGCTCTCCGAGGCCCACCGCCGGGTGGAGCGGGGCACCGACTGCGTCGTCGGGTTCGTGGAACACCACGATCGGCCGCGCACCGAGGTGATGCTGCACGGCCTGGAGCAGGTCCCGCGCCGCGCGATCGACTACCGGGACACCGTCTTCACCGAGATGGACGTCGACGCGGTCCTGGACCGTGCCCCGGCCGTAGCCCTGGTGGACGAACTGGCCCACACCAATGTGCCGGGCTCCCGCAACGCCAAGCGCTGGCAGGACGTCGAGGAGCTGCTCCAGGCGGGCATCGACGTCGTCTCCACCGTCAACATCCAGCACCTTGAGTCGCTCGGCGACGTCGTCGAGTCGATAACCGGCGTGCGGCAGCGTGAGACCGTTCCCGACGAGGTCGTCCGCCGGGCGGACCAGATCGAGCTGGTCGACATGTCGCCGCAGGCGCTGCGCCGCCGGATGGCCCACGGCAACATCTACAAGCCGGACCGGATCGACGCGTCCCTGTCCAACTACTTCCGCCCGGGCAATCTCACCGCCCTGCGCGAGCTCGCCCTGCTCTGGGTCGCCGACCGGGTCGACGAGTACCTGCAGCAGTACCGCGGCGAACACAACATCAGCACCACCTGGCAGGCCCGCGAACGCATCGTCGTCGGACTCACCGGCGGACCCGAGGGCCGTACGCTCATCCGCCGCGCGTCCCGGATGGCCGCCAAGGGTTCCGGTGGCGAGATCCTCGCCGTCTACATCGCCCGCAGCGACGGACTGACCTCCGCGTCGCCCAAGGAGCTCACCGCTCAGCGCACCCTCGTCGAGGACCTCGGCGGTACGTTCCACCACGTCATCGGCGACGACATACCCGCGGCACTCCTCGCATTCGCCCGGGGGGTGAACGCCACCCAGATCGTGCTCGGCTCCAGTCGTCGCAAGGCCTGGCAGTACATCTACGGCCCCGGCGTCGGCGCCACCGTCGCCCGCGAGTCCGGCCCCGACCTCGACGTCCACATCGTCACGCACGACGAGGTCGCCAAGGGCCGCGGACTGCCGATCGCCCGCGGCGCCCGGCTCGGCCGCGCCCGGATCATCTGGGGCTGGTTGACCGGGGTCGGCGGTCCGGTCCTGCTCACGCTGCTCCTGACCAGCATGTCGAACGGTCCGGGGCTCGCCAACGACGTCCTGCTCTTCCTCTTCATGACGGTCGCCGCAGCGCTGCTCGGCGGGCTGCTGCCCGCCCTGGCGTCCGCGGCCGTCGGCTCGCTGCTGCTGAACTACTGGTTCACCCCGCCGACCCACACCCTGACGGTGCAGGACCCGAGGAACTTCGTCGCCATCGTGATCTTCTTCGCGGTCGCGGTGGCAGTGGCCTCCGTCGTCGACCTGGCGGCCCGCCGTACCCATCAGGCGGCCCGGTTGCGCGCCGAGTCCGAGATCCTGTCCTTCCTGGCCGGCAGCGTGCTGCGGGGCGAGACCACCCTGGACGCCCTGCTGGACCGGGTCCGCGAGACCTTCGCCATGGAGTCCGTCGCACTCCTGGAGCGGCGCAGCGACGTCGATCCGTGGACCTGCGCGGGCAGTGTCGGCCCTGCGCCCGTCTCCCGCCCCGAGGACGCCGATGTGGACATGCCCGTCGGCGACCACATGGCGCTCGCGCTCTCCGGCCGGGTGCTGCCCGCAGAGGACCGCCGGGTGCTCGGCGCGTTCGCCGCCCAGGCCGCCGTCGTACTCGACCGGCAGCGCCTGGTCGGGGAGGCGGAGGAGGCCCGGCGGCTCGCCGAGGGGAACCGGATAAGGACCGCCCTCCTCGCCGCCGTCAGCCACGATCTGCGGACCCCGCTGGCCGCCATCAAGGCCGCCGTCACCTCGCTGCGCTCCGACGACGTGGCCTGGTCGGAGGCGGATGAGGCGGAGCTCCTCGAAGGCATCGAGAACGGCGCCGACCGTCTCGACCATCTGGTCGGCAATCTCCTCGACATGTCGAGGCTGCAGACCGGCACCGTCACCCCCCTGATCCGCGAGATCGACCTCGACGAGGTGGTCCCGATGGCGCTCGGAGGCGTACCGGAGGGCAGCGTCGACCTGGACATCCCCGAGACGCTGCCGATGGTGGCCGTCGACCCGGGGCTGCTGGAGCGGGCCGTCGCGAACATCGTCGAGAACGCCGTCAAGTACAGCCCCGACGGGGAACGCGTCACCGTGGCCGCCAGCGCGCTCGGCGCCCGGGTCGAGCTCCGGGTGGCCGACCGCGGCCCCGGCGTCCCCGACGAGGGCAAGGAGCGGATCTTCGAACCCTTCCAACGCTACGGCGACGCCCCGCGCGGCGCCGGAGTCGGCCTGGGGCTCGCCGTCGCCCGCGGCTTCGTGGAGTCCATGGGCGGCACCCTCGACGCCGAGGACACCCCCGGTGGCGGCATGACCATGGTCCTGACGCTCAGGGCGGTGTCGGGATACGTTCCGATCGGTACCGACCTGCCCGCGCAGGCCGTCTTGTGATCGCCGCAGTGATACCCGTACTGCTTCCCGCAGCAATTCCGTACAGCAGAAAGGCAGGACCCCGATGACCCGGGTGCTTGTGGTCGACGACGAGCCGCAGATCGTACGCGCCCTCGTGATCAATCTGAAGGCGCGCAAGTACGAGGTGGACGCGGCGCCCGACGGCGCGACCGCCCTCCAGCTCGCCGCCGCGCGCCACCCCGATGTCGTCGTCCTCGACCTCGGACTGCCGGACATGGACGGCGTGGAGGTGATCAGGGGGCTGCGCGGCTGGACCCGGGTGCCGATCCTGGTGCTCTCCGCCCGCCATACCTCCGACGAGAAGGTCGAGGCGCTGGACGCGGGAGCCGACGACTACGTCACCAAGCCGTTCGGCATGGACGAGCTGCTGGCCCGGCTGCGCGCCTCGGTCCGGCGGGCCGAACCGGTCGGCCAGGACGGCGCCGACGACATCGTGATGGTCGAGACCGAGGGGTTCACCGTCGACCTGGCGGCGAAGAAGGTCCAGCGCGAGGGACGCGACGTGCGGCTCACCCCGACCGAGTGGCACCTGCTGGAGGTGCTGGTCCGCAACAGCGGCCGGCTGGTCAGCCAGAAGCAGCTGCTGCAGGAGGTGTGGGGGCCTTCGTACGGCACGGAGACCAACTATCTGCGGGTCTACATGGCCCAGCTCCGGCGCAAGCTGGAGGCGGACCCCTCGCACCCCCGGCACTTCGTCACCGAGCCGGGCATGGGTTACCGCTTCGAACGCCGCTGAGCACGGTGCGTGCGGCGGCCCGTCGTCAGCTTCGCTCCGTCGCGAGTCGCCCGTCGGAGTGAGAGAACGGACACCTGCCCGGACCACCCCGGCCCGGTACCCTTCGGGTATGAGTGCTGTCCCTCGTTCCGAGAAGGCGGAGCGGCCGTCCGGCCGCTTCCGTCGGATGCTCGACCGGCTGTCCAGCTCCCAGCAAGACCTGGAATCGGAGGAGCTGCAGGAGGACTCGCAGGCATCGGGATGCACGCGGATCTCCGAATGCAACGACCGCCAGATCGTCAAGGTGACTGGTACCTTGCGGACCGTCACCCTGCGGCCGCGCGCCGGAGTGCCCGCCCTGGAAGCGGAGCTCTTCGACGGCACCGCTCCGCTGGACGTGGTCTGGCTGGGCAGGCGTTCCATCGTGGGCATAGAGCCGGGCCGTAAGCTCATCGCCTCCGGCCGGATCGCCATGAGCCACGGACGCCGGGTGCTGTTCAACCCCAAATACGAACTCCGACCGCTCGGCAAGGAGTAGCCGGTGACGTCTCTCGACAAGCCGACACCCGATACGGACCGCACCGACCAGCAGGAGGCCGACGCGAAGGCGGTCACCGAAGCCGCCCTCTTCGAGGCCTTCGGCGGCATCCGCGGGATGGTGGAGACAGTCCTGCCCGGGCTGCTCTTCGTCACGATCTTCACCATCAACAAGGATCTGCACACCTCGGCCATCGCGGCCCTGGTCGTGTCCCTGGTCCTCGTCGCCGTACGGCTGATCCGCAAGGACACCGTCAAGCACGCCTTCAGCGGGGTCTTCGGCGTCGCCTTCGGTGTGGTCTTCGCGATGATGACGGGCAACGCCAAGGACTTCTACCTGCCCGGCATGATCTACACGCTGGGCCTGGCCCTCGCCTACATCGTCACGACGATCGCCGGGGTGCCGCTGATAGGGCTGATTCTCGGGCCGGTCTTCAAGGAGAACCTCTCCTGGCGCACCCGGAACCCCGGCCGCAAGAAGGCGTACGCCAAGGCCAGCTGGGCCTGGGGTCTGATACTGCTCGCCAAGTGCGCGATCCTCTTCCCGCTCTACTGGTGGGCCGACACCGCCCAGCTCGGCTGGGTCCTGGTCGCCCTGAAGATCCCGCCGTTCCTGCTAGCGGTGTACCTGACCTGGGTCTTCCTCGCCAAGGCGCCGCCGCCCATCGACGTCTTCGCCGAGATGGAGGCGGAGGAGCAGGCCGAGAAGGCCCGCAAGGAAGAGGCTGCCGCGGCCCGCAACACCGAGGCCTGACCGGCAGCGACAGCGAAGGGGCCCGGAACCGTGATCTACGGTTCCGGGCCCCTTCGTCGTACGGGATGTCGTGCGGGACGACGTACCTGAGCCGAGGCCGGCCGGCCGTCCTCAGTCGTCGGTGACCTCGCGACGCACCGACAGCAGGTCCTCCAGCTGCTCCTCGCGCGCCTGGGCGGCCACGAACAGCAGCTCGTCACCGGCCTCCAGCGTCTCCTCCGAGCCCGGGGTCAGCACCCGCGTACCGCGGATGATGGTGACCAGCGAGGTGTCCTCGGGCCACGCCACATCGCCGACCTGGGTACCGGCCAGGGCCGACTCCGGGGGCAGCGTCAGCTCGACCAGGTTGGCGTCGCCGTGGCTGAAGCGCAGCAGCCGGACCAGATCGCCGACGCTCACCGCCTCCTCGACCAGCGCGGACATCAGACGCGGCGTGGAGACCGCGACGTCGACGCCCCAGGACTCGTTGAACAGCCACTCGTTCTTCGGGTTGTTGACCCGGGCGACGACCCGCGGCACGCCGTACTCGGTCTTGGCGAGCAGCGAGACGACCAGGTTCACCTTGTCGTCGCCGGTCGCGGCGATCACGACGTTGCAGCGCTGGAGCGCCGCCTCGTCCAGCGAGGTGATCTCGCAGGCATCCGCGAGCAGCCACTCGGCCATGGGCACCCGCTCCACGGAGATGGCGGTCGGCGCCTTGTCCACGAGGAGCACCTCGTGGCCGTTCTCCAGCAGCTCGCCGGCGATGGAGCGGCCCACCGCGCCGGCCCCGGCAATCGCGACACGCATCAGTGACCGCCCTCCTCAGGACCCTCGGCGAAGGCCGCCTCGACCTTCGCGATCTCGTCCGTACGCATCATCACGTGGACGAGATCGCCCTCCTGCAGCACCGTCTGCGACGACGGAAGAATGGCTTCGCCCAATCGGGTGAGGAACGCCACGCGGACGCCCGTCTCCTCCTGCAGCGTGCTGATCTTGTGCCCGATCCAGGACGGGGTGGTGTGCACCTCGGCGAGCTGTACACCGCCGCTCGGGTCGCGCCACAGCGGCTCGGCGCCCGAGGGCAGCAGCCGCCGCAGCATCTGGTCCGCCGTCCAGCGCACGGTGGCGACCGTGGGGATACCGAGGCGCTGGTAGACCTCGGCGCGCCGCGGGTCGTAGATCCGCGCCGCGACGTTCTCGATGCCGAACATCTCGCGAGCCACCCGGGCGGCGATGATGTTCGAGTTGTCGCCGCTGCTCACCGCGGCGAACGCGCCGGCTTCCTCGATACCCGCCTCACGGAGGGTGTCCTGGTCGAAACCGACGCCGGTGACGCGTCGGCCACCGAACCCCGACCCGAGACGGCGGAACGCCGTGGGGTCCTGGTCGATCACGGCGACCGTGTGCCCCTGCTGCTCCAGGGTCTGCGCGAGAGCGGCTCCTACTCGCCCGCAGCCCATGATGACGATGTGCACCTTGCGCCTACCTCGCAGTCCTGGTCGTCCGGCTGACCTGCGAAAACACCCTGCTCACACTCTTTCCTCGGCTTGCCGGGCAAACAACGGGGCAACGTTTTTCGGCGTTGCCCGGGATGAGCTTATGCGGCCACCGACGCGTTGCCTCATTCGAGTGTGCTTTCGCCAGGGCCGTAGCTGCAAAGGCGCGGTAAAGGGAACGGGTCACGGAACAAGCGGAGAAGGGAGATCTACTGGAACGCCGCCGTCCGCTACACCGGTCCCGGTGGCCAACCGGAACGGAACGGTTACAGCGTGCTGATGCCATAAGGGGGGAGTGCAAGGATTCCGTTAAGGATTCCGTGCCGATTTCGGCTGAGTGCAGGAGATTGCAGGACCGCGGGGGTGGTGCGTGGGTGGCCTCCATACGGAACCCTTACGATCCTCAGCGTGTCCAAACTGACCGACGTGCCCAAACGGATCCTGATCGGCCGGGCGTTGCGCAGCGACAAGCTGGGGGAAACGCTCCTCCCCAAGCGCATCGCCCTCCCCGTCTTCGCATCCGACCCGCTGTCCTCGGTGGCGTACGCACCAGGAGAAGTCCTCCTCGTGCTGTCCATCGCGGGCGTGTCGGCGTACCACTTCAGCCCGTGGATCGCGGCCGCTGTCGTGGTCCTGATGTTCACGGTCGTCGCCTCGTACCGGCAGAACGTGCATGCCTACCCGAGCGGCGGCGGCGACTACGAGGTCGCCACCACCAACCTCGGCCCCAAGGCCGGTCTGACCGTCGCCAGCGCCCTGCTGGTCGACTACGTCCTGACCGTCGCCGTGTCGATCGCCTCCGGCGTGGAGAACCTCGGCTCCGCGATCCCGTTCGTCGTCGAGCACAAGACGCTCTGCGCGATCGGGGCCATCGTGCTGCTGACCCTGATGAACCTGCGGGGCGTCAAGGAGTCCGGCAAGCTCTTCGCCATCCCCACGTATCTCTTCGTGGCCGGCGTCTTCATCATGATCGCCTGGGGTGCGTTCCGCGGTCTTGTCCTCGGCGACACCATGCACGCCCCGACCTCGGACTACGAGATCAAGCCCGAGCACCAGGGCCTGGCCGGCTTCGCCCTCGTCTTCCTGCTGCTGCGGGCGTTCTCCTCCGGCTGTGCGGCGCTGACCGGCGTCGAGGCGATCAGCAACGGTGTACCCGCCTTCCGCAAGCCGAAGAGCAAGAACGCCGCGACCACTCTCGCGATGATGGGCCTGCTGGCCGTCACGATGTTCTGCGGCATCATCGGCCTGGCCATGGCCACCGATGTGAAGATGGCCGAGAACCCGGCCCAGGACCTGATCCACAACGGCGCCGCCGTCGGTTCGAGCTTCGTCCAGGACCCGGTGATCTCCCAGGTCGCGGCCGCCGTCTTCGGTGACGGCTCGTTCCTCTTCATCATCCTCGCCGCGGCCACCGCACTCGTGCTCTTCCTGGCCGCCAACACCGCGTACAACGGCTTCCCGCTGCTCGGCTCGATCCTCGCCCAGGACCGGTACCTGCCGCGCCAGCTGCACACCCGGGGTGACCGGCTCGCCTTCTCCAACGGCATCGTGCTGCTGGCCGGCGCGGCCATCCTGCTCACCTGGATCTACGGCGCCGACTCGACCCGGCTGATCCAGCTGTACATCGTCGGTGTGTTCGTCTCCTTCACCCTCAGCCAGACCGGCATGGTCCGGCACTGGAACCGTCATCTGCGGACCGAGAAGGACCCGGCCAAGCGCCGCCACATGATCCGCTCCCGCGCGATCAACACCTTCGGCGCGTTCTTCACCGGCCTGGTGCTCGTCGTCGTGCTCGCCACCAAGTTCACCCACGGCGCCTGGGTGGCACTGCTCGGCATGGTGATCTTCTACGGGACGATGACCGCGATCCGCAGGCACTACGACCGCGTCGCCGAGGAGATCGCCGCCGACGAGGCCCCGTCCGACGACAGCATGAAACCCTCCCGAGTCCACTCCATCGTCCTGGTCTCCAAGCTGCACCGGCCCACGCTGCGCGCGCTCGCGTACGCCAAGCTGATCCGCTCCGACCGTCTGGAGGCGCTGTCCATCAGCGTCGACCCGGCCGAGACCAAGGCGCTCAAGGAGGACTGGGAGCGGCGCGGCATCAACATCCCGCTGAAGATCCTCGACTCCCCGTACCGCGAAGTGACCCGGCCGGTCATCGACTACGTGAAGGGCCTGCGCCGGGAGAGCCCCCGCGACGTGGTCAGTGTCTACATCCCGGAGTACGTGGTCGGGCACTGGTACGAGCATCTGCTGCACAACCAGAGCGCCCTGCGCCTCAAGGGGCGGCTGCTGTTCACCCCGGGCGTGATGGTGACGTCCGTCCCGTACCAGCTGGAATCCTCCGAGGCTGCGAAGAAGCGCGCCAGGAAGCGTGCCGAATGGAACGCTCCTGGATCGGTCCGCCGGGGTCCCGTGGAGCGCAGGGCCAAGGAGCCCAGCAACAAGAGCTGACTCTCCGTGCCCGCAAGTGGTAAGCGGCCGGACACCACCCACGTAGACTTGTGGGTTGTTGTCCGGCCGTTTTCCTTTGATCTCTGGAGCCACCCCCTCATGCAGAACGAATCCACCTCGTCGCCGGCCGAGGACTCGCAGACCGGGGACTCACTGATCGGCGAGGAGTACGAGGTCGAGGTGGGCCCCGTCGCGCACGGCGGCCACTGCATCGCCCGTACCTCGGAGGGCCAGGTCCTCTTCGTACGGCACACGCTGCCCGGCGAAAAGGTCATCGCCCGGATCACCGACGGTGACAAGGACTCCCGCTTCCTGCGCGCCGACGCCGTCACGATCATCGAACCGTCCAAGGACCGCGTCGAGGCGCCCTGCCCGTACGCCGGCCCCGGCAAGTGCGGTGGCTGCGACTGGCAGCACGCCAAGCCCGGCGCCCAGCGCCGGCTCAAGGGCGAAGTGATCGCCGAGCAGCTCCAGCGCCTCGCCGGGCTCACCCCCGAAGAGGCCGGCTGGGACGGCACGGTCATGCCGGCCGAGGGCGACAAGCTCCCGAAGGGCGAGGTGCCGGCCTGGCGCACCCGCGTTCAGTACGCCATCGACGAGAACGGCCGCGCCGGCCTGCGCAAGCACCGCTCGCACGACGTCGAGCCGATCGAGCACTGCATGATCGCGGCGCCCGGCGTCTCGGAACTCGGCATCGAGAAGCGCGACTGGACCGGCATGGCCTCGGTGGAAGCCATCACCGCCACCGGTTCCAACGACCGCCAGGTCATCCTCACCCCGAAGCCCGGCGCCCGGCTGCCGCTCGTCGAGCTCGACAAGCCGGTCTCCGTCCTGCGCGTCGACGAACGCGACGGCGGCATCCACCGGGTCCACGGCCGCGGCTTCGTCCGCGAGCGCGCCGACGACCGCACGTACCGCGTCGGCTCGGGCGGCTTCTGGCAGGTCCACCCGCAGGCTGCCAACACCCTCGTCCGCGCGGTCATGCAGGGCCTCCTGCCCCGCAAGAACGACATGGCCCTCGACCTCTACTGCGGCGTCGGCCTGTTCGCCGGCGCCATCGGCCAGCGCATCGGCGAGAAGGGCGCGGTCCTCGGCATCGAGTCCGGCAAGCGTGCCGTCGAGGACGCCCGCCATAACCTCCAGGACCTCGACCGGGTCCGCATCGAGCACGGCAAGGTCGACCAGATCCTGCCCCGCACCGGCATCACCGAGTGCGACCTGATCGTCCTGGACCCGCCGCGCGCGGGCGCGGGCAAGCAGACGGTGAAGCACCTCGCCGGCCTCGGCGCACGCCGCATCGCCTACGTCGCCTGCGACCCGGCGGCACTCGCGCGCGACCTGGCGTACTTCCGGGAGGGCGGCTACAAGGTGCGGACCTTGCGGGCGTTCGACCTGTTCCCGATGACGCACCATGTGGAGTGCGTGGCGATTCTTGAGCCTGCCACAAAGGGCTCCTGACCTGCGGGTTTCCCATGGACGTGACCTCCGGCCACCCATGAGGCGAACGCCTCGCACCTCATCGCGAGCGACGAGTACAAGCGCCAGGTCGACGCCGTGCGCACGGCCGGTGCCGACAAGCCGACGGCCGCCACCCCGGTGATCAACCGCACCCCGGCCCAGCTGGCCGCGGCCTGGTTCTGGGCCGGCGACAACAACGGCACCTACAAGCCGCCTGGCCAGATGCTCCAGACCACCCGCGAGGTCGCCAACGCCCGCGGTCTCGGGGTCTACGCCAACGTCCGTCTCTTCGCGCTCGTCTCGATCGTCCTCGCCGACACCGGCATCGCGGTCCGCGACGCCAAGCTGCGCGGCAACATGACGGTGGGCGTGGTCGGCGACGAGCTCATTGCGCGGGTGGGCCCGGACCGGACCGAGCAGGCTCTTGCCCGCCCGGAGGCCCGGCCCATGACTTCACCGGCCGTCCGATGCGCGGCTGGGTCACCGTGAGCGGCCCCGCCCTGACGGAGGACTCGGTTCTGGAGCGCTGGGTCAGGACGGCGCTGGCCCTCGCCGGTACCCTCCCGCCCAAGTGACGCCCGTACTCACCGCTCCAGCAGGGCCTTGAGCGCCGCCAGGTCCTTGTTCTGCGCTCGGCGCATGGCCGCCGCCATCACGGTGGCCCCGAGCGAGGCGAATCCGCTGGGCTCGCCCCGGTTGCGGAGGGTCATGCGGGTGTGGTCCGCGGCTTGCCCGTACGGCTCCCAGGTATAGGTGGTCTCCATCGGGAAAGGGCCTTCCTCCGTCCGCATCACCATGCGCCGACCGGGCTCGTACGCGGTGATCTCGTATGTGTAGGCCAGCCGCCGGCCGAGGAAGCGGGCAACGAACGCGACCCGGGAGCCGACCCGCACCGGCGGCGGCGTCCGCCATGCGACGGAGGTGATGTTGGCGTACCACTCCGGGGCATGCGCGGGGTCGGCCGCGTAGGCGGCGACCCCGTCGCAGGGGGCGGCTATTACGGCCTCGGTCAGTACGTCGACCTTCATGGGACGCTCTCAGACGGTGAAGAAGGGGTTCGGCTCGCCGGTCTCGGCGTAGTCCTTCAGGCGGGTCATCAGCAGGCCCCAGGTCTCGCTGGTCATCGGGATCTCGGCCTCGCCTTCGGGGAAGCCGGAGTGGGCGAAGGCCACCCGGGTCCCTCCGGGGGTCTCCTTCAGGTCCCAGGAGATCGTGGTGCCGGCCCAGTGCGGCGGGAACGCGCCGACGTTCACCCAGACCACGCGGTCCTCGTCAGCCTGGTCGCGGCGGAGCTGGAACGGCTCGGGGACGCCGGGGAAATTGAAGAACAGGACCTCGTCCTTGCGGTTGACGTCGTTCGTCCACCAGCCGGTGAGGCCGTCGTGCGTGTTGAGCGCCTCCAGGACGCGGGCGCGGTCGGTGGCGATGTCGGTCTCGTAGGCGATCTCGGTCATGACCTGCTCCTGATGGTGCGGTGTGTGGGGACTAATTAAGTCCAGACTAAAATATGATCGTGAGGCTTGGCAAACTGCAGCGTGGACTAAAATTCGGAGCATGGACGCGGTACAGGTGATAGCCGAGCCCAGGCGGCGCGAAATTCTGCGGCTGATCTGGGAGGACGAGCTGTCCGCGGGCGAGATCGCGGCCCGCTTCGAGGTCACCTTCGGGGCCGTCTCCCAGCATCTGAAGGTGCTGCGCGACACCGGTCTGGTTACGCTGCGGAAGGACGGGACGAAGCGGTTCTACCATGCGGACCGGGAGGCGCTGGGCCCGCTCGCCGCCTACCTTCAGAGCATGTGGAGCACCAAGCTCGACACCCTTGCCCAGCTCGCCGAAGAGGCCGAACGGAGTGAGAACACCCCATGACGCCCCCCACGGACACCGTCACGCTGGAGCGCCGCATCGCGGCCCGTCCCGAAACCGTCTTCGGCTTCTTCACCGACCGCGAGAAGTGGCTGTCCTGGATGGGCGCCGACGGTACGTTCTCCTTCGAGCCCGGCGGCTCGTACCGCACCCGGGTCACCGGTGAGAACGTCGCCTCCGGCCGCTTCCTGACCCTTGATCCGCCCAAGCGACTCGTCTTCACCTGGGGCTGGGAGGAGGGCGGCATGCCCGTCGCGGCCGGCTCCACCACCGTGGAGATCACTCTCGAACCCACCGCCGAAGGAACCCTGCTCCGCCTTGTCCACCGCGGCCTGCCCTCCCCGGAGGCGTGTGAGGCGCACGCGGAGGGCTGGCAGCACTACGTCGACCGCCTCGCGGTCCGCGCCGAAGGCGCAGACCCCGGCCCGGACGCCTGGATGCAGCAGCCGGCGGGCTGACCGGTCTCTTGCCGGAGCGGCGCCCGAAGGTGGGTATCCCGGGCTGGTTCCGTCCCGTGAGGGCGGAGGCAGCCCGGGCCCGGGTCGAGGACGGCCGCGTCACCGCTGCGCACCAGGGCCCATCGTGGCCGGGCGTGGTCGCCCGAGGGCCTACGGGACCCGGGCGACAGCGACGTAGAGGCCGCTGGCCTCGGGCTGGGGTGCGGGGGTGCCCCGGAACCATTCGGGTGCCGTCACCAGACCCGGTTCGACGATGTCCAGGCCGTCCAGGAAGCGGGCGAACTCGTCGCGGGTGCGCAGCGCGAGCCGGATGCCGCCCTTGCGGTACTCGGCGGCGCCCTGTTCTCCCCGCTCGGGATTCACATCGGATGCTCCCTGGGACAGCACCACGTAGCTGCCCGGAGCCAGTGTGCTCACCAGGGTCCGGACGATGGCGTACGGATCGTCCTCGTCCGGCAGGAAGTGCAGCAGGCCGAGGAGCGAAACGGCGACCGGCCGGTCGAAGTCCAGAATCCGGCGCGCGGCCTCCACGATTCCCTCGGGCTCGCGCACGTCCGCCGGTACGTAGTCGGTCGCCCCCTCCGGCCTGCTGATCAGCAGCGCCTCCGCGTGACGCAGGACGATGGGGTCGTTGTCGCAGTAGACGACCCGGGCGGCCGGGTTGATCTCCTGGGCTGTCTGATGCAGGTTCGGGGCGGTCGGGATGCCCGTACCGATGTCCAGGAACTGCTCGATGCCCTCGCCGGCCAGCCAGGCCGTCGCCCGGCTCATGAACGCGCGGTTCTGATGCGCCCCGGTCTTCGCCTCGGCCGGCAGCTGCTCCGCCACCGCCTGATCGACGGGGTAGTTGTCCTTCCCGCCGAGGAGCCAGTCGTACACCCGCGCGGAGTGGGGCCTGCTGGTGTCGATCGGGGTGTGGGACATCCCTGTCGTCATGCCGTGCTCCGTCACCGATGGGTCGAACCGCTCCGTCGGCGCAGTCTGCCACAGCAACTCCGGGCCGATCCACGCGCGTTGACAACCGGTCGGCGAAATGGCCGGTACTGCGTGCTCGTGAGTTCCGGAGCAGCGGCAGGGGGCAGAGCCGGGTCCGGCCGAAGGCCTTTCCGGAGCCGGTGGGCTGCTACGCGGCGCCGTTCTCGCTCAGGATCTTGTCGATGCGGGCGCGATGCGCTTCCTCCCATGCATCGAGGGATTCGCCGGCCTCCTTGGCCAACTTCGCCCGGGCATCGAGGAGTACCTGCTCCCGGCGGGCGCGGGGAGTGACCACGATGCCCTCTTCGTCGGCCACCACGATGTCCCCGGCATGCACGTTCACGCCGCCGCACCGCACCTGGCCACCCAGGGGCACTACGGCCGACTTCGTTCCCGGGATGGGGATGACCCCCCTGGCAAAGACGGGAAAGCCCATCTCGCGCACCTCGGCGAGGTCACGGATCACTCCGTCGAGCACGAACCCGGCGACCCCTCGGCGCTGGGCGACGGCGCAGACATTTCCTCCGGCGAGTGCGTAGTCCACGTCACCCGCTTCGACGACGACGACCGAGCCGGGCTCCGCGCGATGGATGGCCGCGTGCAGCATGAGGTTGTCCCCCGGAGGGCACCGCACGGTGAACGCCGGGCCGGCAATGCGCGGGATCGAGGGCCACAGGGGGCGAATGCCGATGTTCATGACCTGCTCGCGTCCCAGGACGTCGGCGAGGGTGGTCGGTGAGATGTCCTTGAACTCGGTGCCGTCGCTCATGTTCATCCTTCGCTCGTTCCGGCGCTCGTCCCACCGTGGGCCGTGGGGTCAGGCCTTCCAGAAGAAGACGGCCGTCATCCGCTTCTCCTCCAGCGTGTGACCCCAGTAACCGGTGGCGCTGTGGATCATATTGGCGGAATAGAGCAGCAGCCGGTTGGCGCGGTGCGGGACCCGTACGTCCTCGACGAAGGAGTCCGGCGACACGAAGCGGGTGCCCAGCGCGTCGACGAGGTTGTTGTGCGGCGCGGTCACCTGGTTGCCGCCCAGGACTCCACCGGGCAGGCTCTGGCGGTAGAAGCTGGTTCCGCAGTCCTTGGGTACGCCGGGGTTGAGATAGAGCACCGCGGCGTAGCGGCAGAGTGTCCGCGAGTCGGTGTGGGGGCGCGGCTCACATTCGCCCTTGCCGACGACCTGGACACAGTTGTGGTTGAACGTGCCGCCGCCCGAAGGGCGTTCGGCCCAGAGTTCCCGGGCGCCGGTCGCCTTTCTCACCAGCCGTTCCACCTGCGCCAGTTCACCCGGCTCGAGCCCCGGCATGGCGCGCAGACCCGGCCAGCTCTCGGGCTTGTGCGGGTAGCCCTCCGTCCAGTCCTCCCTGGCCAGGCAGCGCTCCCGGGTGGCGTCCACATCCGGCAACACGTCGTCCAGTACCCAGTAGTCCCGGTCGCGCGTCGGCTTGCGGTACGGGAGGACCGGGAGGGGAGGAGGTCTCAGAGACATGGGAGGGACCGTAGCGGCCGAGGGTCCCTCGGATCTCCACGCGAGCGGTCAACCTTACGTCAAGGGCTCCCCAAGCGGCTTATTTCTGACGTCTCGTCAAAGTTGGTGACTGGGAGTCCGGTTGGGGCGTCGGTGAGGCCGAGACGGAGGTGCTCCACGTGGTACAGGGCCTGGTCGAGAAGTGCGACGACGTGGTCGTCGTGGAGTGTGTAGACCACGGAGCGGCCCCGGCGGGTTCCGGTGACCAGGCCGAGATTGCGCAGCAGGCGAAGCTGGTGCGAGCAGGCGGACTGCTCCATGCCGACAGCGGTCGCCAGCTCGGTCGCCGCGCACGGGCCTTCGCGCAGCCGGGCCAGGATCAGCAGCCGGGAGGGCGTGGACAGCGCCTGGAGCATGGCGGCGACCTGCGGTGCGTTCTGCGCGTTCAGGCGGGTGTACGGCGCTGTGGCACTGCTGTCGGGGGTATTCGCCCTGTCGCCCATGGTCACCATGGTACGGAGATGATCACATGAATGGATGGTCAAGCATTCATGTGTGGTGAGACGTTTCCGCGGTGGGCCAGGTGAGGGAAGACCCGGTGCCCCGGAGACCGCTGTCCAGGGCACCGGTGACGCATGACGGACGGGTGTCCGGTACGCGTGTCAGTCGTCGATCGCCGCCCCGTACAACGCGTCCGCCGTCGGGCCGCCGAAGTCGCCCGCGCCGTAGCTCCAGGAACCGGAGGTGGTGATCCCGCCGGTGCCCGCGGAGAAGACCCAGACGTAGCCGTCGTTCGTGTTCTCGCTCGGCGCCGAGACGAGCAGGCCGAACCGGCCGTCGTCGTTGGGGTCGGTGAAGGAGACCTGGCCGCCGAACTTGTCGCCCTTCTCGACGGTGCCCGGGACCTTGGCGGTTCCCTGGTTCGCCGACAGCACGCCGGTGGCCGTGAGGCCCCGGGCCGAACCGCGCAGGACGATGAAGGCACCCGCGTCCGCGACGGTGCCGATGTCCTCGCCGGAGACGCCGATCGCCAGGTCCGCGAATCCGTCCTTGTTCGTGTCGCCGAGGGAGAGGTCGGTGCCGAAGCCGTCGCCCCGCTCGTTCGTACCCGGCACACCCGGCGAGTCCTGGGTCCACCAGACCGGCGGGGTGCCGGGGCCCTCCTGGCCTGCGAGTCCGGCCGCGCTGCCGTAGTAGACGCCGACCATGCCGCCGGTCATGCTCTCGCCGCCGTCGTCCGGGCTGTGCGGCTCACCGGTGACCAGGTCGTCGTAGCCGTCGCCGTTGATGTCGCCGGAGGCGACGACGGGGCCGCCGCGTACCGCGGTGACCGGCAGCGGCTCGTCGTTGGAGGCGGTGCCAGGGAGGATGTACGACCAGCCGTGGCCCGGTTCGTCGCCGACGCTGGTGCCGGAGACGATCAGATCGGCGTAGCCGTTGTTGTCGTAGTCGCCGGTGGTCATCGACTTGGGCTGGATACCCTGCGGTTCGTCGGCACCGGACCTGGCGAGCGCCTTCTTCGGCGGCGAGGTGAGCGTCGTACGCGCCTTCTGCTGCGACTGCCGCGACTGCGGGCCGGCGCTCTTCGCGCTGGGTTCGGTGGCCGGCTCGAACTGGTAGGTGGTCAGGCCGACCGAGTCCATGACCGCCAGCAGGTCGCCGGGTGTGGTGTCCGAGAAGCGGGCCGCGGCGAGCGAGGCGCCGAATTTGCCGCCCGTGGTGAGATCGTCGGCCTGCAGCCAGTTGCTGACCGACCCGGTGAGGCCCTTGGGTGTGCCCCACAGGACGACCACGCCGCCCGCGTTGGAGACGGCGCCGATGTCCTCGCCGGGGATACCGACGACCGCGTCGTCGTAGCCGTCGCCGTCGAGGTCGCCGGTGGCCACGGCCTTGCCGAAGTTGTCGGCGGCCTCGGCGGCTCCGGCCACCCCGGAGGAGTTCTGGCTGAAGGCCCTGGCATTGGTGGTGCCCATGCCCTTGGGCCCGCCGTACTGCACGGTGACCATGCCCGCGCCCTTGTGCCCGCCGACCGCCGCACCGGGAGAGCCCACGAGCACGTCGTCGTAGCCGTCGCCGTTGAAGTCGGTGTTGCGGTCGTCGGCGTGCGTGCCGCCGGGGGTACCGGCGTACGCGGACGGGGCCGAGGCGATGGCCGCGCCCGTGACGAGGAGAAACGATGCCGCCGCGACGGCGGCCGAGCGGTTCTTGCGCATGAGCGGCTCCTTGGTTCACGAAGGGCCGGGCTTGCTCGGGGGCGCGGGGGGTGTCCGGAGAGGGCCCGTTCCTGTCCGGTGCCGTGTATGACAGCGCATGGGGCACAAGGGTTGTACGTAGGGTGTGTCCGGTTTTCCGAAGAAGATCACTTTGGGGTCGTTGTGATCCGCGCGCTCCGTTCACCACGGATCGGGGTCGTTCGGAGGAACCTCAGCATCCGGAGGATTGCGGAGCGTCATTCCCTCGTCCTCCGGGCTTTGGGTGTCAGATGGCCATGACCATCTCCGGGGCGACCCGTGCGGGACTCGGTCCGGTCGATACGGCAGCGTGAGCGCGGTCCCACGGGACCGGTCACGCGTCGATCCGTCGAAGGAGGACACCCCCCATGCTCGGCACTCATTTCGTGACCGGTGCACCCAGCTGGCTGGACCTCGGCAGCACCGACACCGCGGCCGCCGCGGACTTCTACGGCGCGGTGTTCGGCTGGAGTTTCGACTCGGCAGGACCCGAGGCCGGTGGCTACGGCTTCTTCCAGAAGGACGGCAGGACCGTAGCTGCTGTCGGCCCGCTCACGGAGGAGGGCGCGAGTCCGGCCTGGACGGTGTACTTCCAGACCCCCGACGCCGACGCGACGGCCAAGGCCGTGGAGCAGGGCGGCGGGACCGTGCGGGTCGATCCGTTCGATGTCATGGACGCCGGACGGATGTCCTGTTTCACCGACCCGGGCGGTGCCGATTTCTCGGTCTGGCAGCCCGCTGGTGTCAAGGGCCTGGAGAAGACCTCGGAGCCCGACACGCTGTGCTGGGTCGAGTTGCACGTCGGTGACACTTCCGCGGCACTGCCCTTCTACCGGTCGCTGTTCGGCTGGCGGAGCCAGGAGATGGAAGTCCCCGGAATGACGTACACCGTGCTCTCCACCGCGGACGGCGACCAGCTGGACGCGAGCTTCGGCGGCCTCGCCCAGGCCCGGGACGGAATGCAGCCGCGCTGGATGCCGTACTTCGCTGCTGCGGACGCCGACGACATCGTCTCCAGGGTGCAGGAGAACGGCGGATCGGTGCTGATGCCCGCGGAGGACGTGCCGGACGTCGGCCGGATCGCCTGGCTCGCCGACCCGTTCGGTGCCCCCTTCGCCGTCCTCAAGCCCGCACCCCGGTCGGCCTGACGAGAAGCCGCACACCTCCGGGACGCTGCTCCGCCCATCGGCCGACGGGCGGAGCTGTGGGCCGGCCGGTCCGCGACCGTACGCGGACAGCGGTATTCCGGCGGGCGCGTGGCGCCGCTGTCCGGGGTGCATCCGGTCGTGGATGCCGTGCGGGTACCCGGATGGCGCCGCGCGGGCGCATACCTGGAGTTTTGCGCCCATACTGGAATGGCTGCGGCGCATGTTGCCGAGCAGCGGGGTAGCCGCACCCCCCACCTGTCGTCGATGCCCCGGGGTGGATCTCATGGACTCCCCATCCTCCGCGGCAGACCCCAAGGGGCCGACCGGGCCGCCGTTGATGTGCCGGGACCGCGTCATCGCCGCTGCGCTGCGGCGTCTGAACCGCGGCCTCGACTGCAGCACGTGCACGGCCTATCTGCTGACCGAGGACGACCGGGCGCTCGCAGCAGCGATGATGGTCGACACCACCCTGAGCTTCACTGTTCCGTCGGGCATGGCGGCGGACGACCGCAACTTCTCCACGGCGAGGGCGCACCAGGCCGGGAAGCTGGTGCTGTTCGAGAACACCGATCTCCAGGAGCTGACCCGTCGGTCTCCAGCCCTCTTCATCCACAATCCGTACCCGATGATGGTCGCCTCGGCGCCGGTGCGGACCCTCCGGAACCGGTTCGGTGCGCTGAGTGTGCGCTGGGTGCCGCCGCGCCCGGTGGCCACCGATTCGCTGGATTTCCTTCAGGCCGTCGCGGACGACCTGGCCGTCGAACTGGCGGACCTCGCGGAGCAGGGCGCGTGGATGAAGGCGCCGTACGTGCCGCTGTTCATCGCCGGGGTGTCGCGTGACCGGGGCGCCCCGGTCAGGGGATCGGCTGCGGAAGCCGGCCCCCGCGGACCGGAGGCGTCGGCCGTTCCCATGCCGACCGGCAGCACGTTTCTCTACCAGTTGCAGAGGCTCGCCGCCGAACTCACGGCCGCGGTGCACATCCGGGACGTCCTCGCCGCCGCGGACACCCAGGTGGTCCGGCCCTTCGGCGGTCGGGCGGTGATGCTGTGCCTCGCCGAGCAGGGCCGGCTCCATGTGGTCGGCGCGACAGGGTTCTCGCGCGAGTCGGTCCAGCGGGTCGACGGCACCCTGCTGTCCCGCCACACGCCGGAGACGGACACGCTCCGTGCGATCGAGATCCTGTCCTTCTCGTCGGCCGAGGCGCTGCGGCAGGCCTATCCCGATGTCGACCCCGATCCGGAGGTCCAGGCCCGCACCTACCTCCCGCTTGTGTCCAAGGGTCGGGCCACGGGCTGCTGCGTCCTGGAGTTCCCGGAGCCCGCACTTCCGTTCGCCCCCGAGCAGCTCGCCGTACTGACGATCATGCTGGAGCAGGTGGGTCAGTCCCTGGAACGGGCCCGCTCCTACGAGATCGAGCACGCGCTCACCCAGACCCTGCAGCGCAGCCTGCTGCCGCGCAGTCTCCCGCACATGACCGAGGCGGTCGCCACGGCCCGCTACCTCCCGGCGACCGACCGGGCGGACGTGGGCGGCGACTGGTACGACATCGTTTCGCTGCCCGGTGGCGGGATCGGCCTGGTCATCGGTGATGTGGAGGGCCACAGCCTGGAGGCGGTGGCGGTGATGGGCCAACTGCGCAGCGGCGTCAGGGCGTACGCCGCCGAGGGACACGACCCGGCCATCGTGCTGGAACGGAGCAATCGACTGCTCGCCGGGCTGGGCACGGATCTGTATGCCACGTGCTGCTGTGTGTGGCT
Organism: Streptomyces sp. NBC_00353; assembly: GCF_036108815.1. NCBI lineage: Bacteria > Bacillati > Actinomycetota > Actinomycetes > Kitasatosporales > Streptomycetaceae > Streptomyces > Streptomyces sp. NBC_00353. Next base: position 3,281,595 of record NZ_CP107985.1, on the reverse strand, counting down.
CGACCTGGCGAGCGGGACCGCTACCACGGCGACCGCGGGCCACCCGAGCCCGCTCATCGTCGACGCGGACGGAAACGGTGTCACCGAATCGCTGCCCGTGGGGCTGCCGTTGGGCGTCGATGCACAGGCCCGGTACGAGCAGAGCGAGGTACAGGTGGTGGCGGGGTCGGTGATGGCACTCTTCACCGACGGTCTGCTGGACGGACGGCTGCTCGGATCGGATGCGGCGATGGAGAGGCTCGGCCGTGTGCTGGCCGACCACTGCGGCGACAACCTGGAGGTGCTGGCCGACCGTCTCGTCCAGGACCGCCGCGGGTGGCGGGTTCTCGCCGACGACGCGGCACTGCTGCTGGTGCGGTACGAGGGAGCGCAGTCCCGGGAGCACCGGCGGGTGGCACGGATGTCGGTGCAGCGTCACCACCTGCAGGGGGTCGCACAGGTCCGGGAATTCCTGCGGGACCTGCTGCACCAATGGGACATGCTGCCGATGCTGGACACCTTGGAACTGCTGACGTCCGAGGTCGTCACCAACGCCCTGATCCATGCCGACAGCGAAGTGGAGCTGCGGTTGCGGGAGTACCCGGACCGGATCCGGGTCGAGGTCCGTGACAGTGACCCGCATCCACCCGTGCCCACCGCGATCGTCGCGGACGAGGAGAACAACCAGGAAGCGGAGTCCGGGCGCGGCCTGCTGATCGTCGACGCGCTGGCCGGCGATTGGGGCAGCTCGCCGGCGGGGCGCGGAAAGACGACCTGGTTCGATCTTGCGATTCCGGCTCAATGAGGCAACCGCCGATGTCGCATGCACGGGGCGGACGAATGTGGTCGACGTGTGGTGCGCGGTGGAGACCGCCCTGGCAGAAGTCGCTGATCGCAACAGACGAATCGGCCCCGGGCGCCGCGCTCCAGGCGAAGGAGTCCCGGCCCGACACGGCCGCTGCCGTCCATTCCACCGAATGATCGGTCGGTGAAATGTGTGGGTCGGGCACGAATGCCGTGCCCGACCCACTCTTGGCGAGCGGGTGAATTGCAGTCAGATCCCAGTGTCACCAACGGTGTTGACCGACTTGTCGGTGCGCGGACCGTGGACGCCGACCGATCCGCTGTCTCCCGTGCGGCGAGGCCCGCGCTCGCCCGGAGCGTGGCGGCGTGCGCGGCACCGACGGCTCCGTCCGGCGCTTGCTGGTCTCGTACAGGTTCGTCGGCCATACTGCCCGCCGTGGAGCAGCGCATAGATCCGAACACTCAGCCCGCGTACGCCGCAGGGACAGACCCGGCGTACATCCCTGGCCTCACGGCCCCCCGCCCGGTGGGGACGCCCGACGCGGACCAGGGGAAGACCGAGGAGCCGGCGCCCGAAGGTGCCGCCCCCGAAGACCTGGCCGCCGCAGAGGCTGCCGCTTCCGGTGCGCAGGACGCGCCTGAAGCGGCGGACGCGGCGGACGGCGAGAAAGGGGGAGAGGAGGGCGATAAGGCAGCGGACGGACCCGTATTCGAGGTCAGCGACCGTCGGGGTTCGATCACCGCGGACCGCGAAGGCATCCGGTTCACCTTGGACGATCAGGAGGCCGATTTCCGCTGGGACGAAATCGGTGCGGTCGAGGTGAAGTCGCCCCGGTTCGGGCGCCGGTTCACTGTCACCGTCCATATGTCGACCAACCGCTGGTTCAACGCCGAAGTCGAGGCGGCGGCCAGGAGCAGCCTCAAGGGGTGGGCGCAAGAGCTCGACGCGGTTCTGGACGCCTACTTCGAGGAGTAGTGCAAGGCAGGCCGACCCGCTTCGGCGGTGAGTGTCCAGGGGCCCGCGGCCGTGAAGGCCGGCGGGCCCCTTGGCGGTTGCAGAGCGGACATCTGGGCAGCCCCGTGTGGCGACAAGGCGCCATCTGGCACAGAGTCGCCACTTTGCATCTGGATCTTGCGGTCTACACGCAATTAGCTTCCGGCGTGCGCGGCAACGTCCGGACGTTCGGTTGGTTGGCTGTGATGCGATCGAGCATCAGTTCTTTTGACGCGCATGCCTGTTGAGCCTGCGTAAGGAGTCCTGATGCGTACAACCCGCGAAAGACGGCGGCGTACCGCTGCCGTCGGCGCGGTGGCAGCGACGATCGTCCTGTCACTGACAAGCCTGCCCGGGGCGATAGCAGCCGTGCCGCCGTCGACCGGCCCGAGCGCCTCGGGCGCACCGTCCACGCAACAGAAGGGGTCGACCACCTCGATGGTGACCCTGGTCACCGGGGACAAGGTCGCGCTGACCACCGGGCCGGACGGCAAGCAGTCGGTGAACATCCTCTCCGGCGCTGGAACGTCCAAGTCGTTCCAGACCTCCAGCGGACAGAACGGCGACCTGTACGTCTACCCCGAGGACGCCATGGCCGCCCTCGCCTCCAGCACGGTGGACGGCGAGCTGTTCAACGTCAGCCGGATGATCAGGGACGGCTACGGCGACGCGAAGACCGACGAGGTCCCCGCCATCGTCGACTTCCAGGGGAAGCCGACCGCCGCTGCCCTGAAGCAGAAGACCGAGGACCTGCCGGGCAGCGACAGCGAGCGGGTCATGCCCCGGCTGGGGCTGTCCGCGGTGCATGTCGACAAGCACAGCGCGAAGGGCTTCTGGCAGGCCGTCAAGCCCGCCCAGGCACGCGGCAGAAGCGCCCAGGCCGATACGGTCCCCGGCACTGCCGGCGTCTCTAAGCTGTGGTACGACGGCAAGGCGAAGGTCGCACTGGACAAGAGCGTGCCGCAGATCGGTGCCCCGGAGGCATGGGCCAAGGGGTACGACGGCAAGGGCGTGAAGGTCGCCGTGCTGGACACCGGTGCCGACCTGAACAACGCCGACATCAAGTCCGAGATCGTCCAGAGCCAGAGTTTCGTCAACGGCCAGACGGTCCAGGACGGTCACGGTCATGGCACCCACGTCGCATCCACCATCGCCGGCAGTGGCGCCAACTCCGACGGCAAGTACAAGGGCGTGGCCCCTGGTGCCGATCTGCTGATCGGCAAGGTCCTTTCCAACTCGGGCCAGGGCACGGACTCCAGCATCCTGGCCGGCATGGAGTGGGCGGTCGACCAGGGCGCCGACGTCGTCAGCATGAGCCTCGGCGGCACCGACAGACCAGGTGAAGACGCGCTGACGAACGCGGTCAACTCGCTCAGCGCCTCCTCGAACACCCTGTTCGTCATCGCTGCCGGCAACGCAGGACCCGGTGAGAGCACCCTTGGCACCCCCGGCGCCGCCGACGCCGCCCTCACCGTCGGCGCCGTCGACAAGTCCGACGCGCTCGCCGACTTCTCCAGCCGTGGCCCGCGCCTCGGCGACATGGCGATCAAGCCGGAGATCACCGCCCCCGGTGTGGACATCGTCGCCGCCCGCGCGGCCGGCACCACCGTGGGCACCCCGGTCGACGCCAACTACACCTCGGCCAGCGGCACCTCGATGGCCACCCCGCACGTGGCCGGCTCCGCCGCGATCCTCAAGCAGCGCCACCCCGACTGGACCGGTCAGCGCATCAAGGACGCGCTGACCGCGCACGCCAAGTCCGCTGCCGACCAGACCGTCTACCAGCAGGGCTACGGCCGGGTCGACATCCCTGCCGCCCTCGACCCGTCGCTGGAGCTGTCCGGCACCGCCGACTTCCGCGTCATACCGTGGCAGAAGGGCACCTACCCGACGCGCAGCCGCACCCTGACGCTGCACAACGACGCCGCGACCGACACCGTGGTGACCGTGACGGCAGACGCCAAGGACGCGAGCGGAACCGCGGTCCCGGCCGGCACGCTGTCGCTGTCGGGAGCGGGCCTGTCCGACGGCCGGGTCACCGTCCCGGCCGGCGGCACCGCCGAGGTCACCGTCACGCTCGACAACAACGGCCTGAAGACCGGCCAGTACGGCGGATCGGTCACCGCCACCTCCGACAGCGGCGAGTCGGTGCACGCCGCGCTCGGCTTCGTCACCTCCGTCGAGCAGCACGATGTGACGCTGAAGGTCACCGACCGCTTCGGCAACACCCCCAAGGCGTTGAAGTTCACCCTGCACGGGATGGACAACAACTTCTGGCAGAGCCAGACCCTGTACGACAACGGCACTGCCACCCTGTCGGTACCGCTCGGCAAGTACTCCATCGAGGGCTCGCTCTACTCGGCGGACCCCGCCGGGGGTGCGGTCTCCTACGCGGCCGATCTGTTCGACGTGCCCAACGTCGAGGTGAGTGACCGGGACCAGACCTTCACCGTCGACGGCACCACCGCCACCGACCTCAGCGTGAAGATCAAGGGTGAGAACCGGCCCCTGGAGAACGGCCAGGTGACCACGTTCATCGTCCGTGACGACGGCACCGCAAACGGCCACGCCAACTTCTCCGGCATCGGAAACCTGCTCAATCTCGCCGACACCAGGCAAGGTGCCATCCCCAGTGCCGGCGCCACCACCGGCGCGCTGCGCCTGGAGACCGCCCTGGCCCGGCGCGAACCGCTGGTCCAACTCGAGGTGACGGGCCCCGGGCACATGACCATCCCGCTGAAGTCCTCGGTGAACGCGAAGCGTTTCGAGGGCACCAAGCACACCGAGCTGGTCGACCTGAGCGCCGGTACGGAGCAGGACTTCGCCGGTGCCGACGTCAAGGGCAGGACCGTTCTGGTCTCCGTGGCCGATGTCACCAAGGCCGGAGACCAGGCCGCCAGGGCCGCGGCTGCCGGAGCCGTCGCGATGATCGTGGCCCCTGCCGACCCCGGCCCGAGCGGAAGCGGCGTCCCCGCCGGACAGACCATCCCGGTCGCCCACGCCACGTACGACAACGCAGCAACCCTCAAGGGCTTGCTGGCCAAGGGCAAGGTCCGGATCGCCCTGAAGGGCGTCCTGGAGTCGGGCTACTCCTACTACCCGCACTTCACCGACGACCGGATCCCCGCCGACCTGGCCAAGACCGTCGACGTCAAGGACTTCGCCAAGGTCACCAATACGTTCCACTCGGACGGAGCCCGGCGCCTGGGCGCCGAGAACATGAACGTCTGGGGTCCCCTGCAGGTGAGCACCGGCTCCGTCGGCCAGCCCCTCTACCAGGGCACCACCCGCGACGACTACTTCCTCGCGGGCACCGGGGTGACGTACCAGCCGAGCGTGTCGGCCAACTTCAACTCCTCGACCTGGAGGATGAACGGCCAGCGCGCCACCTACCTCACCCCGGGCAAGTCCTACACCCGGAGCTGGTTCGACGCGCCGATGCGCCTGTCCCAGTACGAGTTCGGGCCGTGTGTGTTCTGCCGCGCCGACGTCTGGCAGAACCTTCCGGGCAACAACGGTGCCGACAACGATCCCACCCACACCCTGTCGGGCCTGACCGGCACCTGGAGTTTCTACCTCAACGGGCAGCCGATCACCGGCTTCGGCCAGCTGGCGCAGGAGAGGGCTGACTACCGGTACGTCCTCGACCAGAAGCTGACCAAGGACGTCCCGGGCGTCACCCTGGGCCGCCAGATGCGCACGGAGTGGAACTTCAGCCAGGCGGCACCGACCACCATGGCCATCAAGGACTGCGACACGGCGTTCATTCCCACGCCCAAGGTCTGTGAGTCCATGCCCGTGCTCCTGCTCGACTACGACCTGCCGCTGAACGTGCTCAACCAGGCACAGGCCGGACTGCCGTACACCTTCACCGTGAACGCGGCACGCCCCAAGGGCTGGGCCGGGTCCACGGCGGTCGCCGGCGCCAAGGTCTCCGTCTCCTACGACGACGGCGCCACCTGGAAGTCCGCCGCGATGCTGCGCAAGGACGACAACTCCTTCCAGGCACTGCTGTGGCACCCCAAGCTGGCCGACACCAACGGCTTCGTGACCCTCAAGACCGAGGTCTGGGACTCCGCGGGCAGCCGGACGGTCCAGACCATCACCCGGGCCTACGCCCTCAAGTGAGGTCCTGAACCAGAAGTCCGTCGGACACTGCCGGGCGCCCGGCGCAGGGGTGAGAAATTCCCTGCGCCGGGCGCTCTGTCTGTACAACTGGCCGTATCGTCATCACATACATGAACGCTTCGAACTCGCCGTGATGCCGCTTCAGCAGGTGAACGGGGCTTCTCGGAGCCTGTGAGGGAGATACGCAGATGCTGGAGACGCTCGGTCTGAGCACCACCGAGTCTCAGGTGTACGAACTGCTCGTTCGCACAGGACGTACCGATGCGGGCCGGATCCGGCAGCTTCTCCGCCTCGGTGCCGAGCATGTCGAGGAGGCGGTCGGCGGACTGGCCGACAAGGGGCTGGTGACCACCACCGATGACCAGCCCGCACAGCTGATTCCGTCCCCTCCGGACATAGCGGGGGAGGTGCTGCTCCTGGCGCGGATGACCGAGCTGACGAAGGCCCGCGGGGCTCTGGACCGGCTCGCGGACGAGTACCGCAGCGCGCCCCGCCCGGACATCTCGGGGGACATGGCCGAGGTCGTCCCCGACGATGAGGTGGCGCTGCGGTACCAGCAGATCCAGGCTCGGGCCCGCAGGGAGGTCGTACGGTTCGACGCCCCGCCGTACGTGGTATCCGAAACCGTCAACGAGGTCGAGATCGAACAACTGGCGGCGGGGGTGAGGTTCCGGACTGTCTACGACGGGCTGGGGCTGGAGGCGGACGGGTCGCGGGAGGAGGTCCTCCAGTACGCGGAGGCGGGGGAGCAGGGCCGGGTTCTGAATCATGTGCCGGTCAAAATGGTCATCGTCGACGGTTCGACGGCCCTTCTTGCGATGCGCTCGGGCGAATCGTGTACACAGCGGGTCGTCCACATCCACCCCGGTCCGCTGCTGGAGGCGTTGGTCGCGCTGTTCGAGCTCGTGTGGGAATCCGCACTGCCCCTGCACCCCATGGCCGTCCAGCCGCGCAGCGAACTGACGGACGACGACATCGAGCTCCTGACCCTGCTGCTCTCCGGACTGACCGACACCGGCATCGCCCGACAGCTGCGGATGGGAAGACGGACCGTGCAGCGCCGGGTGCGGGATCTGATGGATCGTGCTGCTGCCACCAGCCGGATCCAACTGGGCTGGCAGGCAGCCCAGTTGGGATGGATCGCCGGGTCGGGGGACCCGATGGGGACCACCCCGGAAGACGTCAGTCCGGGCTGTCGCCTGACGGAGGCCTGACGTCCGTATGGTCGTGGCCGGACAATGCCGTACGGCGCCCGTGGAACCTGACCCGTCTCTGAAACGGCAGGGCATGAAGGGAACTGCGGACCGAAGAACCTTGAAGTCATGGCACCACCGTGGTGGCGTACTGCTGTCCCACCAGTAACCGGCGCTGGAGTCGTCCACGCCGATCAGGTCGAAGGTCTCGGTCTGCGGGTTCCAACGGTGGACAGCGACACCCGACACCCGGCTGCCGTTCTCGTTCCTGTCGCCGGGGAGGCCCCAGGAGATCCGGCCGCCGGGGCTCGTGCCGAGGTAGCTGAGCGGAGCCCCGGTCGCCGGCGAGGCGGTCGGACGGAGCTCCAGCTCGGTGACTTCGGCGACGGTCGTGCCGGTGTCCGGGGACCGGTACGGCCGTGTCCGGCCGTCGCTGCCGGGCCCGACATTGGCCCACGTCAGCGAGGTGGGGGAGAGCGCCACCACAGCATCGGTACCGGGATCCAGCACCGAGAGATGCAGGGCGGCCTCCGCACCCTTGGAGGCGCCCAGCACCCCGATACGCCGGGTCCCGCGCGACCGGAGCAGTTCGGTCGCGGACACGAATGTCTCCAGCGGCACTTCGCAGATGCCCGACGGCTGCCCCGGGCCGCCGAACCAGCGGACCGACAGGGCGGTCAGGCCCTCCCGGGCCAGGATCCGGCATCGCTCGTCCTCGATCCGGCCACTCGACCCGGCAAGGACGAGGACGCCGGCCCCGCTGCCCCGTACCGGCGCGGCGAGGAACCCCTCGCACGCGCCGCCGCGGACACCGTTGTGCGCAACGGTGAGCGCGCGCTCGACAATGTCCATCCGCCGGTCAGGCGTCCGCGAGGACCACCGAGCGGGTCAGGTGGCGGGGACTGTCCGGGTCGATGCCGACGGCCTCGGCGCGGGCGATCGCCAGGCGCTGTACGCGGACCAGCTCGGCCAGCGGATCCAGGCCGCTCTCCACCCAGCGGGCCCCGGTCGACAGCACCTGATCGTCGAGCCCCTCCGGTGCGGCGCCGAACATCCAGGTGGCGGTGCCGGTGGTGGTGATGCTGATCGGGCCGTGGCGGTACTCCATCGCGGGGTACGACTCCGTCCAGGACAGCGACGCCTCCTTCATCTTGAGCGCGGCCTCGTTGGCGAGGCCGGCCGTCCAGCCCCGGCCGAGGAAGGTGAACTGGGTGCAGTCCAGCAGGCCTTCGGGCAGCGGCTCGGCGAGTGCGGTCTCCGCGTCGCGGACCACGGCGTCGGTGTGCAGGCCGAGGTGGGCGCGGAGCAGCGTGAGCGCGGTGGTGGCGAACCGGGTCTGCACCACGGACTGCTCGTCGGCGAAGTCGAGCACGACGACATCGTCGGCCGAGGTCATCACCGGGGTGTTCGGGTCGGCCGTGATCGCGACGGTACGGGTGACGCCGCGGAGCCGGCCCAGCAGGTCCAGCACCTCGGTCGTGGTGCCCGAGCGGGTGAGCGCGACGACCCGGTCGTAGCGGCGGCCGAAGGGGAACTCCGATGCGGCGAACGCGTCGGACTCGCCCTGTCCGGATTCCTCGCGGAGCGCGGCGTATGCCTGAGCCATGTAGAACGACGTGCCGCAGCCGACGACGGCGATGCGCTCGCCGGTGGCGGGCAGGGCGGCCGACCGGCTCGGTGCCAGGTCGGCGGCGCGACGCCAGCACTCCGGTTGGCTGGCTGTCTCAATCTCGACAAACGACACTTTTGCACTCCGTACAGGTGATGGGATGCTCGTTCACGCACGTTAGCGGTGAACTACAAGCATTATCAAGCATTCTTGTTGCAGCAGACTTGACTGATCAGAGCCTTGTGCGACGCTTGCGCGTGTCCGGTGACCGTGCCCAAGGGGATGGGTGCTCGAATCCCGGACCCGTAAGGAGAGTTCTCTTGTCCAGGGATGCCCGGTGGAACGCGCTGCTGGAGCTGGTCGGGAAGCACGGCAGGGTGGAGGTCGAGGACGCCGCGACGACGCTGGATGTCTCGGCCGCGACCATCCGTCGTGACCTGGACCAGCTTGCCGAGCAGCAGCTGCTCACCCGTACCCGCGGTGGCGCCGTGGCGCACGGGGTCTCGTACGAGCTGGCGCTGCGCTACAAGACGGGACGCCACGCCCCGGAGAAGCAGGCCATCGGCCGCGCCGTGTCCGAACTCGTCGCGGTGGGCGAGGTGGTGGGACTGACCGGTGGCACCACGATCACCGAGGTCGCCCGCTCGCTGGCCGTGCGCTCCGACCTCGTCGGTGACACCGGCCCCGGGATCGGCGGCCAGCCGACGCTGACGGTGGTGACCAACGCCCTCAACATCGCCAATGAGCTGGTGATCCGACCGCAGATAAAGATCGTGGTGACCGGAGGCGTGGCCCGGCCCCAGTCGTACGAGCTCACCGGCCCGCTGGCCAGCGGCGTGCTGGGCGAGATCACCCTGGACGTCGCCGTACTGGGCGTCAACGCGATCGACACCGAGCGCGGGGCGTACGTCCATCACGAGGGCGAGGCCAGCATCAACCGGCTGCTCGCCGAGCAGGCGCAGCGCGTGGTCGTGGCCGCCGACTCCTCGAAGATCGGCAAGCGGGCCTTCGCCCGGGTCTGCGATCTCAGCCAGGTCGATTTCCTGGTCACCGACACCGGCATCACCCCCGAGGCGAAGGCCCGCTTCACCGAGGCCGGTGTCACCGTCATCGCCGTGTGAAGGTGACACCCGTCCGTCCGGCGGGGATGCCGCCGTGCAGGATCAGTTGCGGGGCGCGGTCCACCGCCGGTCCGCCTTGCCGGTGCAGTCGCGCAGCTCCACACGGTGTCCGGGGCCCGTGACTGCCCGGCGTGTACAGGCACTGGCCGGTTGCGTCGCTGACGATCGAGCCGTGTGCGCCGTACGTCCAGGTCGTCAGCGGTCCCGGGGTGCCCGCACAGGTCGTGATCGTGACCGGCACCTCCCTGCCGTTGCCGGACGTCTCCGGTGCGGCGGTCAGGCAGAAGTTGTGAAGCCGGGGTCGGCGGTGACCGTGGTACTCCACGTCACGGATGACAGGTCCGGGGTCCCGGCGGGGAATTCGTAGTGGGTGTATGTGCCGGGGGTGTCCCCTGAGCCGTCCTCATCGGCGTGCGCCGTGGCCGCCGTGGACATTCCTGGTCCGGCCGCAAGTGCCAGTGCCGCGAAGGCGCTTCCGGCGATGCGGCCGAGCCGGCCGAGGCCGGGCACAGTCATGCGAGAGGTCATAGGCGCATACCGACTCTGCTTGAGAGTGTCGGTAGAGGTGCCTTTCGATGCAAGATCGAGCATGGTGGAGCATCCTGGACCCGCAACGAACCCGTTGGCAAGAGGTTCAGTCATCTCATCGAGGCGCTTTCGTGCTCCCGTTGCGCCTCTTTCGCGCCTGACTTCCTGCCCTAATGGGCCCAAAACGGATGTCCACATGACTTTTTCAATGTCTATAGATGTTCGTTACCTCTGCGAAATGAACAACTCTTGCCATCCAGGCGCACCGTCGTGAACTATGTGGCTGTCGCCGCGACGGAGCAGCGGCCGCACCGTCGGTCGTGCGTGCCGCCTCCGCAATTGCGGGACTCCCTCTGCTCCATCAGCCCTGGAGGTGCCTGTGACGATGGCAGATGCGCCGGTCTCAGCCGTGCGGTCGCCGGTGCCGCAGCCCCGCGACCCGGATGACGCGGACTCACCCGCCGGGAAGAAGCGCGCCAAAGCCCGCATACGGCAGCCGCTGCGTCACCGCTTGAGGCGGGACAGAGCCCTCCTGCTGTTCTGCCTGCCGGGCGTCCTGTACTTCGTGCTCTTCTTCTATCTGCCGCTCGCGGGCAACGTCATCGCCTTCCAGGACTACCAGCCGTTCCTGGGCTTCAAGCAGAGCCCGTTCGTCGGCCTCGCCAACTTCACGGCGCTGCTCTCCGAGCCGGAGTTCTGGTCCGCGGTCTCCAACACCCTGCAGATCACCGCGATTCAGCTGCTGCTCTATTTCCCGGCCCCGATCGCCCTGGCGCTGCTGCTCAACTCGCTGATCAGCGAGAAGATCAAGCGGTTCATCCAGACCATCGTCTACCTCCCGCACTTCCTGTCGTGGGTGGTCGTGGTCGCGATGTTCAAGCAGGTACTCGGTGGCGCGGGTTCGGTCACCACGCTCCTGATGGAGCACGGGGTCAACATCGGCAACGTGATGACGGACCCCGGCACCTTCAAGCTGCTGATCACCGCCCAGGCCATCTGGAAGGACTGCGGCTGGGGCACGATCATCTTCCTGGCAGCGATCGCCTCGATCGACATGGGCCAGTACGAGTCCGCCGCCATGGACGGCGCCGGCTGGCTCCGCAGGATCTGGCACATCACCCTGCCGGGCATCCGGCCGGTGATCCTCATGCTGCTGATCCTGCGGCTCGGCGACATCCTCTCGGTCGGCTTCGAGCAGATCATCCTGCAGCGCGACGCTGTCGGCCCGGACGCCTCCGAAGTGATGGACACCTACGTCTACTTTCACGGCGTCATCGACGGCGACTGGGGGATGAGCACGGCCGCCGGTCTGATGAAGGGCGTCATCGGATTCGCCCTGATCCTCGCCGCCAACAAGCTGGCCCACCGCTTCGGTGAGCAGGGAGTGTACCGATGAGTCAGCAAACCTTTGCGAGCCGACTGCGCACCGCCGGGTCCGGTCCGCGCGCCACCACCCGCGTCTCGTCCGGCCGTCCGCCGTGGATGGAGCGTCCGCACTGGTACGGGCAGGGAGCGAAGGCAGCGGCCCTTGCCGTCCTGACCGTGATCGTGCTCTACCCGTTCGTCCTGGCCATCGGCACCAGCCTGGCCGGCCGCGAGGAACTCAACGCCAACGGCGGCTACGTCCTGCTGCCGAAGCACCCGACGCTGGAGGCGTACCGGGTCATCCTCTCCGGCGGGGTCGTCACCCAGGCCGCCGTGGTCTCCATCTTCATCACGCTCATCGGTACCGCGCTCAGCCTGGCGTGCACGGTGCTCATCGCGTACGGCACCTCGCGCCCCGGCACGGTCCTCGGCAAGCCGATCCTGCTGCTGGTACTGGGCACCTTCCTCTTCGCCCCCGGAATCATCCCGACGTACCTGGCGGTCCAGCAGTTCCAACTGCTCGACACCTACGCCTCGCTGATCCTTCCCGTACTTCTCAACGCGTTCAACATCGTGGTCGTCCGCTCCTTCTTCCAGAGCATTCCCGAGGAGCTGTACGACGCCGCGCGGATCGACGGCGCGGGTGAGGTGACCGTCCTCTTCCGGATCGTCCTCCCGCTCTCCAAGGCGGTCCTCGCCGTGGTCGGCCTCTTCTACGCGGTCGGCTACTGGAACAGCTTCTTCAACGCGGTGCTCTACCTCAACGACTCGGGCAAGTTCCCCATCCAGGTGATCCTGCGCTCGTACGTCCTGAACGGTCAGAGCATCAACGCACAGGCCATGGGCGTGCATGCGATTCCGCCCGCGACCTCGCTGCAGATGGCCGTACTGATCATCGCGATCGTGCCCATCTTCTGCGTCTACCCCTTCCTGCAGAAGTTCTTCGTCAAGGGCGTCCTCACCGGGGCGATCAAGGGCTGATCATCCGCCCGCCGCAGCCCCCTCTCCCCCCGCACTTCACATACTTCAAGGAGCACCATGTCCACCAACTTGTCCAGGCGCGGTTTCATGGGCGCGGCGGGGATCGCCGGTCTGACCGTGGCAGGCCTGTCGTCCCTGACCGCGTGCGGCAGCGGCGCCACCGTCAGCAAGGGGGGCGCCAAGGCGTCCGCCAAGCTGAAGCTCCCGACGTACGTCGCCGCGCAGACCGCCCCCGCTGACCTCGCGGGCAACGCTGCCGGACTGGACGCCACGTACCTGCGCTACCCGAAGAAGCTCACCAAGTCGGTGGCCAAGGCCCCCGGTGACGGCAGCCGCATCACGGCGCTGACCGAGACCTTCACGACGCCCGCGCCGGCCCAGAACAAGAATGCCTACTGGCAGGAACTGAACAAGCGTCTCGGCTCGCAGTTCGACATGACGATCGTGGTCGAGGAGGGTGCCGGCTACCCCGGCAAGTTCAACGCGATCATCGCCAGCGGAGACATCCCCGACCTCGTGTGGTTCCCGCCGAACCAGGGCCTCCAGCACGTCCCCGAGCTGCTGGACGCCAAGTTCCACGACCTCACGCCGCACCTGTCCGGTGATGCGGTCAAGAAGTATCCGAACCTGGCGAACCTGCCCACCACCGCGTGGAAGACCGCCGTCATCAACGGCAAGATCCGCGGTGTGGCCGTCGCGTACGGCTCCATGGGCCAGGTCTACGTCGTCAACCAGGACTTCTGGAAGCCGGTCGGCGGCGCCGAGTTCACCAGCGCCGAGGACTTCCTCGCCAAGGGCAAGGAACTGCTCGACGCCAAGCGCAACAAGTACGTCCTGGAACCTGCGTACGTGAATCACGTCGGGCAGTTCGCCCAGTGGTTCGGTGCGCCCGCCGCCTGGCGGCTGGAGGACGGCAAGCTGACTCACCTGTACGAGACCGAGGAGTACCTGGAGGCCGTGGCCTTCGCGGTCAAGGTCCGCAAGGCCGGTCTGTTCTGGCCGGACCCGAACCTCAGCACCACCATGGAGAAGGTGGCGCAGGGATCGCTCGGCGCGTACGTGCAGTCCTTCCCGAGCTTCCTGACCGACGTCAAGACGTACGACTTCCCGTTCGGCGTCATCGTGCCGTTCGCCGGCAAGGCCGGTGCCACCCCGTCGTACACCCTGGGCTACGGCTCGGTCGGTTACACCGCCATCTCCAAGAAGGCGGACACCAAGCGCGTCGAGATGCTGCTGCGGGTGCTCGACTACCTGGCCGCCCCGTTCGGCACCGAGGAGCGACTGTTCCTCGACAACGGCATCGAGGACACGCACTACACCCGTACCTCCAACGGCGATATCAAGCTCACCGCCAAGGGCAATGCCGAGGCCGTGACCACCGCCATGCCGCTGGCCTTCCTCGCCAACACCCCGGAGTACATCTACCTGCCCGGCAAGTCCGAGCTGGCCTCGAAGATCCACGGCTGGCAGGAAGAGCTCCTCAAGCTGGGCAAGGCCAACCCCACCAGCGGCCACTTCTCGGACACCTCGACCAAGAAGAGCGCCTCCATCGGCACCGCGGTGAGCGATACCGTCCTCGACGTCGTCGCGGGCCGCAAGCCGATCTCCGCCTTCCAGGACCAGGTGAAGAAGTGGCGCGCCGGCGGCGGTGACCAGATGCGTGCCGAGTACGAGGCCTCGATCGCCGGAAAGTAGTCTCCGCCCGCACCACCCGTACAGACAGAAGGGACCCCCGTGTCAGACCTGCGCCTCGGCGTCATCGGGCTCGGCCTCCGCCGTTCCATCGCGATCTCCGCCCACCACCCCGGAAAGGGTTCGGCGGTCACCGCCGTCTGCGACCTCGACCCGGAGGTGCGGCAGCGCGAAGCCGAGCGCTTCGGCACCGATGTCGCGGTGGAGGACTACAAGCTCCTCCTCGACCGGGACGATCTCGACGCCGTCGTCATCGCCACCCCGGACGACACCCACGAGGTCATCGCCGTCGATGCCCTGCGGGCCGGCAAGGCGGTCTTCGTCGAGAAGCCGCTCGGGATCACCGTCGAGAGCTGCGACAACGTCCTGCGCGCCGCGTACGAGACAGGGACCCGGCTGTACGTCGGCCACAACATGCGCCACATGGGCGTCGTGCGACTGATGCGCGACATCATCGCCCGCGGTGACATCGGCGAGCCGAAGGCCGTCTGGGTGCGGCACTTCGTCGGCTACGGCGGTGACTACTACTTCAAGGACTGGCACGCCGACCGGACCCGCACCACCGGACTGCTGCTCCAGAAGGCCGCGCACGACATCGACGTCCTGCACTGGCTGGCCGGCGGCTACACCCGCCGGGTCAACGCCCTCGGCGACCTCCTCGTCTACGGCGACCTGCCGCGCCGCGAGGCGGGCACCCCGCGGCCGGACAACTGGCTGCGGGAGTTCGACTGGCCGCCGACGGCCCGCAAGGACCTGCATCACATCGTGGACGTCGAGGACGTCTCGGTGATGAACATGCAGCTCGACAACGGTGTTGTGGCCGCGTACCAGCAGTGCCACTTCACCCCGGACTACTGGCGCAACTACACCGTCATCGGCACCGAGGGGCGGCTGGAGAACTTCGGCGACAGCCCGGGTGACGAGGTCAAGGTCTGGAACACCGGCCCCAGCGGATACCGCGCCGAGGCCGACATCACCTACCGGGTGCCGGAGGCCAACGGCTCGCACGGCGGCGGGGACAGCCGGATCATGGAGGAGTTCTGCCGGTTCGTCCGCGACGGCGGCGTCACCGACACCTCTCCGGTCGCCGCCCGGATGAGCGTCGCCGCCGGTGTGCTCGCGACCCGCTCGCTGCGTGAGGGCGGTGCACCGTACGACGTGCCGCCTCTCGACCCCGAGCTGATCGCGTACTTCGAACGCGGTCAGGTTCGCTAGGAAACTTCTGGCCGGATTCTGACCGGGAAGTGTCGGACAGGGCTTCGGCCCTGTCCGGCGGATCTCACTCGCACATCGTGCACCTCCTCACCTCGGGGGTGCAGGCAAGAGAGCACGATCCCCATTCCCCCCATCAGAAGCAGGTGCAACGCATGACTCTGCGCCACTTGTTCGGCACCACCCTCGCCACTACCGCCGCGGCCGCCCTGGCCGTGCTCGGCGTGGCCGGCCCCACCCACGCGGCGGACATCGGCACGACTCCCGGCACGTACACCAACTACTCCTTCTCCGGCGCGCCGGTCCTGACCGAGGTCACCTGGTCCACGACCGTCCTGCACGACCCCGGATACACCGCCAACGTCTTCTGGAGCCATCAGTTCGGCTTCAACCAGGGCAACGGCGCCTACCTGGGGATGCAGTCCAACGGTGGGTCGAGCAGGGTGCTCCTCTTCTCCGTCTGGGACGTCTCGGAAGCCACGGCCGGCTCCACCGGCTCCTGGTGCCAGAGCTTCGGCGGCGAGGGTGAGGGCATGAGCTGCCGGAGGAACCTCGACTGGACCGCCGGCCACACGTACACCTTCAAGGTGGCAGCCGAAGGCGGTGGCTGGTTCGGCGCCACCGTCGCGGACACCACGGCGGGAACGTCGTACAAGCTGGGCAGCATCAAGACGCCCGCCACCGCCATCTCGCCGTCCGGCATGGTCGACTGGACGGAGTACTTCGAGTGGAACGACCCCCGCGCCACCTGCTACGACCAGCCGTTCAGTGACGCCCGTTTCGGGTTGCCCAAGGGCAATGGCGGTACGGTCACCGCCACCGTCTCCTCCACCTCGAACAGCGGAAACGCCTGCGCGCCCATGACGCGGACCGACACGGTCAGCGGCGGCACGGTGCAGAACCTCGCCATCGGCAACTCGGTGCGCGGACCGGTGACGGGTCTGGCCGGAAAGTGTGTGGACGCGTCGGGCGGCGTCTCGGACGGGACGGTGGCCGATCTCTACGGGTGCAGCGGCAACGACAACCAGGCATGGGTGAAGGCGGCCGACGGCACCTTGCGGCTGCCCTCCGATTACTGCCTGACCGCGGCCGGCACGGGTAACGGAGCGGCCGTCCTGGTCCGCGACTGCGCCGGTACGGGCGCCGGAGGCGCCGTCACGGACACGGCCGAGCAGTGGACGTACAACGCCTCCACGCACGCGCTCGTCAACAAGGCCTCCGGCCGCTGTCTGGACGTCCCGGGGAGCGACAGCACCAGTGGGACCGCACTCGATCTCTGGGACTGTCACGGCGGCGCCAACCAGCAGTGGACGGTGCCCGCCACGTACTAGCCGCACCCTGCCACGATGTCGGGAAGACCTCCGGGGGCAGTGCCGTCAGGTGCCGTCACCGGGGGTCTCTCTGCATCTGTTTTCAGCCATGCTCGGTGGGTAATCGGCGCATTCCGGTGCGGCGACCGCCCGATCGGCCGTCGCCGCGATGCGTGGCACTGTCTGATGAATTGAAGCGGATCGTCCGGAAGGTGCCGTACGGAGGCACCGGCGGCCGGTCTCGTACCGTCACCGCCGCACTGCCGACGCCGAGCGCGACCGTCGATTTTGCGCCAACCAGGAGGCGCGGCGGCCAGGCTCGAACGCGTGGCCGGATCGGGGTCGGCATAATCGCGTCCATGTCGATCACGGGTGGAGACTTCGTCGAGCTGGGGCGGGACCTGTACGCGTGGCTCCCGCCGAAACGCGGCTGGGGCCTCGCCAACTGCGGCCTGCTCACCTCGCCGCGTGGCGCGATCTGGATCGACACCCCGTACGATCCGGTACTCGCCGGCCAGTTCCTGGCCGAGTCCACGAAGCGGCTGCCCGAGGGCGCCTCCATCGACCGGGTGATCGTCACCCACGCCAACGGGGACCACTTCTGGGGCGCGGGCGTGCTCCCGGACGCCGAGATCATCGCGACCCGCGAGGCCCGGGAACACATCCACTACGAACCCACCCCGAAACAGCAGCACGCGCTGGTCCAGGGCAGCGATCCGGCCACCGCGCTCGGTGAATACCTCAAGCGCCACTTCGGCACCTTCGACTGGTCGCAGACCGAACCGGTGCAGCCGACCACGTACTTCACCGGAGAGCTCGAGCTGACCCTGGGGGAGTACCCGGTCCAGGTGTCGGCCCTGCCCGCCGCCCACACCACGGGTGACCTGATCGTGCACCTGCCGGCGCAGCGCACCGTCTTCAGCGGTGACGTCATCTTCGCCTCCACACCGCAGCAGCCGGGCGACCACCCGGTGCACTGGGCGGGCCCTCTCTCCCAGGTGATCGCGGCCTGCGAACAGGTGCTGGCCACCGGTGCCGAGACCATCGTCCCCGGCCACGGTCCGGTCCTCGACCCGGCCGGAGTGCGCGCACACATCGGCTACCTCGAGTACGTTCGGGATCGCGCCCACGCCCTTCATGCGGCCGGGGTGCCTGCGCTGGAGGCGGCGCGCCGGGTGATCGGCGAGCGGCGCCACCCCGAACTCGGCCTGGCCGAACGGCTCGTGGTGACGATCGGCAGCGAGTACCGGCAGCTGGACGGGTCCGAACTGCCCGGTGTGCTGCAGGTGATGACCGATGTCGCCGTCGTCGCTCAAGAAGTCGCAGCTCAAGAACTCTCCGCGCAAGAAGGGGAGTAGTCCCGTGGGGCGGCAGGCCGCGCGGGGTGACAGCCGGATCTCCCGCCGCCCGGGCAGGGAGACGGACCAGACAACAGAAATGCGGTGACGGCATGGCATGGATCGTGGCGCTGATCGCCGTCGTCGCTGCCGTGACGGCGGTGGTCCGCTCCCAGAACGCGGCTCGTGACGCCAATGTGGCGTGGGCTCGCGTCGAGCTGGCCGAACGCCAGACGAAGGCGGCCGATGCCCGTACCGCCGCCCTCACCGAGGAGATCCGGCAGCTGGCCCAGAAGCGAATTCCAGCCGCCGCGCTCGCCCTCTCCCACCCCAGCGCGCCGGTGCCCGGCCTGCGCGAGGCGGCCGAGGTCGACGGCGGCTCCGCACGGCTGCTGACCGAGGCGGTTCAGGCAGCCCGGGCCGCGGTCATCGAGGAGCGGCAACGCGTCGACGCGGCCGCCCGCGCGGCGATGCGCGGCACCTCCGCCAAGATCCAGTCCCTGCTCAACCAGTCCCAGCAACTGCTGCACGAACTCCAGCACGAGTACGACGACCCGCGGATCCTGCAGCTGGACTTCCGTAACGAACTGGCGCTGCGCCGCACCCAGGCCACCGCGGTGCTGTGCGACGCCTGGCCGGGCCTGGCACGGCAGAGCTCGCCGCTCGTCGAGATCGTGCTCGGCGCCCAGTCCCGTGTCGCCGGCTACGAACGCATCAAGGTGGCCAACCATCTGCGCGACGAGTGGCTCGCGGTCGTCGCCCGCGCCGCCGAACCTCTCGCGATCGCCCTCGCCGAACTGCTGGCCAACGCCACCGCCTACTCGCACCCCGACACCGACGTACAGGTGACGGTCCAGCAGAGCGGCGGCCGCGGTGCCTTCCTGGTGGTCGACGACGCGGGCATCGGTATGGACGACGACGCGCTCGAACGCGCCCGCGCCCTGCTGGCGGGCCCCTCCGAAGTGCTCCTGACCGAGCTGGGCGATCCGCCGCAGACCGGCTTCGCCGTCGTCGGCCGGCTGGTCGTCCAGTACGGCCTCAGCTGTCATATCGAGCCATCGCCGTTCGGCGGGATGCGTACGATCCTGCGGGTCCCCGCCCACCTCCTGACGGTGCTGGAGGACGAGCGCAACCTCTCCGCCCTCGCCCCGAAGGCGGTGCACGCGCATACCACCACCGCTGCCGCCGAGCCGGAGCCCGCCGCCGAGCCGGAACCCGTCGCCGAGGAGCGCAACGGACTGCCCACCCGGCGCCGCCGCGCACCCCGCCCGGCACCCGTACGGTCCTCGCCCGCTGCCGTGACCCCGGCGGCCCCACCGCCGCCCCGTACCCCCGAACAGGCCGAGGCGTCGTGGGCGGCACTCCAGCAGGGCACCCTCAGCGGCCGCAGCGCCCCCGCCGCCCCACCGGAAGCGGAACACCACGACAACAAAGACGGCCAGGACGACCGGAACTGCCGGAACGACCGGAACGACCAAGGAGACGACGAGACGTGAGCACCCCTACCCCCACCACCGGTGACCTCGCATGGGTGCTGACCCCGCTGCTGGAACTGCCCGGAGTGCAGCACGCCGTGGTCGCCACCGGCGACGGCCTCGTCGAAGGGGCCTCACCCGGCCTGGACCGTGCCTCCGGCGAGCGGGTCGCCGCCATGACCGCCACCCTGCACGCCGCGGCCCGGGCCTTCACCACGGCGTTCACCGACGTCGAGGCGCCACAGCTGGCCCAGACGGTCGTCGAGTCCGACCAGGGCTTCGCCATCGTCGTCCCGGCCGGGAAGAACACCACGCTCGCACTGTTCGCGGAACCCGGGGCCAAGCTCGGCGACATCGCGTACCAGATGCAGGTGCAGGTCACCGCGCTGACCCGGGCGATGAACGCACCCGCCCGCCGGCCGGACACCCCCGCCCGGCCATGACCCCGGGTCCAGGACGCCGTCTGATCCCCGCCTACCTGGTCACCGGTGGCCGGACCCGGCCCACCGGCCCCGCACTCGACCGGCTTGCCGTGCTCGTACGCACCGACTCGGCCCTGCCCGACGACACGGGCTCGGAACAGCGCAGGCTGTGCGAGCTGCTCGAACCGGGCGCCCTCAGCGTCGTCGAATGCGCGGCCCACCTGGACCTTCCGGTCAGCGCCACCGTCTTCCTGGCCACGGACCTCGCGGCCGCCGGACATCTGCACACCCGACCGCCGATCCCCAGCGCCGGGGAGACCGACCGGTCGCTCGTCGAGAGGCTGCTCGTTGGACTCCGCTCCCTCCACTGACCGGACCGGCATCGGCTATCTGCCGCATGCCGAACAGACCCTGATGAAGCTCGTCGTCACGGGTCCCTTCGGCGTGGGCAAGACGACCCTGATCCGTACGCTGTCGGAGATACCCACGCTCCACACCGAAGAGGCGATGACCCAGTCCAGCACCCGTCTCGACGACACCGCGGGACTGCCGGACAAGACCACCACCACGGTCGCCGTCGACTTCGGCCGGCTCACCGTCCCCGACGACCTGGTGCTCTACATGTTCGGCACCCCAGGCCAGGAACGGTTCTTCCCGCTCTGGGAGGACATCGCGCGCGGCGCCCTCGGCGCCCTCGTGCTGGTCGACACCCGCCGGCTCGGTGACTCCTTCGCCGTCATGGACATGGTCGAGGAGCAGGGACTGCCGTACGCCGTCGCCGTCAACCGCTTCCCGGACGCCCCCGCCCACTCCGACGAGGTGCTGCGCAAACACCTCGATCTCCACCCCGACACCCCCCTGCTGCAGTGCGACGCCCGCGAACGCCGCGGCAGCATCGACGCCCTGATCGCCCTCGCCGAGCATGTGCTGACCCGCCTGCCCCAGCCTCAGGACCCGTCATGACACCTCCCGCCGCCTCCGTGCGCTCCGTACAGCCGCCGCAGCCGCTCGCGCTGTACGGCCCGGACTTCGCCGCCGATCCGCACGGCCACTACCGGCGGCTGCGCGCGCACGGCCCGCTCGCCCCGGTCCGGATCGCCGCCGGCATCGACGCCCTGCTGGTCACCGACTACCAGGCGGCCGTCGATCTGCTGCGCGACACCCACACCTTCACCAAGGACCCCCGGGCCTGGCAGGCCACCGTCCCCGCCGACTCACCGGTCCTGCCGATGCTCGGCTACCGGCCGACCGCACTCTTCAGCGACGGCGACGTGCACGCCCGCTACCGCGAGGCCATCAACGACGGCCTCGCCATGATCGAGCCCCACATCCTGCGGGCCGAGGTGGCCCGCGTGGCCCGCAGGCTCATCCGGGAGTTCGCCGCCTCCGGCAGTGGTGACCTCGTCGCCCAGTACGCGCGACGGCTCCCGTTGCACATCTTCACCACGTGGTTCGGCGTACCTCCCGAGGACCGCGAACGGATCGTCGAGGGCATCGGCGGCATGTTCAACTCCGCCGACGACGCCGCCGCCGCGTACGCCGATCTAGTCACCGTCGTCACGCGCCTCGTCGCCGACCGGCGCGCCCGGCCCCGCCGCGATCTCACCTCGTACTTCCTCGGCCACCCGGCCGGTCTCGACAACGACGAGACTGTGCGTCAGATCACGCTGATGATGAGCGCGGGCCACGACCCGACGACCAATCTGATCGGCAACGCGCTGCTGCACATGCTCACCGACGCGCGCTACGCGGGCTCACTGCAACGCGGCGCGATGACGGCCCACGAGGCCATCAACGAGGTCCTCTGGCAGGACCCGCCGCTGGCCAATCTGGCCGCCCACTACCCGCGCCACGACACCGAGTTCCACGGCGTCCGGCTGCGTGCCGGACAGTTGCTCCTGGTCTCCTACGCAGCGGCCAACACCCAGTCCGAGCCCGCCACTTCGGACCCCGGCGTGCGCTCCGGCGGCAGCGCGCATCTGGCCTGGTCGGCGGGTCCGCACCGGTGTCCGGCGAAGCAGCCGGCGCTGCTCATTGCGATGACCGCGATCGAGCAGCTGACCAGCCAGCTGTGCGATGCGGAATTGGCCGTTTCGGCGAGCGAACTGATGTGGCGGCCCGGTCCGTTCCACCGCGCGCTGGTGCATCTGCCGGTCCGTTTCACCCCGCTCGAGATGAACCCGGACACGGAGCCCGCGGGCCCGTCGGAGGTGTCGATCAGCCACTGACCCGTGTCGCTGGTACGCCGAACGGGTGAGGGGCGAGAGAATTGCCCGATGAACAGCGAGCGCAGCCGGCGCAACGCCGACCGATGCACAGACGGGGTGGTCCGGTGAGCAGGTACGACAGGTACGACGTCACGGACGAGCAGTGGGAGGGGCTGGCCCAGGTCGTCCCGCTGCGCAGCCGCAACGAGTGGCCGTCCCGGGTCGACCACCGTACGGTCCCCGACAGCCACGAGACCGCCGAACAACGCCGCATGGTCGTGCTGCGGGTGCAGGTCTTCGCGGACGCGCGTGAGGTGGCCGAGTACCTGGTCGCGCAGATCCCCGTGCTGCTCGATCTGACCGGCGCCGAGACCGATGTGGCCAAGCGGATCCTGGACTTCGCCAGCGGTGTGGTCTTCGGACTGGGCAGCGGAATGCACCGGGTCGACCGGAACGTCTTTCTGCTGTCGCCGGTCGGCATGGAGGTCGAGGGGGTTGCGACGGCGGGCGTACCTCGATCGTAGGAAGGTCCGCCCGGCGGAACGGTTCGCCGGTCGATGGCGTGAGTAGGGTCCGCTCATGACTGCACTCTGCCCGGGGGCCACCCCGCTGCCACCCGCTGTCCCCGATGCCCGTTCCGGGTTACCGTCCGCCGCCCGGGGTGCCCGTTCCGCCGGCCCGGTCGTGACCGAACTGCGGCTCTCCGCCTTCGCCTCGCACCGGGGCACCGTCCTCCCGATCGGGCCGCTCACGCTCTTCGCCGGGGCCGCCGGCAGCGGCAAGTCCAGCGCACTGCGGGCGTACGAGGCACTGGCCCGGCTGGGCGCCGGCGACCCGCTCGCCGAGGTGTTCCCGGACCCGGAGGCGTACGTACCCGAACGGGCCGGGGCCGACGCACAGGGCCGCCGCGGCTTCCGGATCGGCTGCACGACGGACGGCCCGGCCGGTCCGGTCCGGCTCGACCTCGCCGTCCAGGCCGAACCCACCCTCCGGATCGTCGGCGAACGGCTGACCGGCGGCGGCGAGACCCTGCTCACCACCGCCCTGCGCGATCCCGGGCGTTCGACGGTCCAGGCTGCCTGGCACACGGCAGGCGCGGTTCCGGTGACCCGAGCTCCACTGCCGGACGACGTGCTCGGCACCGCGCTGCTCCCGCTGCGGGTCGCGGGAACGACCGAGGGGCAGGTGCGGGTCCTGGCCGCCGCCGAACAGACGGTGGTGGCCCTCCGGTCGGTCTTCGCATGCGAACCGCAGCCGCACCGGATGCGGGCGCCGGTGCCGAGCGGCGAGGACCGGCTGCGTCGCGGCTGCGACAACCTCGCGGCGGTGCTGGAACGGACGCACACCCAGTGCGGTCAGCGGCATGCCCGCCTCGTCGCGGCGGCCGGTGCCGGATGCGCGGGGACGGTGACGGGGCTGGGCGTCGAGCGGCTCGCGGACGGGACGGTGCGCGCCCTGGTCGAGCGCGACGGCGGGCACCGCACCCCCGTCGGGCGGCTCGGCGACGGCGAGTTGAGGTACCTCGCGCTGGCCCTGGTGCTGCTCACCGGCCCCGGGGTGCTGGCCATGGAGGCGGCGGGGGAGGTGCCGTCGGCCATGCAGACCCTCACCGTGCTGGCCGACGGGCTCGACCGGGACCTGGACGGACGTCAGCTGCGCCGGCTGCTGGCCCTGGCGGCGTCGATCGGCGCGGCCGGGCACCTCAGGCTGGTGGGCACGGTCGCGGAGGCGGTCGCCTCCGAGGCCCGCGGGACGGCCGGTGTGACGGTGGTAGACCTGGAACCGTGACAGAACTTGATGTATTGAACCGCCCCTCCGGCGGGGTGCAGCAGCGCTTGGCAACATGCCTGTGAGCTGCGCGGTTGTGGGCGTCATTGGTCGTTGGCGGTCATCATTGGCCCCCCTCGGACGGCCCACAGACGGCCCGGAAGGCATGGGGCTTGGGAAGCCGGCGGGATCTGGGAGTAGTTGGCGCTGACCTACGGTGGACCCTGACAAGCGTAGAAATGGCTCCCGGCTCATTGTCCGAGACCGCTCTGACGGCGCCGGAAGGCTGGAACTATCTCCGAGGTTCCCGGCACCTCGTCCGCCGCGCCACTAGTTCCCGTGCTGCGGTACACCCGGCGGCACGTAGCCGACACGGGCCGGATCGTGGAGGTCGCCCACCCGATCGTGCGGCGTGGGGATACGACGATTGTGGACTTCGCCATCGAGCTGGATGAGTGAGTCCAAGCGCAACTGTCCTCTGTTCACCAGGCGTTGCCCGTAGCTTGGGCGCACCAGTCACGCCTGTATGACCTGGAGGTCTGTATGGCTGATCAGCCCGTCATGGCACACTTCACCGACGACGTTGTCCTTCCCGACGGCAGGAGGATCCGCGTCAGCGCGTATCCCGACGGCAGCATCCGGTTCCGCGTGGATGGCCTGCCGTACGTCTTGACCGAGGCGTACCTCACCGGCAACCCCGAGAAGAACCAGGCGATCTTGAAGATCTCGCCGGGTAAGCAGGGCAGCAACGCGGCGTACAACTACGTCGAAGAGCTGGGGAAGAGGAACAGCTAGACGCACGAAAGCGCCCCTCCCGAAACGAGCCAGGAAGGGGCGCAGTGTTGTTCGTGAGCGTCAGCCCTTGGGGACCTGTCCTCTTCGCCTTCACCTGCTCGATCGACGTGCCAGAGGAACTCCTCGGCTTCGCTCATCAACCGCTCGCCCTCTCCGTCCACCAGCGGGATGCTGCGTGGTATCCCGGCTGCCTGCATCCCGTGCGCCTTCAACGTGCACCGGCACACCAAGCAAGCGAACCATTCCGGGATGGACTGTGCAGGCTCCCCCCGCTTGATGAGAACCGGGGCCCAGTCGTGATGATGGCCAGGTTTCCACAGGCAGAACAGGACCACGGCACGAAGACCTTGTTGGAGGAAACCTGAAACCCGTCCAACTGCGGTTGCGTCGCGATGTAGCTCACACTGCATCGCGTACGGCAGCCGACAAGGCCCACGGCCCCAGGGGGGGGGCATGCCGCTGAAGCCCCGCGTACTGCCCTGCCCTGCTGTTTGTCGAGGACGTTCCGATTGCCCATCGATCTCCATCGCATACCGTGTAGAAACCCTGGGCTCAGGCTGGGGGCAGTTCCTTGAAGGTGTGCGTGCGGTGCCACTGGTAGTACGGCTCGCGCTGGGGAGTCCACCAGGTGACGGTGCGTCCTGTTAGCCGTTCCTGGATGTGTGTGTCGATCTCTGGGATGACTGCGGCGAGAGGGCTGACCTGGATGCCGCCTCCTTCCGCGACGGTGACGTATCCGTGCTCGTAGAGGGCATCACAGCCGAGGGTGCAGGCGAGCATGGCGATGTTGGTCAGGTCGCGCTTCTCGTCATCTGTGCACATAGCCCTCTTCTTGATGTGCGCCCCTATCAGGAACGTGCCGGGAAGCTCTCGGCCGCACAGGGCACACTCTCCGGTCAGGCCGGGGAGGAGGCGGCGCTTGAGAGCTGCCTGCTCTCCGCGCTGGGCACGGGTGGCCTTGCGCTCAAGCTCGCCGTCGTAGGCCGCGACGGCCTCTTCGTCCTGCTGGACGTCGTTCTGCTGGACGGCGGACGGCGCGGGGTCGAGGGTGAGGTAGGTCTGGAGGATATCGCTCTCCTCCTCGCTCAAGACGGTGATGCCCATGATGTTGCGGTTCGGGTTCCAGCCGAGCAGGCTGCGGATCTCGGCGACGGGGATGCCGAAGCCGCGGGTACCGGACAGGGCGTACATGTACTCCCAGGTCTGGCCCTCACCGTTCGTCTGCCACAGCTCTTCGGCCAGGTCGCTGCTACGCCACATCAGGGCGATGGTGCCGCCGAAGTAGAGCTTCTTGTCGCCGGTGAAGAACACCCAGTCGCCGGGGCTCATCTTCTTTACCTGGGCGACGTTGACGTCCTTCTTCCCGGGGACGACACCCCACATCTGCGCCTGCCCCGAGGGGAACAGCTGCTTGAGCTGCTCGACGACTCTGGGCTCCAGGAGGTGGGCATTGGCGTCGATATCGACAGGGCTGGCGATGGTGTCTTCGTAGTGCTTGTTGACGACCTTCTCGGACCGGCGTGCCGGCTGCATGACGATGCGCATCGTTGGTTCAATCCCCCAGTTGCGTGTACTTGTCCGCCCGGCCGCGTGCCCGATCGGCGGGATACTTCCGGCCGTTGACCTCAATCTTCTCAAGCAGCGCCTGTTCTAGGTCGATCCCGAGGACGTCAGCCATCCTCAGCAGGTAGGCGAAGACGTCAGCGATCTCCTCCCGCACTTGGGGCGCCCTCTGCGGATCACTCATCACCGTGGCTGACTCCTCCGGCGTCAGCCACTGAAAGACCTCGAGCAGTTCACCGGTCTCACCGGCAAGGGCCATGGCCAGGTTCTTGGGGATATGGAACTGTTCCCACTCCCGCTCGGCGGCGAAGTCCGCCAGAGCCTGCTGCAGCGATCGGATCGTCATGATCAAGGAGTACCAGACCCCAACGACAGGTGATGGAAGCCTCCCTGGGCGCCTCTTGCCGAACGAAGCGAAGAATCAGGCAGGTTGTTAGAAGGCGCTTTGGTGCAGGCGATCCTGTACTCCCATGACCTGCGGGAATACGTTACTACCGAGGCTAGTTGGATGCGCTTCGACACGTATTCGACAGGGCCGAAGTTTGGCCTAACAGCTAGTTCCCGAAGCACTGCCTGCCTTGGCAAACATCATTCGTCGTCGCTGCGTTCCAGAACCAAGCCGACGGACCCGTCCTTGAGGCCGTTGTTGTCCTCCAGGTGCAGGTGGCTCCCGTCCGGAACACCGTCCTCGGCACCCAGGTCACAACTGTCGAGGGCGATGCACTCCTCGAAAACCAACTTGCGCAGTTGATTCTTTCTCTGAGCGAAGAGATCGTCCTCGATTATATCTCGGAGCTCACCCCACGCCTTTTCGAACAGCTCTGGCGAGATCACCGCGATGTCCAAGTCCGAGCCTTCGTGGAACTTCCTGTAGTTCTTACTCGGGTTCATGGAATAGCCCAGACGAGCACTTCCGACCAATTGGACAGCCATCGGGTCCACACCTAGCTCGGTTGCAACCAGATGCCGCCACTTAGACCGACCGGCAGTAGGTGGCGGAGCACGGTTGCGATGAGGGGTGGCAGCAGAACGGGCACAGGCCCGCGTGATCATGGAGTTCTCTACGCTCTGTGACCGCGAAGGACGACTGTGCCCGCGCTGCCATCATGCCTGCTTGAACCCGCCTGGGACCAGTTCAGGGCCCTGCTGCCCGATCGGGCCGAGTTTGACCCCGACCATCCGCTCGGCTGCCATCGACGGCGTATACCGGACCGCGTCGTCTTCGACCACGTCGTCCAAGCGCTGATCCACGGCTCCGGATACGAGCGCATCTCCTCGCCCGGATGCTCCGACCGCACGATCCGACGCCGCGTCAAGCTGTGGGCTCAGATGGGGATCTCGCAAGCGCTGCACCGGATCGCCCTGGAGGCGTACGACCGCATGATCGGCCTCGACCTCGATGAAATCTCGGTCGACGGCTGCATCACCAAGGCGCCGTGCGGCGGAGAGAAAGCGGGGCGCTCGCCCGTCGACCGGGGCAAGCAGGGACTGAAGCGCTCGGTCGCCTCCGAAGCGTGCGGGGTTCCACTCGGGATCGTGTCCGCCGGGGCGAACCGGCACGACTCGCCGCTGCTCGGCCCCACCCTGGCAGCGGCCAAAGAGCAGGCCGGTGCGATGCCGGAGGCCGTCAACGTTAACCTCGACCGCGGGTACGACAGCACCAAGTCACGTGTGTTGATCGGCGAGTTGGGATTCTCGGCCGAGATCGCCCGCAAGGGCGTGCCCGCCCCGATCCAGGCCGGCAAGCGCTGGGTGGTGGAGCGCACGCACTCGTGGATGAACGACTACGGCAAGCTGCGGCGCTGCACCGAGAGGAGCGGCGATGTCGTGGACTTCTACCTCTACCTCGCCGCCGCACTCGTCACGCTCCGCATGCTCATTCGACGCTCGACGAGCCGCTACCGCTGGGACGGCCGCCCCACCACCCGACGCCTCAAGTGATCCATTTGCCGGTGGGTCTTAATGTAGTTGAGCTCTTGAGGCCACACCGCGGGTGTTCCGTCGAACAGTCGGGCAGTCACGAAGAAATCCACTTCCTGTCCCAGAGAACTGAATTCCTTCCAGAATTCTGGTAGGCCTGAAACATCGTCCATCGTGCCCCCTCAGTGAGCGTCGAGCTGAGCATGTACGTGCTACAGCCGTTACACCTACGCCACACCAACTTGAAAGTGATGAATTCGGAACCACTACTTCGGCCGCGCGGTCGCCGTGCGATCTCCCAGGAAACCGTGGGAGGATCCTAGCGCGTTTCATCACACCGCAGGTCTGATCGCGGCCCGACTACCCACCTCCGCCAGCCACTTCATCTCACCGTTCACCCCGGCTCCCATCCCGTCCGCTTTCGGCCCACACACCGTGGAGCGGGCGTGGTTCAGGGCGTCGAGCTTGAGCGCGCCACTGTACGAACGACTGTGAGGATTGGTCATGGCACCGCTTGGCGGCCTGACCCACCGAACGATTGACGCTTCGGGCTGTCCTTTCAAGGAATCGTCGACGGTCTGGGGTGGTGCCGCTATGCACGCGGCCGGTCGAGCGCCTGTGACCTCATAGCGCCTCTGTGTGTCAAGCGGCTTGAGCGAGGTGGTTCCGTTGGTCGCGTTCATGATCCGGTAGACCACGTTGGACAGGCGTCGTTTGAGGGCTCTGCGAGCCTCTGCGGGCGTCTTTCCTTCCGTGATTTTGCGCAGGTAGTAGGCCTGCCCGCGTCCGCCGTCGCGGATCTGGCAGATGGCGATGGTGTGGAGCACCGAGTTCAGCGCGCGGTTGCCGCCGGTGTTGAGCCGGTGGCGGACGTTGTTGCCGCTGGAGGCGTCCAGGGGTGCGCTGCCGGTGTACCTGGCGAAGTGGTGCTCGGTGGGGAATCGTGTGGCGTCTCCGACATGGCCGATCACCTTGGCGGCCAGCACGGTGCCCAGGCCCGGCAGGGTGGTCAGCGTGGTGTGAGTCGCGGCGACAGCCTCACGCATCTCAGCCTCGTTGTCCTTGACCTGCCGGTCCAGGCGTCGAAGATCGGCCAGCAGATCACGGGCTATGTCCCGACGGCAGGAGTCGATGGCTGTAATCGGCCGGATGCCCTTCATCACGGTGGCAGCTTTGTCGGCAGACAACCCGGTGGGTGCACCGCCAGGCACCAGATCGCGCAGCACAGCGTGCAGCCGGTTGAGGACCCGGGTGCGTTCGTGCACCAGGTCGTCGCGCCGCTCGGTCAGCAGCCGCAGGATAGTGGTCTGGTCTTCCTGTGCCACCGGCCGCAAGTCTGCCCTGAACAAGGCGACCTGAGCGACATGAAGGGCGTCCGCGGCGTCGGTCTTGCGGTCGCCACCAGTGGCCAGGAGCCGAGCTCGAGCCGACAACGTGGAGGGCACGTCGACCACGTTCTCGCCCGCGGCGGCGAGCTGCTGGGCAAGCGAACGCCCCAGTCCGCCGGCACCTTCGACGGCAAACCGGCGCTCAGGCCACTGCTCGCACCAGCGCATCAACTGACGAAAAGTCCCAGCGTTGACGACGAAACGGCGCTGGGCCACTTGGTGGCCCGCAGCGTCGACGGCAACAGCGGTGTGGGACGACTTGTGGGGATCGACACCGATCAGAATCACAGGATGCTGGCCTCGCACTCGATGAGACAGGGACGGGAGTGCGGCGGGCACCCTGACTTGAAGTCACTGCGTCACCTTCATGCCTCTGTCGAGCCACACCGCGCGGGTGCCGGACGGCGGCGGCACGCTATCAGTGAGCCAGCCCGAAGGCGGCAAGGAGCACTGCGGGCCCGTGCCGACCGACACCCTGGACGCTACGGCTGCAGACCGAGCGTCTGGACTCGATTGAACAAGTCAGGAGCCCGGCCAAAGGTCCCATCACAGTCTTGTCCTCCCGCCCGACCGGCCCGTGTGATCCCTCGCGCATCGCACGGAAGGACAGCAGTACCCAGCATGGAAGATCAGATCGCGGTGGTCGGCGGCGTGGACACCCACACCGACTTCCACCAGGCAGCCGTGATTGACACCATTGGCCGGCACCTGGCGACCGCTCCGTTCCCCACCACCCCGACGGCTATCGCCGCCTCCTGGAGTGGATGCGTTTGCACGGTGACGTGCTCGCCGTCGGGGTTGAGGGGACCGGTGCCTACGGTTCCGAACTCGCCCGGTTCCTTCGGGTGCTTGCTGGTCAAGAGCTTGAGGCGGGGCATCGGAGGGGGCGCCGTCCACGTATGGGCCGCACAAAGAGGTGGCTTTCGCTGGGGATCAGGCTCGTCGGCGTCTTGCGGCATCAGCATCCACGCGACGGCCCCCGGCTCCAACAGGTGATTCGCCTTCGGCCGAAGCCCTTCGACTCTCGCCGAGACTGGCCTGGTCAGCTCCCGTCGTAGGCAACCTGCACTCGTATGGTGCCCTTGGCAGTGTGCAGGAAGGCGTCGCCCTGTCCGGCCAGTGCCTCGGCTCCGGTCTCGTCCAGGATGATGCGGCTGTCGGTCGCGGTCTTGACTCGCAGGGCGAGTTGGGCGGGGAAGTTGGAGCGGATGGTCGTCGAGATAACGTCCGCGCTCGGGCGCTGCGTGGCGGCGATGACGTGGATGCCCGCAGCGCGGGCCTTCTGGGTGAGGCGCTTGAGCAGCGCTTCGATTTTCTTCTTTTCCTCTGGATCGCTGGTGAGGTCTGCGTACTCGTCCAGGATGATGACGATCCAGGGCTTTCGGAGTGCTTGGTCGACCTTGGCGTTGTATTCGACGAGCTTGCGTGTGCGGATTGCTTTCATGTCCTTGTAGCGCACGGCCATCTCTTCGACGGTTTCCTCAAGAATCTCGATGGCGTCGGCGGCGTCCATGCCGATCACGCCGTCAAGGTGAGGGTCGTCCTCGAAGTCGACGAGTTCGGTGCCCTTAGGGTCGACGAGGCGGAGTCGCAGGGTGCTCTTGTCGTACCGGACCAGGCCTTTGAGGATCGTGTCCAGGGCGACTGACTTTCCTGATCCGGTAGTACCTGCTACCAGCAAGTGTGGTGAGTCCGCGGAGGACAGGTCGATGGCGACCGGGTTGCCTTCGATGTCGGCGCCCAGCGGGGTAATGAGGCTCTCGGGGTCGGCCGGGCACCGCTGCCACAGCGCCTTGGCGTCGACTCCGTACTTTTCGTCGTCGATCTTGGGGATCTCGAAGAGCACGGAGCCGCGGTCGCTGCGGGTGCGAATACTGAACCCGGAGGGCAGTGCCAGGGCCAGGAAGATCTCGTCGCGCCGGTTGGTCAGCTTGTCCACGGTGACCCCAGGGTCGGGGATGAATCGGAAGATGTAGAAGCCGGGTCCTTCCTGCCACTTGCCGTTCTCCGGAGCGGTGACCCCGACCTTGTGGCGACCGAAGACATCGACGACCTTGTTGTATCGAAGCCTCAACTCCTCCTCGCCGAGCCCACCGCGGTGAGTATTCAGAGTGACAGGATCGGCCTCTGCTGCGGTGTCGCGGGCAACTACCTGCCTCGGTACGGTCGTCAGAGCAGTCGCTACGGCAAGCTCGACAGGTGCTGCCGGTTCTTTCGGAGTGGAGAGTTCGGCGGAAGTGCCTGTTGAGGTGGGTTTGACGACAGTGCCGGGGACCTTCACGCTCCCACCTAGGTTCCCGGAGTCAACAAGGTGGTCGGCATCTGTGGGGTCCTGGTTGGCGCGCAGAGCGCCGATGAGGTTCAGCAGCTCGTGTTTGTTCAGCCTCACCAGGGTGTGCTTGCCGAGGTTGTTGACCGCAGGGGCCGGCTGGTCGTCCTCGGCTGAGATGGCCACGGCAACGCCGGAGACTTGACCGAGTTGAACATCCGCGGAGCGCAGGGCGTCTAGGACCTTCGCTTCGACCTGACGATGGTGGTCCTTGCCGATCGTGGTGCGCGCTGGAAGTTCTGCGGCCCGTAGGGCGTTTCCGCTGGTCTGAGCGATCGCTGCGGCCAGCTCGTCCAGCCAGAAGGGACGGTCGTGGCGAGCCTCGCCGCCCGAGCGGAAGGCGTCCTTGCACAGGTCGGTGGTGCGGTTGAGCTGCTCTTCCGCCGAGCCGACGTCGAAGGCCTGGCGGAACTTGGACTCGGCGACCAGGACATCCAGGCGAACGATGCCGTCGTTCTGGACCGTCAGTATGAATCGGCCCAGATCGGCACGGGTTTTGTGTCCGCGACCGAACCACCGGTGGTGCTCGTCGAAGCTGATCCAGGTGATCAGGCTCGTGCCCTGCTGAGGGATGGGAAACTGCTGGTCGATGACAAACCGCGTGGCCACAAGGCCGACGACTTCGTTGACCGTGGTGCCGATGCCGAGGGAGCGCAGCACGGCGCCAGGAGCCACGTTGCGGCCGACCTCGTAGATTCGCCGGGCGGTGCCTTCGGAGTCCTGCGGGGTGACGACGCCGATTTGCTCCAGGCGGCGTCGTAGTCGCTGGACGACGAACTGCTTGCCGGTCTGTGAGCTGACAATGAGGGTGTACGACTCGTTCTTGCCGACACTCGGCTTGACGAGGATGACGTCTGGGCGGTTGCGCAGGGCATCGATCTGCTCACGGCCGATGAAGCTGTCAAGGGTGACGACCCAGTGAGCCACGCTGTGCAGTTCGGCGAACAGATCCTGGTGCTGGTGGAATTGCACCTGCATCTCGAAGTAGTCGATGCCGTCGACACTCTCCCGGGAGACCGGGGAACTGCGGTCGTAGCGCACGCACAGGGTGGACCAGGACTCGAGAGTCTCGTCGGCGGTTTCGGGCAACAGCGCTCTCACGACGTTCTCGCTGGTCTGAGCCAGGTTGTGTGATGCCGGGTGCTTCCAGGGGTTGAAGGAGCCCGACAGGGATTCCTTCTTGGTGCTCTCCTTGATACTGGTCTGGGTGCCGAACAGTGCCGGAGCCAGGGCGAGGTCAATGGTGCCTTCTAGCCCGGACAGGTCTGTTGTCTGGTCGGGCTCCCATGCCTGCAGGATGAGTTGAACGTCGGGCAGGAAGCTGTCCTCGGACATCTCCGCGCCAGAGAACTGCAGGTCGAAACCCTGGATGATCTCGTGATGGGTGGCTTGGGGAGCCAGGACCACCAGATCGACTTTCAGACGGGGATTCTTGGCCCGTACCTGCTTGGCCACGCGCACGGGCAGGACAGGGTCGCCGTTGCGGTCCAAAAGCAGTACGCGTAGGCCGTCAAGCTTGTGGGGGTAAGTCGTCAGGTAGTCGGTGATGACGCGGACCATCTCGTCGATCGCGGCCTCGTCGACGCTGGAGAGCCATTCCTTGGACTCGTTGCCGCCGCGGCGGACCGGTGCGTACTCCTCGTGGCCGGCCGATTCCCGCATCGGGATGGCGATCGTGCCGCGCGGCCCGACGAGGACCGCCGGTGTTCCGTGTGGGGAGATGCGGTCGATAGCGTCGAAGAAGAGGTCCTCGTTCTCTTGGTTGAGGCTCAGGCCTCCCTCTTTGTTGAGGGCAATCTCAATGCTGTTGGAGGTCTCTGTGTAGTTCCTTGCCAGCCATCGCAGTTTCAACGGGTGGGTGGCCAGCATCATCATGCGGTGATCGGCTAGCTCGACGACGTCGGACAGCACGACCGCCTCAAGGTCTGCATCCGGAGCGTTGTCGGGAACCAGGGTGGCGCGGGCTTCGCGGAGGATGTCTTCCCACTCGCGTACGTATTCGCCGAGGTTCGTGGCGTCGAGCCCTTCGGAGAATCGCTCGAAGTGCTTCCGCTTGAGGCGGTCCAGCCGGCCGGCAAAATGAGTTTCAGAGGCAGGCAGCGGTTTGTCGGTCTGCCACTGCCGGGGGTCGTTGAACTTCTCGAGGAAGGTGTCGAAGGTCAGGTTGCTGGCGTGGACAGGGGGGGTTTGCCAGCTGTCGATGAGGGCTGCCAGCGCTATCTGTCCGGGGATGCCCATGGGGTCCCAGCGAAAGCGTCGCTGGGTGGCTCCGTCCATTTCGACAAGGAAGCGCAGCGGGGCCCACTCGATATTTAGTTCGAACGGATCTTGGGTTTCTTGGTTCTCCGGCAGGGACGGCTTGGTCACGTCCAGCAGGCAGCCTTTGACCTCCAGAGTCAGGCGGAGGCTGGTCGATTCCTGAATTTCACGCAGGGTACGTGCGTACAAGAAGGCGAACAACCAGCGGCTCCACCGCCCGGCTTCCTGGTTTCCTTCAAGTTGGACGACGACGGAGCCTTCTTCTTCGTCGGAGAAGTAGGTCAGTTCGCGCAGCAGGGCACGCAGTGGGTCCTGGACGAACTGAGAGTCTGGGAAGGCGAGCTTCTCAACTTTGCGGCGTGAACGATTGGACAGCAGGTCGGCCAGCGGTTCAGCGCCACCGGCGGGTGCCTCGTCAAGGAAGCGCTGGGCGGATTCCTGGTCTCCGCGGTCAAGCGCTTCTTCGATCATCATCGCGTCGAAGTCGTCGACCCGGTCCGCGGCGGTCCGCAAGATCTCCTGCTTGACCTGCTGGCCAAGGCCAATCTTCTTGGACTTCTGCTCGAAGACCTCAAGCCAAAGGGTCAGGTCCTGCCCACTGCGCAGCTGACGACGATCCTGCAGGGCAGGCCCACGGTGGTTGAGGTTGAGCACGAGGTCGCGCATGCGCGTTTTGACAGTCCCGGAGTCCGCACCGACGTGTTCCAGGGATTCCTCGCTGAACTCAGCCGCGGCGATGCGGTCTATCAGGTCGTCCGCGGCGATTTCCTTGCCGGTGGGCTGCTTGAAGGCGCTGACGCATACGTTTTTCTTGATCCGGGCGGGCAGTGCGGCAGGCTTGGCAAAGAGGCTCCGGTCCGGGAAGAGGCCAAGAGCGGGCAGGGCTGCAGAAATCTCGGTACAGACGACGTCAGGTGTGTGGACTCGAGTTGCGACGACCTTCTGCGCCGTCTCGACGAGGAAGGCGGCCCACCGGTGCAAGGACAGGGGATCTTCATCGGTGATGGCACGCCAGATCTCCGGCAGAGAGCTGGCCATCATGGCCGGAACAGTGCCGCTGCCACCTGCCTCCCGCCATACATCCGCCATGAACCTGTCGAATCCACGCTCGCTGGAGGTGTCGTGGTGGTCGCCCAAGATTGGGGCGTCGTCAAGAGCGTTCATGGCCGCCAGGCCCTCTGCGTCCGGAGACTCCCCCCACTCGAACAGCAGCACCGCGGTGCCCTGCCCGGAATTTCGCCACTTGGTCAGCTGGTCTCCCCGATTCAGCAGGAAATCATCGGGTACGCCGGCGATCTGATCCGACGTGCCTACCTTGACTACAACCTGAAGTTCCGGCGACTGGGACAGCCTCTGGGCCATGCGACGGAGGGCCTCGGTCACGGTCGGCTTATCGAACCCGCTGATACGCAGACCGACACGGGCCCCCCTGGTCTCAATGACCTTGCGCAGTGCTTCATCGGCGATGAACCGGCCGAGCGCTCGGATGCTGCTGTCGGTCAACGGGGCTCTCCTCGTACCATGCTCGTTGCGTCTGAATACTGAGTGAGCAGACCGATAGCGGCCAGCCTCTCCCGGAAGGCCCTGCCGTTGTGTTTAAAGACCGATGAGTCGACCTCGTGGGCCAACGGGCTCACAGCCGCGACCGTTCTCTCCGTCACTAGACCGTAGTTTCTGTACAGCAGCGCACAGAACTGGTCGAACTCCATCTCCGTGCCCTGCGGGATGGTGGCAGACACCAGGGCCTCAAGCATCGGCGGCTTCATGGTGAAATGTCGGCGCCCGGTCGTCGCGTTCAGGGCTCCCACAGCGGCGAGGGTTTCACTGAAGAACGCTCGAGGCGACGCGAACGCGTTGCCGGTCTCCTTGGTGAATCGCTCGTAGCGGCCCTTCTTAGCCTCGTCGCCTTCGGCTTCGTTGATCATTTCCCGGGCCTGGACGTTGATCGCGTTGGCGATGTCGTTGCGGAAGCTGGTGAGATTCTTCTGCGACCCGCTGCGCAGCGGGCTTGCCTCGTTGCCGAAGTCGAGGAGGATTGACTCGCCATCGGTAAGGCCCAGCTTCCTGCGTGCGAGGCGAAGCTGGTGGCGGGCCAAGCAATAGGGGACCCAGTGCATGAGGCTCTCGGTGCGCTTGGCCCTGGGCGTCGTAGTCCGGGCGACGATGTTACGAGCCCCAATCCTCAGCAGGCCAGGCCACGGGCTGAGGTCCTCGTACAGGTCAATGTCTCTTTCTGAATCGTCTTCGTAGGGCTCTTCGTCGTAGTCGAAGTCGTGGGTGCTGAGTGCCTTGGCGAGGTTGCCAAGCGGGGTGCCGCTGTCCCGGACGAGGTCATCAAGGCCCTGTCGGGTCGCTGCCTTGCGGTCAGAATCAGAGTCGCTACGCAGGACCTTGTAGGCCCAGCCCCCAGGGCCGCGGAACAGATAGCGCTCGATGGTCGGAGCCTTGGCCTTGGCCGTGAGCTTCCTGGCCTGCTCCTTCTTCTTGGGGGTGGCGCCGCGTTGGACGATTGGTCGGTCGACTGCGTCGTAGTGGATGAGTTCACCGACGAACGGATAGATGTGCGCCCCGAACCAGCTGGGCTGACTGCGGCGCCCCGGGATTTCGACCAACAGGGACGAGAACAGGGCGCGGAGCGTCTCCAAGGTCTCGGGAGAGTCCAGCTCGACCGCTTTGCCGAGTTCTTCGTCGCCTTCAGCGATGGGGGCGTTGGTTGCGATCCTCCGAGCCAGGTCGTGTGAGGTCCTTTTGTAGGCGACCCGGTCTCCGGGGTCCAGGAGTCCTGCGTGCTTCTCTGGGTCTTCCTGATGTGCCAGGTAGACGCCGCGGGCGATCGCGAGCATCTCCAGCGGGACGTAGAAGCCTCGGCCCTGCTGTTCCAGATTCACCCCGAAGAGACGGCGGACGACTTCTGACTTGGAACGATCAGCCATTACGCCCGCACCGACCTGATCTTGTCGCCGACGTCGATCATGAGCTTTCTCATGACGTTGCCCACGAGTACCTGGATCTCGTCGTCCTTGTTCAATGAGTCAGCCAGGTCTGCCAGAGACCCGCTCAGTCCGCGGATCTCTGCTTCGTGCTGGACCTCGCTACGCAGCCCTGCGGCCCACCGTGTCAGCAACTCAAAGCGTAGAAGATCCACTTCGACCGAAACTGCGCCCTGGCCGGGGTCGACGGCAGGGATCCGGATGAAGATGGAGCGGTTGAGCCACTCGACAGCCTTCCGCATCTCCGGGATGTCGCCCGGTCGGCCTTCCTTCTGCCACTGGGTGAACTGGTCGACTACCTCGACGTTCTTGCTGGACACCCGTCGGGAGATCACGGCCGCGCGGGCGCGTTGGGCAAAGAAGGCCGGGTCGAGGACGAGGAAGTCAGGGTTGCTCCCAGCTCGGTGGATACCCTGGACGGCTTCCAAACCCTTGAGGAAACGGTCGCGCACCGTGGTGTCCGCCAGGTCCCCCCTCTCGTTCTGGACAGTGACGAAGTCGTCGCCGGCCTGCAAGCCCATGCGGGCAAACCGGTCTTTGCTGTCGATGCTGTTGAAGAAGTCAGCACGTCGCAGGAACGTGTACAGGCCTCGCAGCTGTTCGGCCTGCTTCTGCGCGTCCCGGGTCGTACGGGCCTTCTGTAGGTAGCTTTTGGGATCCCCGGGAGGAAACCGGCCGACTGTGTCCGGATCGAGACGGTCGTCAACCTGGCGACGAGAGACCTTGCCCGGGTCCAGCTTGCGCAGCGTGAGGAATGCAGCAACACGATGACGCTGTTGCTGGGTCAACTGGTCACCGAAGAGCGCCTGATGGTAGAGGTGGGGAGCTTGCCACAACATGTTTGAGTGTGACCGCTGATACTTGGCGTGGACGTTCTCACAGGACAGCCCACCAGTGATCATGTAGCTGGTCACCGACAACGCCTGACGAGTCGTGACAACGGCTCCGGCGCGCTCGGCGGCAGCGAACAGCTCTCGGATCGCGGCCCGGCGCTGAGGCCCGTGAGTGGCATCGTTCAACTCGTTGCGGTTGGCCAGAATCGGGCAGACCTCACGCGCATCACACGTCTCACAGGGCTTCCACCGCGACCATTGCGGCGTCGTCCACTGCCTCAGAACCCAAGGGACGAACCCACCAGTGCGACTGTCGGCCGCTACGGACTGGTAGTTGAGGTTGATGACAGTGACTGAGCCATCGGGGTCGCTGACCTGCCCACGAGCAATGCCATCCGTGAGGGTCTTCACCAAAACCTTGGCGCGCCCGGTGCCGCCGCTGTCGAGATTGTCGTCCTCGGCAACGCACTTACGCAGCTGGCCCTCGTTTGCACAGATGATCGCAACCCCATTGTCCGGGGGGTCAAGCAGCTCCACGAGCTTGTCGGCGCCCGCCTGCAGGCTTAGCTCACTGAGGTCCCTGAGGATGTACAGCGGGCGCCCGCTACGGGTCAGGGCTACGGGGCGGCCAGCGTCTCCGTCCTTGAGCAACTCGTTGAAAACTGTCTTCCGGACATCTGATGGGATCGTGTCGCCACCCATCCTCAGCTCGGCCAGAAGGTTGGCGCACAGGCTCGTCTTGCCATGCCCGGCGTCCCCGGTGAGGACGATGGTCTTCGTGGTTGGTTGCTCAATGGCGCTCACCAGGTAGTCCAGCGTCACGACGGGGTACGGTGACTGCGTCCGGTCCGCCTGGTCTGCCTGCTCGTAGATCATCTCCGAGGCGTCGACATCGAACGGCTGGTAGCGACGTATTCGTTGGACGTGTTTGTTGACCTCTAGCGGCATGCTGCTGTCCTTCGTCGACCGAGCCGGGAGCGCTGCGAAAGTCTAGCTCTCAACACCTCTGACGGTAGGTCAAATTCCACGTCAGAGTGCTGAAGTGCGCCTGGTGCACCAGCGCGTGACTGTGTCGAGGATCTTGGGAATCCGTGACGATCGTCCTTGCCGCCGAGGTATTCGACGCTCCCTACAATCGCGGTGATGACGTGCGGGACATGGGCCTTGACGACGCCGCGGTAGCAACGGTGGGGCAGCTGATGACCGTTGAAGAGCCCATTCAAGGTGCCCCCCAATGCCGGAAGGTGATGCGCACAACAGTCATGATCAGCACTTCAGACGGCACTCAGGTGCAGGCCGGCCACTCGCGCCCATCCTTGATCGAGTAATATGACCGCTCGTTCCGCCAGTTCGACAGGCAAGCGTAGATGGGGGTCACACGTGGGCGAGCGGCACCCCCTGCGGGCCAAGCGGCGGCCGAAGTTCGAGGAGGGCGTCGGCTCTCTGCGAGTAGTGGACCTCTTCGCCGGCTGCGGTGGCCTCACTCTCGGGATTGCCCAGGCAGCCCACAAGCATGACGTTGCGCTTGATGTTCGTCTCGCAGTTGACTTCGAGGCAGCTCCCACCAAGGTCTTCAAGGCCAATTTCCCCAAGGCCAACGTCCAAGAGGGAACCGTCGAGTCCTACTTCGACGGTGACCTTGGTGCCCCGTTGACTGCTCAGGAGGCCCAGACTGTCTCCACGGTGGGTGAGGTGGGGCTCCTGATCGGCGGGCCGCCGTGTCAGGGGCACAGCAACCTCAACAACCACACCCGCCGCGATGACCCCAAGAACCGCCTGTACCTGCGCATGGCTCGCGCCACAGAGGTTCTGCGCCCCTGCGCAGTCGTCATCGAGAACGTGCTGTCCGTTGTCAATGACAAGCAGCAGGTGGTCTCCCGCGCCATCGTTCACCTGAGGAAGCTTGGATACGATGTCGCCACCAGTCGTATCGACCTACTCAAGCTCGGGGTCGCCCAGACACGCAAGCGCCACATACTGCTGGCCGTTCGCGAAGACGCGCTGCCTTTTGGCTTTTCGGCTGCTGACCTGCTGCAGATCGAAGACCACGATGCCACACCCCATGACCTGCGTTGGGCGATCGGTGACCTGCTCGACGTTCGACCGAAGTCTTTCTTCGATGAAGCTGCCGTACCCAGTGCGGATAACCAGCGACGTATGAAGTATCTCTTCGAGAACGACGAGCATAATCTGCCGAACGAAGAGCGCCCCGAGTGTCACCAGGGCGATCACAATTACACCTCAATGTATGGCCGTTTGTGGTGGGACCGTCCGTCTCAGACCATTACCAGCGGTTTCGCGACGATGGGGCGTGGACGGTTTGTCCATCCTGGTGACCCCCGATGTCTGACCGCCCACGAGGCCGCGCGTATCCAGGGCTTTCCGGACTATTTCAAGTTCGTCGACGAGAGGGCCAAGCCTCGCTATGAGCTGACTCGCACCGAGGTTCAGGTCATCATCGGCAACGCCGTACCTCCGCCTCTGACGGAGGCGCTGACCTCCAATCTCTTCGACGCTGGCGTTCTGCAGGCGAAGGACGACGCTCCCCAGTTGCTTGAGGACGACTTCGCTGCGTCTGCTGTCGACCTCGCCTGCTGAGCTTGCAAAGGGCTGATTCCATCCGAGAGCATTTGAGGTAGGCGAATACCCTGCTGGTGGCCTGGTAGCTCCCTCGCCAGGTTGGCGTGGCTTCTTCCGTTGTGCACTTGGTGAGCCTCCCTCTGCTGCTCTTTGTGCGGTCACTGATTAGCGGTCATGCCATGGGTCCGACGGAGTTTCAGTGGCCGATTCGGTCGTTGGCTGACAGGGGGACAGTGGTGACACGAACCTCAGCCGACGACAGCAAGCCATGACGGCGGGTGCGCCGTCCGATCACACACGCGTATGCCTTGTTGCACCCATTCAGCCTCAGCCACGCTGTCGGTGTCGTCGACCAGAGCAAGCGGCCTCAGCCGGCCCGTGGCGACGGCCAGAGCTCGCAGCTGGGAAGCTAAGGTGATCTCGGGCTCGCTGTTGGGCTGACCTGCGGCGAAGCGGTGTTAATGCTTGGCGGCCGTCGCCTTGGTTCCCCCTTGGTCCCCATGGTTCCCCACACGATCTGGAACAGAACTGGCACGCACACCTAGGTTCAACTGCGCGGTGTTGCTGTGGTCTGGCAAGTGTGCCTGCAGGCACATCGCCACATGCCGGATACTGATGGTCATGGTGACGAAGAGCATCGACGACGTGCGGCAGGCGCTACGTGATCGCAAGTTCGATGAACTGTTGGGGTTGCGGGAGTGCAATTGGTTGGACGTAAAGAGTGGTCCCTATCAGTTCACGAATCCAGCAGGAGCTGATGAGCTAGCTAAAGATGTTGCCGCATTCGCCAACGCTGCGGGAGGCGGCCTGTTGCTCATCGGCTTCAAGACCGTCGTAGATCACGATAGCGAGATCATTTCGGAGCTTCGGCCGATTCCTCGCTCTCTAGTCGACCTTGATCGACACCGCAAATTGATCTACGAGCGCATCACCCCTACCGTGCGAGACTTGCACGTCGAATGGATTGTCCACGAAGACCAAAAGGGCGTGCTATGCATAGACATCCCTGCTCAGCCCGCCGGGTCAAGACCATTCGCGGTTCCGGGGCCCAACGGCGGCAGGGGAAATCCGAACGAGACGTCAGTCGCCGTACCCTTGCGGGTGGGTGATGGAACGCACTGGCTACCGAAAGGCGAGTTGCAGCGTCTGCTGGCCGCGGGATGGGCAGCGACGGGTGGCCCCGGGGTAGCACCCGTGACTCAGAATCAGGCACCGGACCGGACTAAGGCTGCTCGACTCATTGAGGCGATCCCTGTGGACGCTCCATGGATCAAGGCGCAGAAAGACGTCTCTATGCATCGAGTCCCAGCCTGGGTGAGCGAAGCTGCATTCACGGCACAGCAAAGGGTGGCTGATGACATTGTCGATTTTCTAGATCCCGATGTGGTAGCGGCCCATGAAGCACTGGCAACAGCACTTGATGCCCTATGCGAAGAGTTGGCTGGAATGTTTCCTCCGATGGGATCATCCCATCACTCCAGCAGATACATGGAAATTCCGCCAGAATGGAAGAGGACTGATCCTGTACGTTACCGAAAGGCATTGGATGACCTAACGTCGGCCAGTGACAAATTTCTAGATAAATACCAGCAGTGCGTAAATCTGCTGAACAAGAAGGGGCTGCTGCTTCCTTCTTGATGAAGTAGGCAAAGTTCTACCGCGCTCGCTGACGCCGATAGTGAGCCGCTATGGGCGAGTTTTTCACAGCGCCCCCAACTCGGTGTCAGGCCGGCAGTGGATGCAGGCCCGGATCCCGTCGGCGAGGGCGGCGAGGGCCTGCTCGCGGTCGCCTGTGACTTTGCCGAGTTTTGCCCGTCCGTTCAGGTCGCGATGATCTCCGCCGACGGAATGGTCACCGCGGATCTCGTCGGTGTCCTCGTCGAGCTGGTGCGCCGCCAGGGGCCGTCCCATGATGCGTGGGCCGCCAGCGGGCCGTCGCTTGTGCGAGATGCGGCCGTCATGAGCCCAGCGTGGGATGGCTGTGTGGGGCAAGGTCCACTCCGAGATCGACTCGCATCACGCCACGCATGCGGTCCCATCGCTCCCAGAGCTGCGGGAAGTCCGTCGCTCTGATCTCATCGAACGACCCGTCAGGGTCAGGGCTCCCCTCTTCCAGGGCCATCGTCCGGCGGTACGCCTCCGACAGCGCCTCGGTCATGCCGTCCAGCTCGGCCAATACAGCGGCAGAAGCGACCATCTGAGCCTCAGCGAAAATTGAGTGGTGTTCTCGTCGGGCCTCTTCGACCACTTCCCTGGCATCTGCGGTCACTTCGCCCTTATGCACGTACCACAGGAAGGCCACCAGATGAGTTCGGTATCGCCGGAAAGCCGCGTTGACGTTCATGTAGCTCTCGCGTCGACGAGTCAGATCGGCCACCTGTTGCTCACGGCGCCATTGCGCTTCGACTAACTGCTGCTGACGCGCGAACTGTTCTGACTGAACACGAGCCAGCAGGCGTTGCGACAGGACAGACGCGATGAGCGTGCCGGTGACGCCCACTACCGCGGCCGCCAACCCGATGAGTGCGCTTCCCACTGAACCTCCAGGGTGAATTGAGCACGTCACGTCAGCGGCATCCTGCCCAGCGGGAGCCTGTACGGCGCATGTTTCCTGGCCAATGAGAAGGCGGTTTGCTGCGAATCCCACCCGAGCAGGCCGGCCCAGTAGCAGCCCATCTCGGGCTCTAGCGCCTCCGAGCTGTGGTTTTTCCGCCGGCGAGCGCTCCCGGAGCACACCTGGGGATGCCCCCGGATTCGTGACGGTGCTGGTCAGCGGTCGTGCGGCTTATGCAGCGCTGACGGGAATACCGCTCGGCCGGTCCCGGTGTCGACTACCGCTGAGTGCTTTGGTGCCTCCACCTCTGAGAGGGCATTCCAGGCGGCGAGGGCAAGTTGGGTCAGGCCCGGTATGGATTGCGAATGGATCGCACCGCGTGAGCGGCTCTGTGTGAGGTTCCGCGGCTGCCAGTCACCGGACGTGCGCCGCCGGCGGCTGTTCAGTGGCGGGGCAGTTGCCACTTGGAGCGCGTGCTCCAGTGCGAGTCCGCAGACAGTGGGCCCCATCTCAGCGGCCACCAACTGTTCGTTCGCGGGTGCCGCGGAGAGCAGCAACGGCCAGCGGATCACCACCACCCTCTCCCAAATTTCGGGCGGCACCGTGTTGGCCAGATGATGGCTCTCACCCACTGGCAGATCTCGCAAGCGGCGCTCGGCCTCCTGCGTCTGCCCTACGTAGCAAAGTCCTGCGCCAGAGGCGAACACGCCATAGAGCACTGGCCCCGTGGTGGCTGGACCGTCTCCGTGAGACTCGGTCAGAAGGGCTCCGACTCGGTGAGCGAACTGGTACCGGCGCTCCTGCCACCGCGCGAGCAGCGAGGCGTCCGCCAGCAGAGTCGTCAGCGAGGTGCGCCAATCACGATAGGCGTCCTCGTACGGTTGGTCATGCATGGACATCAGCCTGGCCGGTGGTCAGAGTCGGTTCACTCCGCCGTGAGCCGCTCGACAGGACGTTGATGGCGGTTTGAACTCCGT
Organism: Streptomyces sp. NBC_00353; assembly: GCF_036108815.1. NCBI lineage: Bacteria > Bacillati > Actinomycetota > Actinomycetes > Kitasatosporales > Streptomycetaceae > Streptomyces > Streptomyces sp. NBC_00353. The sequence goes on along the minus strand of NZ_CP107985.1, from coordinate 3,237,283 downwards.
TGGCTGGTTCCTCGTCGCCTACCGCGGTGCGGTAAGCGTATGAGATTACTGTCAGGTCTTCCTCAGCGATCGCCCAGGGGGACGTGCAGTGGAGAACCCCGCCAGAAGCAACGGGCTCCTCTGTTGTCCGGTCGAGAACGATTGAGTGGACGACCACCAACGCGTTGGCCGGGTAGTACCGCCTCTGCTCCTGCACCTCTGCCTGGGTCAGGATGACGTCGTGGCCGGCCGAGGTGGTCCCCTTGATCTCCGCGTGCAGGCGCTCTTCGTCTCGCTTCAGCAGGAGATCGAAAGACTCCCGATCTCCGACGTCCTTGACCGACCAGCCCTGCGCCTCGAAGTAGACCGTGGCCATTTGCACGCTGTGCCGTTCGATCGCGCGTCGCTCTCCGGCGGTGAGCCGAAAACCCTGGCCTGACCGCCCCGGACGCGCGGCTCCACGGATGCGTCGCCCTGCCACCAAAGCCGCGCCCTGCTCAGCCTCCAGCACTTCTGGAGCCGGATCCCCCGGGATGTGTGGGGCCATGCGCTCGGCGCCGTAGACCGTCCGCAGCAAGCCGAGCATGTACAGCAGATCCGTCATGAGGACGTGCTGCGAAGGCAGAGCTTCACGGGAGTACTCGATGGCGACGACATTCCCAGGCTCATAGCCACGACCGAGCGCGGTGCGTGCATCCAGCGCGATCTCCTCGTGGAGATCGACCCGGCCGGCCATCTGCTGGGCGAGGAAGGGGCGTGCCCAATCGACCCGAGCTCTGAGGTCCTCGACCTTGCGCGCCTTGAAGTCGCCTCCGGTCCACACGGTCGTGCCTTGATTCAGCGACAGATAGACGCGGTCACCGGCGGCGCTGAACAGATAAACGACGTACCAGCCGGTCGTGGCACTCGTGGACTGCTCCCGGCCGAAGACGCGGACCCACGGGACCTCAGTCTTGAGCCCAGTACCGTCCCTACCCTCAACCCCCAGCTCGTCCACAGCCACACCGAGCGCATCGGCCAACTCAGAAGAACGCTCCCGCAGGAGAGCCGGGAGGTCCTGCCGAACATGCACGCCCCGCTTCCGCATCTCATCCGTGTTGGAGGCCGTCCACGCACCTTGCAGATCAAGCACATAACCCAAGAGATCATCCACGCGCCGCAGCGTAGGCCTCCGCACTGACAGTGGTAGGAACGGCTCTACAGAACGCACAGGTCCACCCCCTCTGATCTGCGTCTCCCGCTCCCCGCGCCTATTGCCCCAAAGGCCCCGAAGGGGCTTTGATGCCCAGTCCGCGCGCTGCCGTGCCGCACGCGCGCCAGTCAAGGCCGAGCAGCAGCAGCTTTACAGAGGGCTCCCTTTAACCCTTCCCACCTGCGGCTTCTCCGTTGCTAGACACCCCTGGGCACGCCTGGGGAAAGGGGTCCCGAGAACACCGCGAGTCGGGGCACCCCCTGCTCGCCATGACGCCTTGACAATGAAGGGGCTCCGCCCCATGCCGAACGGGGGCCGAGTCAGGCCCAGTCAGTGCACCTTGTGATCCGTCGCTGAGCAGGCGGATCGGGGCCTCAGACTTTCCGGTCGGCTGGGCGGCTTCTGCAGCAGGCAGGCAGGCTCTAACCCGTCCCAATTCCGGACTCCCCGCACATCGCGCGCGGGGAGCCTGCACAATGACTTTGACCGACCGTCAGACCACGAAGGGCCGCACCATGGATGACGCCTCCCCGCACCAGTGGTCGACGCCTCGCACCACCCCGGCCGACGTGGCCGATGGCGGCGAGCAGGGCCGCGCAGCTCGCATCCGGGCCACCGCGGCGACGGCCGCCACCCGCGTCCTCGAGCAGGCTGCGAAGGCCGCCATGGCCGCCCGCCCACACGTCTTGCCGATCGTCACCGCCGTCGCGGCGGTCGCCGTCACCTCCCTGCTCTCCTCCGCCAGCAACGATGGCCGGCCGACAGGCCGGGGCCCGTCGCCGTCCACGTCGTGCCGGCCGACCGGCGGGGGCCCGTCTTCGTCATGCCGGGAGTGCGGGCGCCCCCTCTCCGACGAGCTGTCCCGTCTGGCCGGGTACGGGCCGACCTGCGCCCGCTACCTGCTCATCTGAGTGCGTTGTGGCAAAGGGAGTCCCTGTTCGATGAGCAGGGGCTTCTTCGCGCGCGAGGGCAGCCAGCGGACGTCGCCGACCGGTTCAAGGACGACGACGAATTCGACAGCGCCTGGACGGCCACTGCGGGCCGATTTACCGAAGCTGCCGGCACGGGTGTGGCACGGCTGACCTCCTCGATGCGAACCAGGGCGGGCCGGTTGCTGAGGTCGCACAGCGAGATCAACCAGGCTCTGGTGCTCGTTGTAGTGGCAGTGGAGCCGGCTCGTTGTGCACTCGGGTCTGAGGCCAAGCGCTTAGAAGGCGCTGGAGCGAATCAGCGGGTGACCACCTCCAACCTGGCTATCTTCGCCCGCCGAGCTTGGACGGGTGGCTACTTCGACACACATTCGACAGACCAGGAAACGGACGTGCTTCGGATCAGTGCTCTGAACGTTCGACGCTGGGTCGACCGACGACTTCTAGATGGTCAAGCACGACTTCGCAGCTGGCGACAAAGTCGAAGGCCGCGTCCGGGAAGACGGTGTGATCACCATGGGAGACCCGAGCTCGCAGTCGCGCAAGACGGACCATCGTCTCAGCGACTGAATGCGGCAGGCCCCTCGCTTCAAGCTGCCGTGCGGCCTCCTGCACGGACCGGGTGCCGCCGAGCAGATCGCGGTAAGCGACCTCGACAGCCCGCCAGGCAAGCATCACCGCACTATCAGGAGAACTACCGACCAAGTCCAGCGCCTGATCGAGGGCTTCATGTTGAGTGGAGCGTGCGCGCAAGTGAGGACGAACAGCGGTGCTGGCCTGTGAGGGCAGGGGCCTGGACGACCGTCCCGACTCTCCTGGAGGCGACGACGAGGTTTGCTCCCGGGTCTCGTCGTAAGTGCGTCGTGCTTCTTCTGCGAAGTCGATCGCGCCAGCTGGGGTCTCCAGCCGCGTCATACGGGCGAAGGCCCGCTTGAGGTGATGCCTGCACGCCCAGGCAAGCACCAACGTCACTACGGGCCACACAAGTGCCTCAACGTACTTGAGGATCAGTTCAGCTACGGCCACGCGGCCATTCAACCGCAGCTCGACCCCTCCGGGTTGAAGTTCGACCGCTTCGTCCCGAAGCAACTTGGGTGGGCGCTCGACCTTGGGCTGGCGTGCTTCTCACCTGCTGCGATGGTCCACAGGTGTGCGTACCTGTCCGCTGCTGTCTGTCAGCATTGCCACTCAGTTAGACACTCGATCCCGTCTCGGTTCTTGGCAGCGCGGTAGGGCAAGTTGCCGCAATAAGGATCTATAGCAATAAAAAGACCTTTGATTGGAATCTGGCAGGACAACAGAACGGCATCCCGGCACAATCGGACAGATGATCGCGCTTCTCGACACCACGGCATTCGTGGCCGACCCCCTGTGCAGTGGAACTGCGTGGCGTGTACTGGCCCATGCCGCATCGACTTGGAATGTTCGCCTAGTAGTGCCGGAGGTGGTCATCCGGGAAGCGGTGGCCGGGTACCGAAGGCGCACAGCCGAGGCGCTGGTCGGACTCCAGCGGCAAAAAGATAAGAATGGTGGCGCGCTCGGGATTTCTGCGATCTACGATAAAGCGCGAGCCGATATCGAAACAGCAGCCTTGCGCTACCCCGAAGATTTGCAAGAGCTGCTTCGCGAGATCGGCGCTCAGATCCTTGCCCCTCCAGCGGTCGGCCATCTTGAACTCGTTGAACGTTCCACTCAACGGAAAAAGCCTTGCGATGGCAATGGCAACGGGTATCGCGACACTCTTAACTGGATCTCCGTACTGGAGACAGCTAAAGGCTCCAACGAGGATGTCGTTTGGATTTCCGACAACAGTAAGGATTTTGGCCGCGAAGATGGTGAGGGTCTACACGATGACCTTGCGGCGGAAGTGACCGCAATTGACGCGGAAGGCCGAATCAAGTGGCTCAAGTCTCTTTCTGAGCTGATTCTGGAACTAACCAGCGAGCGCTGGCCAGAGTTTTCAGATGATCTCCGACGGATACAGGAGCGCTTGCAATCTGACTCCATGGAGGGTTATCTGAACAAAGAAATCCTTGCGGGATGTATGGAGCGGGCTATTAGCCCACGGATGTGTGGACTTCCCATCCAGACGCGTTCTGCGAGGATTATGGCGGTGGGTGCATTGACAGAATCCACCTTCTCCGTACGCGGTGCCTCCGCCGAAGATGAAGGGATCATCGAGTTCACTGCGGTCTGCCCGACGACAGCCCTGATGGATCTGCCAGTCACCGCCGACATCGACGGCCTCGAAGTTGATGCAATAACCGATGATGGTGTATCCGTCTGGGTCTCGAAGGACCTTCACTTTACCGGAATCGTTACCTCGGATAGATACGGCCGGCCCGTGAGTGGCGAGGTCACGAGGATTAGCGCGTCGCCTGACGACCCTGGGCGGAACGCTTGGTCTCGCACGTCGGCCTCCGGCCCGTTGCTTGAATCGCTACATGCTGCCATGGCGCTCGACCCGAAGATCCTGGCTTCCTTTCGCGACGCCATGACAGCTAACAGCAAATTCAAGGAAGCATTGCGCAACTCTCTGATCGATCCGAAGATCTTGGAAGCGATGCGTAAACCGCTCATTGATCCGAAGCTCATGGCGGCGATGCGTAAGCCGCTCATCGACCCGAAGCTCATGGCGGCGATGCGTAAGCCGCTCATCGACCCGAAGCTCATGGCGGCGATGCGTAAGCCGCTCATCGACCCGAAGCTCATGGCGGCGATGCGCAAGCCGCTCATCGACCCGAAGCTCATGGCGGCGATGCGCAAGCCGCTCATCGACCCGAAGCTCACGGAAGCGATACGGATCCCTGTCGCTGGACTCGGCGCGTTGGAGCAATTCCGGAATGCGAGTCTGAAGAATCAGGATTCTGATTCAGTGGCGGAAGATGGAGGCGAGGAAGGAAGTGAAGAACCAACCTCCGAGGATGATGATTCCTCCCCCGACAAGTAGTTGTAGTCGAAACAGGTGAGGTCGGCGTAGCGACTTTGGCCGGGAGCTGCTTTGGCACGAGTGATCATGGCCCCGTAAGCTTCCGGCGCGTCGGGCAGTCTGTTGACCTGCCCGTTAAAGCACGACGTTGGGGCCATGATCTTCGAGGCTCGCGCCAAAGTGGCTGGCTAAAGTCGCGGAGCCGACCGCCCCAGCCACAGAGGGTTTCCCCCACCTCACGCCCGCGGCGCGCGCCCGCGCCGTGCACGGGCTCTTAGCGCATCCGGCCTCTTCGTCGCCTTCCTTGACGCGGCCCGGCAGGCCATTCACTGATTCCCGACCTTTCCCTTCCCCGCCTCGCCCAAGGGCTGTCCAGCAAGTGCAGCCGCGCTTTGAGCAGAGGCCGGCTCGGTAGGGTCAGGACCGCAGCCGGCCGAAGAGGATCGATCGATGACGACGTATGACCAGCTGACCGGGTGGGCCGGTCTCGGTCACGTCACTCGAGCCAGACGGGATGTTGTGGCCGGCTGGCGCGTCCCGGACCTCGTGAAGGTGCAGCTCATCGAGGTGGGCATTCCGATAGCTCCACGTCTCATCGAGCGAGTCGTGATTCAAGGCGGGGCTGATCCGGCCCTGAACACATCCCGTGGCCCGCTCTACCGTCTAACCGAGCAGGCGGACCCCGACGAGCCGGCCGAACGGTCATCATTCGGTGTCGAGCCGGAGACCGGGGCGGTCTACTTCGTCATGTCGGACGGTGAAGCATGGTTCGCCAACGCCAGTGTCTGGGCGTGGCTCGACGTCCTGCACCGTTACGGCAGCTGCGTCACCGCCTCAGAGCTTCTCAGCGAGCCGGAGGGGCCCGAGGAGTGCCTCTCCGAAGAGGAGGAAGAACGGGCTTTCGCCGAGTTGAACCGGTTGGCCGAGGAGCTGAAGGAGGTCGACCCCGCGGACTTCGACGGCTACGAGGGGTTTCTCTGGCCGGGGCTCCTGGATCGATGGCTCTACTGACTTCGCCGTCGGCTTGGACGTGCCGCCACGCCTCGTACAGGTCGCGGCAACCGAGCAGTACGTAGGACTGGTTCTCGATGACTCGCCCGCTGGCGAGTAGATAGGCATTGATAACGGCGTTGAGCCCGGTTGCCTGGTCCGGATGCAGGCGGACTGGTGCGGCGTAAGGATCGGGATACGGGCGGTGGCCCGGCTGCCCCGGCTCTGCCGGTACTCCCTAGCTGGCGGTCGGACCGCGCCGACAACTAGGCAGCCTTGGAGGCACGCATGCCCGCCACCGTCTGGACCGGCGCGATCTCGTTTGGCCTGGTCACCATCCCTGTGCGGGTATCGTCCGCCACCGAGAACCGGGCGATCGCGTTCCGTCAGTACCACCTGGAAGACATGGGACGGATCCGCACCCGCAAGATCTGCGAGCTCGACGGCGAGACCCTCAGCCAGGACGAAATCGGCAAGGGCTACGAGCTCACCAAGGACCAGGTCGTCCCGGTCACCGACGAAGAGCTCGACCAGATGCCGCTGCCCACCGCGAAGGCGATCGAGATCGTCGCGTTCGTCGACCGCGAGTCCATCGACCCGGTCCGCATCGCAGACAGCTACTACCTCTCGGCCGACGGCGCCGTCGCGGCCAAGCCTTACGTGCTCCTGCGTCGCGCCCTGGAACGGAACTCGAAGGCCGCGATCGCGAAGTTCGCGTGGCACAACCGGGAGCGCCTGGGCTTGCTCAGCATCCGCGACGACGCCCTCGTCCTCCACTCCATGAAGTGGCCGGACGAGGTGCGCTCACCCGACGAGCTCGCCCCCGGCGCCGTCGACCTGGACGAGAACGAGATCAAGCGGGCCATGGAGCTGATGGACTCCATGACCACCGACGACCTCTCCGGCTACCGCGACCACTACCGGGAAGCGTTGGAGGAGGTCATCGAGGCGAAGCGTGAAGGGGAGGAGCTTCCCAAGCCGGCCGCCAAGGAGGACAAGGACACTGGTGGTGTAGTCGACCTGATGGCTGCCCTGAACGCGTCCGTGCAGAGGGCCAAGGAGTCCCGCGGCGAGACGAACGAGGACGCCACGGTCCACGAGATGAAGCCCCGCAAAAAGACGGCCGCGAAGAAGGCCCCAGCCAAGAAGGCTGCGGCGAAGAAGACCACAGGGAAGAAGGCGGCTGGCCGGAAGTCGCGCAGCGCCTGACTACCCGAGTATCCCGAGCTCAGTGTCTGGCCGGCAGTGAATGCAGGCCCGGATCCCGTCGGCCAGCGCGGTAAGAGCCTGCTCCCGGCTGATGGCGCGCTGCCGTTTCCCAGCCATCCGGCACCCGCCGACGTGCACTTCGATGGGCCGCGCATCAGCGCTTTCACGTCACCCTGTCGCACAGCGGCCGGCCCATCATGCACGGCTGGTGGCCCGACCTGAGGACGGCCGAGAGGAAGTTCGCGGCCTGGATAGGTAAACGCGGCGGCAGGGACGGCGCCCGCATCACGCTGGTCGACGAAGTGGATGGCGGGCGGCTACTGAAGTCCTGGCCAGACGAGGACCGCTGATACCGCACGCAATGTCAACGGCGCCTGCCACACCGGCCGTGGCCCCGCTGCGTCTCCCGTCGGCCGGGCACCTGCTGTCCGGCCCGGTGCCATGCCGGCCCGCTACCGTGACCTCATCACAATCGCGCCTGTGGCTGGGCGCAACCACGAGACCGCCCCGCCCGGGTGGCGGCCGACGCCTATCAGTCCTCGGGCGCCGGCTCCGGACGCAGGACCGCCTTCTTCGCGGCCATTTCCAATGCGTACCGGCCTTGTTCTGTTGCCTCGGCTTCGGCGACCACGGTGGCCTGGAACGTTTCCGCCGCCTTACGCCACGGCGCCCAGCGCTCCTCGGAGTACGGCTCGCTCAGGGCCTGCTCCTGCGCGGACAGAGAGGCACGCGCCAGTTCGATCAGCTTGCTACTCGGTTTCGCCACGGCCGGGTCGTAAACGGCGGCGCTGACAATCGGCCGGAGCTGCACAGCCCGTGACGTGCACCAAGTGCCGCACCGAGGGCACCTGCGCGGGCGTCGGCGAGCTGCGGCAGGTGTAGCGGGCAAGGGCCATTGCTGAGGCTCCGTCACCCTCCGCGCCCACGCGATCATATAAATGGAGCTTGCCCCGCTAACCCTCAGGTGTGATAGATCGCGCGCGACCAATAAAACCCCAGGTCAGGAGCGGGTTGCGCGACTAACCCTCCGCTGTTCCAAGGTGTCGCCACCCACACGGCAACCGTGTGGCACGGACACGGGAGCACACCTATGAGCAAGCGCACGACGGTCCAGCGCCAGCCTGCGAAGAAGGAAGAAGCGCGCCAGCCCTGCCTGGAGTTCCGGGCGGGTGGATTCCACATGAGCCTCAACAAGGTTCCGTGGAAGGTCATCACCGCACTCGCAGGTGCCACGGTGACCATGCTGGCCGGCGGTCACCCCTGGATGCTCTGAACGCTGGTCTAAAGGGTTGGCCCTGCGGAACCGACGAAGTGACCGCCGGGCCAACCCAGGAGCACAGCCCGCAGGACATCCAGGGGTGAGATCGACGAAGTCACGCACGGCAGGCACGATGCCGGTTCGCTGAGCTCGGGGAGATCTACAGTCCGCGAGGTCCAGCCAGATCCAGCTGAGCTTATGAGTGTCGAGCGGTGCCACGCCCCACGGTTGCCCCAAGCGGGTAAGCCCCCCTGTGCCGGCGCACTGGCTGAGTGGGTCAGAGGCGCTGCTTGGCCGCGCGCACCAAGTGGCTGATGCCCTCGCGGGTGTGCGCTCTGCGCTCGTCAAGTTCGCTTCGACTATCCGTCTTGTAGAGGCCGGTCACGTCAGTGAGTACAGCTTCTGCCGACTGGCTCAGAGCCTCGTCATTCATGAGCATCTGCACGCGGAACAGGGCCTCTTGGGCGCTTGAGCGGAGATCATATGCACGTATTCGAACCTCGTCTGCGCTCTCAGGCGGCGGCTGCTCATGGATGCAGAACCACAGGTGGACTAGACACCGCCGGTAGTTGACCAGGGCGCCAGCGTAGGCCGAGTAGGCATCAAGCCGTTCCTGTCGGAGCTTCTCGCGACGTGTGAACTCGTGGCTTCTCTCGGCTGCGCGTCGCTGAAACGCAAGGGTGATCCCTGAGCCAAGCAGGGTGCCCAGGACGGCTACGGCGCTGGCGATGACGGCTTCCACACCCCAACCTGACCACGTATCGCCTGCCTCGGGAGGTCGTTGGCCCAAGTCAGGCGCTGCCAACACGCTTTCCAACTGTGCGAGTGGCCGTTCGTGAGCGTTCATGGACGGCCACTCGGCAGATCAGAGAGGGCTGGCGTACGTCGGCGAACTAAGGTGGGCGTGAGCGAACTGGACAAGGAACAGGACAACGAGCGGCGGTGAAGGAGGCCTTGTCCTTTGTGTGCTGGCCCAAGGTCGCTGTCAGCGTGGTGCTCTACGACCTTCTGATCCGTAGCTATAGCCAGATCGGTCAGCGACGGCCATATAGGCCGCTGCGAAGCCTGCGAGGGCCGCTACCGGACGGGGTCGTGTGATGAGGTTGCTGTACTGGACTGCTGTACAGCGCTGCCGGATGATCGACAGTCGGCGTGCACCCCCACAGTGATTCGAGCGCCGCTGTGTGTGACGAGTCCCGAGCGTGGGATCATAGCTCTCATGGCAGAAGCAGTTGTAACTAACCCAACTCAGACAGTAGCGGGACTATTCGCGGGCATCGGTGGCGTGGAGCTTGGCCTCCAGCGTGCGGGCTTCGAATCGAAGCTGCTTTGTGAGTGGGCCGCCCCTGCCAAGGCCGTACTGCTAGACCAGTTCCCCGGCGTTGACTTCCATGACGACGTACAGGATCTCCCCTCCTTGCCATCCGTGGATGTCGTGACCGCAGGGTTCCCATGCACCGACCTTTCGCAAGCTGGCAGGACTGCAGGGATTCATGGCACGCAATCAGGGCTGATCAAGCACCTGTTCAAATTGCTAGCCGACACTGACCCTAAATGGGTAGTCATCGAGAACGTGCGCAACATGCTCGCTCTCGACAAGGGTTTGGCAATGGAATACCTGGTAAAAGAGTTCGAAACCCTCGGGTATCGATGGGCTTACAGGTTGGTCGACTCTCGCTTTACCGGGGTTCCCCAGCGCAGGCATAGGGTCATTGTCGTTGCTTCGCGAACCGAGGATCCCCGCACAGTACTCTTCGCGGACGACAGTACGGAACTACCGCCATCCGCATACCGAGATGACGCCTTCGGGTTCTATTGGACTGAGGGAAACACAGGCCTCGGCTGGGCCAAGGATGCCATTCCCACACTCAAGGGAGGGTCAGGCCTAGGCATTCCGTCGCCGCCAGCCATATGGATCCCCGGCGCCCCGACCGGCCATGCCATCGTCACTCCATCAATCTCAGACGCGGAAGAACTTCAAGGTTTCCCCCGAGACTGGACGATCGCAGCAAAGCAAGACAAGGGACGCTCCGGCGACCGATGGAAGCTTGTCGGTAACGCCGTGACTGTAGGCGTCGCCGAATGGGTGGGACGCAGGCTGCAACACCCCGGTATGTTTGACGAGACCGGACAGGTTCCCCTCATGAAGGGTATGCGTTGGCCCAACGCAGCATGGGGTGGACCCGATGAGCGTTGGGAAGTGCCATACGGCATGTGGCCAGAGCGCCATCCATATCGGCACATTCTAGACCTCGTAAAAAGGGAAGATCTCGCCCCTTTGAGCCTTCGCGCAACCAGTGGTTTCTACGGGCGCCTCCAGAAGAGTCGACTGCGCTATGACGAGGACTTCGCGACCGCACTTAAAGCTCACATCGAGATCTCGACCCCAGCCACCACCCCGTAGAACCTCGACCGCACCAAATGTCGCATACGTGTAGAACGGGTAGCCACACACGCTCCCCTAGCTGCTGTACAGACTCCCCGGACACGTCGCTGATCAGCTGGAAGCTGACCTACCTCAACAAAAGGCCTCCACGGGCGGGGCGTCGAAGTTAGCGTCACCTCGTGACCGTTGAGGAGAACCTGGCAAACCTGGCCCAGCTACTGGAAGGCGTGGACCACCGAGCACCTATTAATAGCAAACACAAGTACGGCAAAGCATTGTCACTAATTGCCGAATTCGCAGACCTTCCGGCAAGCGATCTGTATGCAAGCCAGGTAAGCAAGCCGGACAACTTAGACGTTAGACTCGGACAGTCCAGGGATGCAAGGACTGCGACTCTAGCCGTTGCCGTGATCCTTGACGGAAGACTAAATAATTCACTGATTGGCGCGGCCCACAAGTTTTCGCGGGAATACGGGCGCACACTCATCCTGCTGGAACAGATGAAGGATGCAGTAGGAGAGAGATGGCGCCCCGTCACCGGCTTCTCGTCGGCAGGTGATAAAAAGGCACTGGCCGTGCTAGAGCGACTCAAGGAGAATCTCGGGGCATTTGAGATTCACCAGACTCAAGGTCAACTATTTTCCGTTACCGGATTCACGCAAGATGCCATGGGGCATGCGCTCGTAAATGACGGAAATCTCCGAGCCGTACTTTCTGCAGCAACAGAGACCGATCAAGGGCTGGACGAGGTTGAAGCTGTTGTAGTGCAGAGGCGCCGGCAGATCGTCACCCAGCTGCAGCAGCTTGTATCCCGCCCGGGTACAACGGAGACCGACCTGCAGCGAGCACTCGGAGAAAAGTATTGGCTCTTCGGTGGACGCTACGTCGGGATAATTCCGAGAAGGAAATTTACCTTCCTCGACGAGTACGATATTCCGCTTCTTTGCGCTGACGGGTCTCTCCACATTGTGGAAATCAAGGGGCCCTGCATTGAGAGACTCATCGTAAAGCATCGTGGACACCTCATCGTCGGTAAGGAAGTGCACGAAGCCGTGGGGCAAACCGTCAACTATCTCCGCGCACTCGATGACCAGCGCACGGCACTACAGACAGAGCTCATCGAAGAACTGGGAATCGAAGTAGATCTTCGACGGATTCGTTCCTCCGTGGTAATTGGACATCCGTCGCATGTCCGCTTGACAGGCGTTGGGAAAATTCCTCGCCTTCGGATCGACCAAACCATCCGGGCTTATAATTCACACCTTTCCCGGATTGAGGTCCTCACTTACAGCGACTTGTTGGACAGTGCAGAGCAAGCGCTGCGTTTCGAGAGCGAAAAGGGCGATATCTAGAGCTGCTTCACCTGCCTCAACCCACCACTCACCCCAGCTCCCATCCCGTCCGCCTTCAGCCCACACACCGTGGAGCGGGCGTGGTTCATGGCGTCCAGGTGGAGCGCGCCACTGTACGAACGGCCTGGACGCCATGGGCCGCGTCTGCTCGGCTCTGCCTGGGTCGAAGGTGGTCGGGATGGGAGCCCACGGACGCTCGCCACGCTCCGGCCGGCACTCGCGAACGGCGCCCCGTCCATCCCGGAGTGTGAGCGCCCCCGCCGGAGGCAACTCCGGTGCCTCCCGTTTCCCCTCGGTAAGGCTCTCTCGCTCTAGTTGCGCGACCGGCGTAGCCGGGGCCTAGAGCGGGGCGGAGACAGGAGCGCAGGGCCCCGGCGGTGAGCCGGGGAGCGCGCGACGAGCTGAGCGAGGAGCCTTGATGAAGTAGGAAGACTCTCACCGCACCGTCGACAACTCCGAGCGTGGCCGCGAGCCCGGTCACAACGTGGGGACGAGTCGGCTCGTGAACCCACCACTACGAAGGCGATCGTAGGCCACGGCGACGGACTCAGGAATTTCCTGATGGATCATGAATCCTTGCTCTGGGTAGATGAGCAGACGCTGCTGGGCTCCCACGAGCATGTCCAGCACCAGCCGTGCATCCTGAATCGAGTCCACGTACTCCGTGAGCGTCATGGGGGCGGACGCGCTGACGATCTCGGCTTCCGGCCAGAGCTTGCGCGCGGTCGCGTGAGCCCTCCGTTCCTCGTAGGGCTTGCTGACGAGCAGGACGGACGAGACGTTGACCCCGCGTTCCGCGAGCAGCGAGCGCGAAAAGCGGATGTTCTCGCCGGTGTTGCGCGCATTCGGTTCGACAAGTACGGCGTCAGCTGGCACGCCCAGCTCCAGTGCCCGCTCCCGGTAGTGCTCCGCCTCCCCTCTGGGCATCCGCTCACGCGTAGTGCGGCTCGTCGCGCCAGTGAAGACGATGAGCGGCATCATGCCGCGCCGGTATAGGTCCACCGTCACATCGGCCACGCCCAAGTCGTGGCTGCCTAGTCCGATGCCCACCGAGCAGGGACGCGGCTCGTGGTGCATCTGCTGGAAGTCCCAGAGCCGTTGGGCATCGGACCATGCCTGTACCGAGATCACTGGGCCGCCTCACGTGCCGAGTCGGGAACTTTGAAGTCGTACGCCCACGCGAAGCGGCTTGCCGCATGGACACCGACGGCGAACTCAACGACCGTGCCATCGGCGGTGTACGTAGTGCGATGAAGTTCTACGACCCACTCCCCTGACGACAGCTGGAGCAATGCCGCCTCCTCGGGCGACGCGACTCTCGCGAACAGCTCCTCGCGCATGTGGTCGATCTCGTAGCCCGCGTCATACAGCACACGGAAACCACCGCCGCGGCCAGCGGGCCCCGGCGTCGGGTCGACAATCCGCGTCCCCTCGACATGCTCGGGCCGGTAGTAGCTCGTGAGGGTGTGGGTCGGTTGATCCCCCTCCTTCACGAGCCGAGCCCGCGCGTACACATCGGAGCCCTCTGGCAGACCGTGAGCCGCTGCGACCAGGGGCGTCGCCGTTACGCGGCTGACGCTTTGTGTCTGCTCGCCACGCTTATATGCCCGCCCCGAGGCGACACGGTCGGCGATGAACGCGACCTCGTCCCCGTCCCGCCACTTCGCCTTGTCGTACCGGGCGATACCGAGCCGCTTGAGCGGCGCCTGCTGGCGTACGACAGTGCCGTGACCTCGGGATGAGGTCACCAGCCCCTCGGCTTCTAGCGCCTTGTAGGCCGCGTGAACCGTGGACTTCGAGCCTTCACCTCCTTCGACCAGGTCACGGATGTGCGGCAACTGCTGGCCAGGGGCGTATTCGCCCGCCTTGATTCGCTCAGCCAGCTTGTCCGCCAGTTCCCGCCATTTCGCTGCCACGCGAACTCCTCTCTATGGAGCCAGTGAAACACAGTCCCAGGACTGTTGACAGTCCTGGGACTGTGCGCCATTGTCATCTTAGAGCAGCAGTCCTGGGACTGCGAGCGAAGAGGGGTCTACTTTGGGCTGCTCTTGGCGCCCGGAGAGCCCGTGAAACGGCTCGAAGGAAGCGACTGCTCCTTGAGAACTCAACAGCGATTCGTATTTGAGGCAGCCGCCTCCTCGGTAAGGCGGCCGGCGCGGCACAGGTCCGCGCAGCTCGATCACTCCGCTGCGTCCTCGCTGCGGCTGGTTGCCTCCCCCGCCCGTCCGACCACTGGTCGTACGGGCGGGGCTGAGGGGAGCCGGAGAGCGTCTTTCCTGCTTCATCCCGTAGACGGCGTGCGGCCCCGGTGCTCGAACACCGGGGCCGCTGTTTGGGCCGTCCCACTGTGAGGAGACAACGACCCATGAAGACCATCGTTGCTGGTCACGAAGCTGTTACCGCGACCGAGTTCGCTGAGCTGGCGCTGGGGATCGATCTGGAGCTGTTCACCGGTTCGCCCGCGGAGTCCGCGATGGACCGGGCGGCCCGCCTGGACGTTGCCCATGAGGTGCTCGTAGAGCTGCGCGAGAGCGACCCGGAGACCGCGGCGTATGCGGAGAGCCTGCTGCGGACGCTCCCGCTGAAGCAGCCGCGCCCGTCTGGCCGGCGTCCGCGCCGTGCGGTCCGCCGCCCGGCGAAGGGCTGCACCGCTCGTACGGCGGTCGCCGCATGAGCGCCCCGCAGTCCGCCCTGTGGGTGTGGTGGCTGCGTCACGGCGGGGCTCTGCTGGTCGCGACATGCGTCCTGTCGTGGCTGGCGCCGCTGCCGCCGTGGGCCCGGTTCCTGTGGAATCTGCTCGTCGCCGTCGGCTGCTTCCACCTGATGGCCCTGCACCGGGCGCACCGATTCCGTGATGGAGGCGGGGGCCGCGATGAGGCGTAAGACGAGCGCGGTCGAGCAGATCACCGCGCTGCAGGGGTTGCAATCGGGCCTGACGAAGGTGCTCGTGGCGGTCGCGGTGGTCGCGCTCGCGTTCACCGCGACGAACGTGACGCTGTTCGCGATCGACCACCACATCAGCGTCTGGATTGCCTGGCTGCTCGACCCCATGGTCGCCGTCGCCCTCGGGGCGGTCCTGATCGTGGACGGCCGACTGTCCGAACACGGGGTGCAGCCCTCCGGCTGGGCCACCGGACTCCGCTGGTTCGCGGGACTGGGCACGTGGTTGATGAACTGCTGGGCCTCCCTCTGGCCCGCGGGCACCGCCTTTGGTGTCCCGCGGGAAGTGGACCCGGCCGGTCTCGTCCTCCACTCGATTCCACCAGTCCTGTTGATCGTTCTCGCTGAGGCGATCACGTTCTACCGTCGCGCGATCCTTGATCGAATCGCGGTCCTGCGTGATCAGGTGGATGCCGTGGTGGAACGGGTGGAAGCCCCGCCCGTCCACCCCGCTTCCACCCCGGCATCCACCCCGCCCGCCCTCACCGCCCCGGCCTCGCCGGCGCTGGCCGGTCGGAAGGCGTCGCCCTTGGTCATCTGCGGTGGACACCGGGCGTTCCCCCTCACCGTTCCCCCCGCTTCCACCCAGGGCGGCGGCAACGGCCGGGAGGCGGTGAAGCTGCCGGCCGATGAGGCTGCCCGGATCATCCGGGAGTGCTGGGTGGAAGGCGTCACCATCCCTGCCGCGGCGGTCCGTTCCACCCGTTCCACCTCCTACGTCCACAAGGTCTACAAGCAGCTCGAAGAGGACGGCGTGACCCGCCGGCCGCACCTCGTTCCGGTGCCCGAGACCACGGGGGCGGCGCTCTGATGGCCACCGTCCCCGACTACCGATGGCGCATGGCCCCGGAAGGTCTGGCCACCCGCCGGCAGCTGCGCGAGATGGGGCTGCGCCCCGGCGGACAGGACGTCGCCGCGGAACTCCAGAGGCCCCGTCGTCGCCGCGGCCCGCTGGTCGCCTACCTCTACCGCATCGACCACGCCAAGCCCGTACGGCCGATGACCCCCGGCCGCGCTGCCTCGCTCGTCAAGGCGATGCAAGCCCGCCGGACCTGCCCCAACTGCCGCCGTGACGCCGGGTACTGCATCCCGCGCTCTCTCGGCATGTGCGTCACCTGCGATGACATCCGAAGGGAGCGTTCAGCATGACGGAACTCAGCACCGAACCGATCGCCGAAACCCCGCCCGCACCGACCACACCGCCCCAGGCCAACCCCGCACCGGCTCCGGCGCCGGTCGAGGTGACCGTGGAGCACATGGCGGGCGGTTGGCCTGTGGTCCCGATCGTGATGACCAGCGCCAACTCCACCGTGACGGCACTGGCCGCGGCTGCTCTGGCCGGCGGACCCATCGCTGCCGCGGTCGCCGCGACCGGCGCATGCGTCCTCGGTGTCGCCGCCGCGACCCGCAACCACCGGGCCCACCGCAAGCACGCCACCGGCCGCACCAACCGTGCCGCTACCCCCCACAGCCCCGGCCGGACAGGCCGCGCAACGGGCGGTGTGCACGGCGCGGTCTCCCGCGGAACTAGCGGACGATCCGCGAAGCACGCAGGTCGCGGCACCTCGCGCACTGGTTCCACCGGAAGCGTGCCGCACCAGCGCAAGACCACCGGCAATCAGGCAGGGAAGGCCGCCGGTCACACCCCCGGGAAGCCCACTCGACAGCACGGCCTGGGGCGTGCGGGACAGGTCAAAGCGCTGCGGGCGGCAGCCCGGCAGACGGCCCCGTCACGGGCGGCACGGCGGACCGAGACGGCTGGTTCGCGGCGTGCGGTGGCGGATGCCCGTCGTGGTGCCAAGACAGCAGCACGGTCGGCATCGCTGGCCCGTAAGGGGCCGATCGGCCGGTCCGTGGGCAAGGCCGCGGGCCGGGTCGGTGCGGCCAAGGGTGCGGTGATCGACCGTAACCGGGCCGCTCGGGACCGACGGGCAGCCGACCGAGTCGCCGGGCAGCGGGACACGGTGCGCAAGGCCCCTGCCCGGAGGAAGGCACGTAAGGCGCTGTGGCGGTCGGCCGCCCGGTTCCAGGGCCGCCGACTGCGCGCCGCCCTGCTCGCCGGGGCGTTGGGGCTGGTCGGCATGCTCACCACCCCGCTGGGCCGGAAGCTCGGCTGGGCCTGGCTCATGTATCCGGGCCGCCGCCTCTACGCCCGCATGACCCGTACCGCCGAGGAACAGCGCCACCAGCGGGACGACGCGATACGCGCGGCCCTGCGGAACGACGAAGCCGCCGCCGACACGGAAGCGGCCGACAACAGCACCGAACAGGTCGGCGACATGGCGGAGCGGCCCATGGGCCCGACGCCGGCAGCACCCACCACCAGTGCGAGTGAGGGAGAGAACGTGTCTGGTTTCCGGTTCGAGGAGTACGCGGCGGAGATGGAATCCGCAGCTGGGCAGTACGACCCCGAGTCCGCCATGGAGATCCTGGCCATGGTCGAAGGGCTCCCGGCCGCGCTCACGTGCGTGGCGAACGTGATGAAGGTCCTTGCCGAGCGGGCCGATTCGGAGTTCCCGCTGGAGAAGGACGTCGCGGACGGCTTCAACGACATCTTCGGCGCCGTCATGTCGGCCGTGGCGGTCGCCGAGGACATGGGCCCGCTGTTCCGCCAGTCCCATGAGCAGGACATCGCCCGCCATGAGGACCCGCGCAACGGGCCCGAGGCCGAGAAGGGATGGAACGTCTGATCATGACCACCAACACCGCCTCCACGGGGCCGGTGTGGGACTGGGCTGCCGGTCACGGACCCGTGACCGGCGCCTTGTCCGCCACCACCGGATGCCTCGCCGTCGCCACCACCGGAGCCGCCACCAGCATGCCTCCCGGCTGGGCCCTCGCCGTCGGCGCCGCCGGCGCCATCGGCCACACCATCAGCAGCCTTCGCGAACGCCTGTCGGGCAGGACAATCGCCACGCGGTCCGCTTCCTGGCTCATCGGCGCCGGATGGACGACCTGGGCCATGACCACCGGGCCCCTGACTTGGGCCGCGCTCGGATCTCTCGCCACCATCGGTGTGGGCATGGGCGCGGCGGCTCGTTCCACCCTTCTGTACGAAGAGGCACGGGAGTTGGAGGCCATCGCGCAGGCTGAGCGGCAGGTCGCCCGCGAACTCTCCGCCGAGCGGCGTGCGATCGCCGCGGAGTGGGTGGACCGGGTGCAGCGGGTCTGCAACATCACGCTGCGCGTCGTCGCGGTGGAGATGTGGCCGACCGGCACCGGCTTCACCATCGACGCGGAACTCCCCTCCGGTGGCACCACCTACGACCGGATCGCGCAGCACTCCGCCGCCCTGTCCGCCGACGCCCGGTTGCCGCACGGCTGCACTGCGGTTGCCTCGCAGGGCATCCACCAGGGCCGGGTCCTGATCGACGTGACCACGGTCAACGTCCTGTCCGAGGAACGCACTTACCCATCCGACTACACGCCACTGTCGATCTACACCGGCATCCCGTGGGGCTACCGCACCAACGCCGAAGAGATCTGCGTCTACCTGCGCGAACAGTGCGCCCTGGTCGTCGGCCCGACCGGGTCCGGCAAGACCAACATGGTCCACGTCATCCTCGCCGGGTTCGCCCGCACCACCGACGTGCTCACCTGGGTAATCGACCTCAACGCCGGATCCGCCGGCCTGCCCTGGGTCCGGCCCGCCCTCGACGCCAACGGGGCCCCGGTGGACGGGGTCACGCCCGGCATCGACTGGCTTGCCTCGACATACGAGGAAGCCGTGCTGATGCTTGACGCGGCCTTGGCGATCGGGCTGCGCCGCAAGGTCGCCTACCAGGACCTCATGGCCGAGCGGAACACCGACCAGCTCCCCATCAGCGCGAAGATTCCTCAGATCATGCTGGTCGTCGACGAGGGTGCAGAGATTCTGACCAGCACCGACCGGAGCATGAAGGATCTCGCGAAGAAGATCCTGGAAGTGATCCGGATGCTGCGTGCCATGGGCATCCGCACGGTCCTGACCGCGCTCGGTGCCACCGGATCCGTCCTCGGAAACCTGATGATCCGCCGCGAGGCCAAGGCCCGGGTCTGCCTCACCGGTGGGGAAGTCGAAGGGATGGACCTGAGCAAAGTCTTTCCCGGCTCCCGAGGCCTGCGCGTGGATCAGGCCCCGTACAAGGGTGCTGGGTTCATGGGCACACCGGAGTCCGCGGCGGCCCTGTTCAAGAACTGGCGGATCCTGCCCAACCAGATCCGCGACATCGTGATCGCCACCTCCGACATGCACCCGACCCTGGATGACGTCTCCCGCAAGGCCGCGGGTGACGCCTACGCGTCGCGGTGGGATCCGGAGCGCACGGCCTGGATGCGGGACACCACTCATATTCCGGGCACCGACGTCCCGGCGCAGACGGCAGGCAGCACTGGTGGGTTGAACCTGTCCGCGCTCCGGGGCGATCGGGAGTCCGCTGAGGAAGCACTCGCCCGCAAGTTCCGCGAGCAGATCGATGCCGAGTTCGCGACCTTCGCCGAGCCCGGTGCGAACACCGAGCAGCCGACGTCGGGCGGGCTGAACCTGTCCGCGCTCCAGAACGAGGACAACGCCGCCCGGCAGGTCGCACTCGGCCTGCTCTTCTCCGCTGGACCGGAGGGAACCGGTGCCTCGGCGATCGCCCGAGCACTCGCCAAGGAGTACGGAACGACGCGGCAGACGGTGGTCGGCTGGCTCAAGACGTGGACTGCGGACGGCACTGCCGTCCGCGTCGGGACCGGCACGAAAGCCCGCTACGTCCACCGCCAACACGCCCCCGACAACCCCACCGAGGACTGAGCGCCTGTCGCCACCGGCACGAGAAGGGTCTTGGGCGCCTCTTTGCGGGCCGGAAACGGCTTATGACCTGCAAGGCGACAAGCGACAAGACAAGACAAGCGACAAGACACACGACAAGCCAGACGACAAGCGACACGACAAGTCAGCGCGGGCGGCACCCCTCACATCCCGGGGTGCCGCCCGCGCTGCTGAAGGAGCCCCGTCGTGCATGACACCGCGTACACGATCACCACCCAGCCCCTCCGTCCGCCCGACCATTCCGCCTATCTCCCCGTACCCGAGGGACGGGTGATGCTGCCCTCGGAGATCCCACCCGGTGTCCAGATGGTCACCCTGCCCGGCGGGATACGCACCCTCGCCTACACCCAGCCCACCGCGCCGGCCGCACTGCCGGTGCCTGTCTCGCAGCCGATCCCGGCATGGGCCAAGACCACCGCCCTGCTGACGCCGACGATCGGCGGGGGCATCGCCGCCGCCGGTATCGGACTCTCCTACGCAGCCCCGGGACTGATCGCCATGAGCCAAGCCCTGTGGTCCGCCGTCGCCCTCATCGCCGCCGCGGCCATCGGTGTCCCCGTCCTCCTGCGCCTCGGCCGCGCGGCGACCGGCGCCAGTACGGGCACGACGCACATCACGCAGAACATCACCGCGTTCGGGATGTTCGGCAAGGCCAACGGCACCATCAACCACCACTGATCCGGGGGCTGGTCGTGCCGCTTCTGGACTGGCGGCACGCCCGCCACTTCGACGCCTCCCGGAACCTGCCGTGCGTGCTCTGCGGCAAGCCCACCCCCATGCGCTCCCACGACCGCGAACCGGTCCACAAGGTGTGCGCCGAGGACTGGTGCGACCAGAACCCCCACTCCAACCGCTTCCACAGCTGACGGGCAGTGCCTACGTGGGACCAGGCAGCTCGTCGTCAAGTCGCTGCTCGAAGTCCTCGTCGGCAAGGTCGGTTGCAACGAACAAGTCACGCCAGTCGAGGTGAGCAAGCTTGACGGCATCTTTCAGGCGACCGATGTCCCCACGCGCATAGATCACCAAGGCGGCCATCAGGCGCTCTCCACCAGCACCGACCCTCCCGTCCGGATCCAACTTCCTGGACGTGGAGCGCAGAGCTCCTTCGACTCCCTTAGCGACTTCAGCGTCAGGAAAGTCGCGTCTGACCCGCCTCTGCAGGCGGTCGGTGATCTCAACCTCACCCATCAGGCTCCCCCTACCCACACCCCGGAAAAGGCAAGGGCGGCCGTCTCTCGCCAAAGTCACGGCCGCCCTCGTCCAGCTATCCCTCATCAAGAGAACTGGAGACATCCAGCATGACTCAACCTGTCGCGATCCGGCGAGTGCCGGATCAGGTGTTACGGGCTGTTGCCCTGTGCGCTGGCTACGGCGGTCTGGAAGCCGCGCTCGGTGCCGGCATCGGCGCGGTGCCCGTCGCCTACGCCGAGAACGACCCCTACGCGGCGAAGGTGTTCGCCGCCCATCACCCCGGCATCCCGAACCTCGGCGACATCACCCGGATCGACTGGGACCAGGTTCGGGCCCTGCATCGGCCCGACGTGATCGGAGCCGGGTTCCCGTGCCGCAACATCAGCAACGCAGGACGAAAGGACGGCATCAATGGCCAGTGGTCGAAGGTCTGGAAGAACGTTGCTCAAGCTGTGGGCGTCCTTCGACCCCGCTACGTCTTCCTGGAGAACGTGGCGGCGCTCCGCTCGAGAGGGCTGGACGTCGTCGCCGCGGACCTGGCCGCGATCGGGTATGGCGTCCGGTGGACATGTCTACGAGCTGGTGACCCCGAAGTCGGCGCCCCGCACCAGCGGGACCGGTGGTTCGCAGTTGCCCATCCCGCTGATGCCGACCCCCACGACCTCCGACGGCACTGGCGGCCCCGGCACGTCCCCGAAGCGCAAGGGCGGGATGAACCTGCGAACACTGGTGACGAGGCTGCCGGTGACACCGGACGAGAAAGCGTCCTGAGCCTGCTTCCGTCCCCGACCGTCGCCGACTCGCGCGGCACCCGCAACTACACCGCCAAGCGCAGGCCGGGCGCCAAGTTCAACTCGGGCAAGACGCTCACGGACTTCGCTTGGCTGCTGTCCGACGAGCGGTGGATCTCTGTTGACGGCGTCGACTACAGCCCTGCCATCCGGCGCTGGGAAGGCATCCTCAACCGCCGTGCACCCGAGCCGACCGACGTGGGCCGCACCGGTAACCGCCGCATCACTCCCGCCTTCGCTGAATGGCTCATGGGCCTGCCCACCGGCTGGGTCACCGCCGTCCCCGACATCCCCCGCAAGGAACAACTGCGCATCCTCGGCAACGGCGTCGTCCCCCAACAGGCCCACCACGCCTACGGGCAACTCCTCGGAGTCGTGCCCGCCGCGTGGAACACCCCGCTGGAGGTGGCCGCATGAGCACCCACCTGACCACCGCCCTCGATCTGGCCGCCCGCGCGGTCCCGGTCCTGCCGCTGCGGGCCGGGAAGCTCCCGTTCGGCAACTGCCGCACCTGCACCGGCAACGCGTGCGGCGGCCGGCCGGTCATGAAGATGTCCGGGCCGTGCGAGTGTCCCGGTGTATGCCACGGCTGGGCCGCCGCCACCACCGACCCCGGCGTCATCAGCTCGTCGACATGGGTGCGGACGTGGCGCGAAGCGGCGGCAGTGGCCTACCACCCCGGAGGCGCCGGCCTCACCGTCGTCGACCTCGACAACGCGGAAGCCATCGCGTGGGCTCGGGCGAGCCTGCCCGCCACTCGAATCGTGCGCACCACCAGGGGTGAGCACTGGCTCTACCTGGGCGTGATGCAGTCCGCCAACGCGGTGCGGCCTGGCGTAGACGTCAAGTCCACGATGTCCTACGCCCGGTGGCTCGGCCCTGGCACCGGCACCATGGCGGTCTTGCCCGAGGCCGTGCGCGCGCTGGTCGTCAAGGAGCCGGCCACGGTCCGGCCGGCGCCGCGCGCCGTCACGGTGTCCGCACCGGTCGGGGATGGGGGGTGCCGCCACCGCACGCCCTCTTATCTGGAGCGTGGCATCGCCATGGCCGAGCAGCGCATCGCCGAGGCCCGCAGCGCGGTGCACGCGACCGTCTACCGGACCTTCCTCGCCGTCCTGTCCGCCCACGGCCGGTGCGGCTGCCTCACCGACACCTACATCGGGCGGCTGTTCGCCGCCGCCCAGGCCAAGGGTGAGACCGTCCGGCACTGCACCGACGCGTGGACCAATGCCCTGACCAGGTTGGGACTGTGACCATGTCCGACGACGAGAAGAACCCCGCCCGCGAGGTCATCACCGACTACGCGCAAGCGCATTTCCGGTACTTCCGTACCGCCGACGGGACCGTGTTCGCCCAGAAGAACGGGCACCCCGTGGCACGTCCGATCCGCTCACAGGGCACCTCTGGCAGCCACCGGCAGGAACTCATGGTCGGCCTCTTCCACGACGGACACGGCGTGTTCAACGGGACCGCCCTCAAGGAGGCGCTGGACTTGATCGAAGCACTGGCGATGAATCAGGACATACAGCCCGTCCACATCCGCGTCGCTCCGGGATTCGACGGTGCGACGTGGCTCGACCTGGGGCGCAGCGACGGGCAGTCCGTCCGTATTCACCCCACCGGCTGGGACATCCTCACCCCCGACCCGCAGGAGGTGTGCTGGCGGCGCACCCAGCTCACCGGGGAGCTTCCCCTGCCGGCCAAGGACACCGACGGCAAGGGCATCGACCTGCTGCTCCGGTTGTGCAACTTCGCCACCGCGGAGACCGAGTGCCTGGCCATCACCTGGCTGATCGGCTGCCTCGGGCCGTCCGTGCCCGTCCCGGCCCCGTTCCTCACCGGCCCCCAAGGGGCAGGCAAGTCCACCGGCGGGCGGATGCTCGTGAGGATCATCGAAGGAATGAGCGGGGACCTGCGTCGCGCCCCGAAGGACGAGGAGAACCTGATCGCGGCCGTGGCCGCTGGATGGGTCACCGCCCTGGACAACCTCTCGCACCTGGCCCCGGACCTGTCCGACCTCATGTGCTGCATCGTCACCGGCGCCGAGACCATCAAACGCGCCCTGTACACCGATGGCGACGTGGTCCGCTCCCGCTACCGCCGCCCCCTGCTCCTGACCGGCATCGACGTCGGCGTCATCCGACCCGACCTCGCCGAACGTCTCCTCCCGCTCCGTCTGGAGCGCCCTCGCGTCCGGCGGACCGAGGCCGAGCTGTGGGCCGAGTTCGAGGAGGCGCTGCCTGTCGTGCTCGGGTCTCTCCTGGATCTGACCGTCAAGGTCCGGGCGGCCGAGGCCGACATCCCCACCGATCTGCGTATGGCCGACTTCGCGCACCTGTGCGCGCAGTTCGATGCGGCGACCTGCCTCGGAGCGCTCAACGCCTACCGGGCCAGTTTGGACGACCTCAACGACGACGTCATCGAGGGCGATCTCCTCGCGCAGACCGTGCTCAAGCACGCCGCCGGGCTCACGGCCGGCGTGGAGACGCGGATGACGTCCTCCGAGTGGCTGCACTGCCTCACCGGCCTGTACACCGGGGACGACTGCCGTCCCCTGCCCAAGGGGTGGCCCACCACGGGCAAAGTCCTGTCCGACCGCCTCAAGCGCCTCCAACCGACCCTCGCCGCCCGGGGCGTACTGATCGACTGGGGCCGCACCAAAGAGGGTCGGTACATCGAGATGACCCGACCGCCGACCCCGCCGCCACACCAGCAAGAGCCGATGCTCTGACCGGCGAACCGCAGCCCGCCCGTACAAGCAAGAAGAGCACCCACCGCACCACGGCCGGGGTGCTCCTCTTGCTGTTCGGCGGCAACGCCGCCGCCCGATGGTCGCGCCGCGAAGCGGCTCCTTCTTCACGCCTAGAGGCGCGCACGACAACAGACACGTCCCTTCTCTTTTCCTAAGAGAAGGGACGCTGCGTCACCTGCGTCACCCAAGGACTGGAAACGGACCCTGACCTGCCGCTACAGCGGTGACGCAGGACGCCAGCGGCTGCGTCACCCCGCGTCACCCGCGTCACCCGGTGACAAAGGCCAGCGTCACCAGGTGACGCACCCCAAATCCTCTGCGTCACTCAAAACCGCAGGTCAGGCGCGCAAATGACGCAGATGACGCGGTGACGCAGAATCCCGCACCTCGGACACATACGAACTCAAGAGAAGCCCCCGAAGCCAACAGCAGTGTGACTCAACTCCCGAGGAACTCATGAGCCGAACCTGTCCAGCTCAACCTGACCCCCGCGCCATCCTCCGCAGCGGCCTGCCCGACCGGTACCTCACCCCCGATGACATCGCCGAGATGTTCGGGGTGCCGCTCGAGACCGTCTACCAGTGGCGCCGGAAGCGCACCGGCCCGCCCGGCTTTCGCATCGGCAAGCACGTGCGCTACGACCCCGCCGAAGTAAGGGCCTACGTCACGCAGCGCAAAAACGTCGACCGCGTAGCGGCCTGACGCAACCTCACACACCACCAGGGGCGACCGCTCTCCGGTCGCCCCTGGTTCATGCTGAGAAAGGGGTACCGCCTCAGATGGCAGGCCACATCCAAGACCGCTGGTACAAGACCGAGACCGGCGCCAACGGCAAGACTGTCCGCGTCAAGAGCGACCGCCACGGCACGGGCATGCGCTACCGCGCTCGGTACGTCGGCCCCGACGGCACCGAGAAATCGAAGAGCTTTCCGGACGGACAGAAACGCCTCGCCGAGAAGTGGCTGTCCGGGATCGAGGCCGACATGACGCGGGGGCAGTACATCGATCCGCGCGCCGGCCGTCTCACCGTGCGGCAGCACGCCGAACGGTGGCTGGCCTCACTCACCATGGATCCTGCCACTTTCGTGAGCACCGAGACGCGCATTCGATTGCACGTCCTACCGCATCTGGGTACCCGCTCGCTCGACTCGCTGCGGCCGATCCACGTTCGTGAGTGGCTGCGGAAGCTGCAGGACGGGGGACTGGCTCCCGCCTATCAGCGCGTCATCTTCGCGAACTTCAACGCGATGTTGTCGGCGGCCGTTGACGATCGTCTGATTCCGCACAACCCGTGCCGTTCGTCGTCCGTGAAGGCGCCCAAGCTGGAACCTCGCCGGATTGTGCCGTGGCAGCCTGAACGCGTACTTGCGGTGCGCTCGGCACTGCCCGAGCGCTACCGGGCCATGGTGGACTTGGCCGGCGGGTGCGGCATGCGACAGGGCGAAGTGCTGGGCCTCGCCGTTGACGACGTCGACTTCGCGGCGGGCGTGGTTCACGTTGTCCGACAGGTCAAGCTCATTGCCGGACGGAAGGTGTTCGCGCTACCCAAGGGCGGCAAGACGCGCACCGTCCCGTTGCCTGAGAGCGTCGCGCGGTCGCTTGAGCATCACATCGCGCAGCAGCCTCCCACGGGTGTGTCTCTGCCGTGGCGGTCGGTCGACGGGTCTCCGGTCACCGCATCCGTGCTCTTCCGCAACATCGAGGGACGGGCGGTGCATCGTGTGGTCTTCACCTGTGTGGTCTGGCGTCCTGCTCTCGACAAGGTCGGGGTGCCGCGTGGTCGGGAGAACGGCATGCACGCGCTGAGGCACTTCTACGCGTCTGTGCTGCTGGACGCGGGGGAGAGCATCAAGGCGCTGTCGGAGTACCTGGGACACCACGATCCCGGCTTCACGCTGCGGACTTACACTCACCTGATGCCGAGCAGCGAGAGGCGCACGCGGGAGGCCGTCAGCCGCGCGTTCGGGGACGGCCCGAAGAGCGATGACGGCCCCACGACGGCCCAGGAAGCATGAGCGAGGGGAAAGTATGCAGGTCAAGCCGCAAGATGCGTCAGAACTTGATGTGCAGACACTGCAGCGACGGCTGGCCGCGTTCGCGGCCGAGCGGCACTGGGAGCAGTACCACACCCCGAAGAACCTGGCGGCGGCGCTGAGCGTCGAGGCATCCGAACTGGTCGAGATCTTCCAGTGGTTGACGCCCGAGCAGTCGGCGCAGGTGATGGAGAAGCCCGAGACGGCGCATCGGGTGGCGGACGAAGTCGCGGACGTGCTCGCGTATTTGCTGCAGTTCTGCGAGGTGCTGGGCATCGATGCGCTGGCGGCGCTGGCGGAGAAAATCGACCGGAACGAGGCGCGCTTTCCGGTTCCGGAGCGGCCGGATCCTCAAGATCGTCACTCTTCGGAGTAATCGACTTATCCACAATCGACTTCCTGTCCACAGATTTCCGAAATCCCCTGGCCTTTCGGTGCCACTCCCCTCACTGTGGGTAATGGATGAGGTGAGCGGGTTTTCGTACGGACGGGGGCAATGCATGGAAGCGGAGCGGCTCATAGGGGTAAGTCGGCGAGCTCTGGCGCAGAGCCGGGGCACGCCGTCCATCATGGCGGAGGCCTGGCAGGCCCAGGCGCTGGCCCAGGCGATCGGCGACCGGCTGGCGGCGAGCGGGCCGAAGGAGTTGCGCGGCGAGGCGCGAGGGCTCAGTGAGATCGGAGGGAGGGGCAGCGGGGCGCCGGATCATCCGGTGGTGCGGACCGGTGTGGCACGGGCTGCCCAGCTCTCCGAGGTCGCCGATCCGCGCGCGACTTTGACCGGTCTCGGCGCGCTGCTTGGGGAAGTGGGGATGGCTCTCGTCGCGGTGGCCTGCGACACCGACGAGGAGGGTCTCTACTGGCAGTGCATAGAGGCGATCGATGCCGCGGACGAGTCGCTGGACCGGGTGCACGGGATGCTCCGGCGCCTTGCGGAGCAGGACCGGGAGCGGAAGCACGATCTGGAGCAGGGGAGAGGGCGGGACGGGCCGCGCGGTGCGGTCCGCGGAGCGGCAGGCTCGGCGGCGGGCCAGCCGTGACCGCCCTCACGGGCACACCTGCTCGCACCTGACCGACTGTGCGCGGATCCGCCGGGCCGCACACGCAGTGGGAGGAGCGACGACCGGCGTTCGGAGGTGCAGGATGGATCCATGGATCTTCGAATCTTCACGGAGCCCCAGCAAGGGGCGAGCTACGACACTCTGCTCACTGTCGCCAAGGCTGCCGAGGACCTCGGCTTCAATGCCTTCTACCGTTCCGACCATTACCTTCACATGGGGGCGGGGAGCGGGCTGCCCGGCCCGACCGACGCCTGGATCACCCTGGCCGGGCTGGCGCGGGAGACCAAGCGGATCCGGCTCGGCACGCTGATGACCGCGGGGACCTTCCGGCTCCCCGGTGTCCTCGCGATCCAGGTCGCCCAGGTCGACCAGATGTCCGGCGGCCGGGTCGAACTCGGCCTGGGCGCGGGCTGGTTCGAGGAGGAGCACAAGGCGTACGGCATCCCGTTCCCCAAGGAGAAGTTCGGCCGGCTGGAGGAGCAGCTGGCGATCGTCACCGGACTCTGGACGACCGGGGTCGGCGAGAGGTTCAACTACGACGGCACCTACTACCAGCTCACCGACTCGCCCGCGCTGCCCAAGCCGGCCCAGGCCAAGGTGCCGATTCTGATCGGCGGTCACGGTGCGTCGCGTACACCGCGGCTGGCCGCGCTGTACGCGGACGAGTTCAACATCCCGTTCGCCTCGCTGGATGACAGCGAGAAGCAGTTCGGACGGGTCAAGGAGGCTGCAACGGCGGCCGGGCGCGGCGAGGACGACCTGGTGTACTCCAACGCCCTGGTGGTCTGTGTCGGCAAGGACGACGCCGAGGTGGCCCGCCGTGCGTCGGTCATCGGCCGCGATGTGGAGGAGCTGAAGGCGAACGGGCTTGCGGGCTCGCCCGCCGAAGTGGTCGACAAGATCGGCCGGTACGGCGAGATCGGGTCGTCGCGGATCTACCTCCAGGTCCTCGACCTGGACGATCTGGAGCACCTGGAGCTGATCTCCTCGCAGGTCCAGTCCCAGCTGAACTGAGCCGGTCCCGACCGAGGTGGACACCAAATCGAGGTGGACGCCGGACTGGTGAACAAGAGCAGATGAACACGAGTCGCCGAGAGGAGCACCTGTGCAATCCGACCGCCCGCTGGCCGCCGCGCTCGCCGCGTCCACGGTCCTGCTGGACGGAGGCCTCTCCAATCAGTTGGAGGCGCAGGGCTGCGATCTGTCCGACGAGCTGTGGTCGGCCCGGCTGCTGCTCGACGAGGACCGGCAGATCGAGGCCGCGCACTTGGCCTACGTGCGGGCGGGTGCGCAGGTGCTCATCACCTCGGGCTATCAGGCGACGTTCGAGGGGTTCGCGCGGCGGGGGATCGGCCGGGACCGGGCGGCGGAGCTCTTCGCCCGCAGCGTGGAGCTGGCCCGGCGGGCCGGTGGCGCGACGGACCGGGAGATCTGGGTCGCCGCCTCTGTCGGCCCGTACGGGGCGATGCTCGCGGACGGCAGCGAGTACCGCGGGCGGTACGGCCTCTCGGTCCGGGAGCTGGAGCGCTTCCACCGGCCCCGGATCGAGGCGCTGGCCGCCGCCGGACCCGATGCGCTGGCACTGGAGACGGTGCCGGACGTCGACGAGGCGGAGGCGCTGCTGCGGGCGGTCGAGGGGTGCGGGCTGCCCGTCTGGCTCTCGTACAGCGTGGCGGGGGACCGGACCCGGGCCGGGCAGCCGCTGGAGACGGCCTTCGGGCTCGCCGCCGGGCACGAGCGCGTGGTGGCTGTGGGGGTGAACTGCTGCGATCCGGCCGATGCCGACCGTGCGGTGGAGACGGCGGCGGAGGTGACCGGGAAGCCGGTCGTCGTGTACCCGAACAGCGGTGAGCGGTGGGACGCCGAGGGCCGGGGGTGGACCGGGGGTGCCACCTTCGACCCGGGCCGGGTGCGGGGCTGGCAGGCGGCAGGCGCCCGGCTGGTCGGCGGCTGCTGCCGGGTCGGCCCTGGTTCGATCGCGAAACTGGCCGAGCTTCTGGAGGCAGAACGGATGGGGCGGACAGGAGAGACAAGAGGGACAGCAGAGGCGGGAAGGCCAGGAGGAACACCGGAACCGTAGACATCAACAAAATGCCTGGTGGGGGGCGAGTGCACCGGACCATACTCGGACGTGTGTTCCTGACAATCAGCACGACCGGCACGCCGGAGCGACCCGCCACCGACCTCGGCTTTCTGCTGCACAAGCACCCCGAGAAGGCGCAGCAGTTCTCCACATCCCACGGCACCGCCCATGTCTTCTACCCCGAGGCATCGGCTGAGCGCTGCACGGCCGCGCTGTTGCTGGAGGTGGATCCGGTGGCGCTGGTGCGGCGCGGCAAGGGAAAGGGCCGGGGCGGCGCACCCGACGCGGCGCTCGCGCAGTACGTGAACGACCGCCCGTACGCGGCGTCCTCACTGCTCTCCGTCGCGATGAGCGCTGTCTTCAAGTCCGCTCTGAACGGTGTGTGCCGGGCCCTGCCCGAGCGCGCGGCGGATCCCATGCCGCTCCGGATCGAGGTGCCCGCGCTCCCGGCGCGCGGCGGGCCTGAGCTGGTCTCGAAGCTCTTCGGGCCGCTCGGCTGGGCGAGCGTGGATGCCGTGGCCGTACCGCTGGACGAGCAGTTCCCGGAGTGGGGCGACTCGCGGTACGTACGGCTCGTGCTGGAGGGCGAGTTGCGGCTCGCCGACGCGCTGAGGCAGCTGTATGTGCTGCTGCCGGTGCTCGACGACGCCAAGCACTACTGGGTCGCGCCCGACGAGGTGGACAAGCTGCTGCGGGCCGGTGACGGCTGGCTGGCCGACCACCCCGAGCAGAAGCTGATCACCAGCCGCTACCTGTCGCGGCGCTGGGGGCTGACCCGGCAGGCGATGGAACGGCTGGAGCTGGTGCGGCTGGCCGAGCTGGACGACCTCGCGGTGGAGAGCGTCGACAACGCGGTGGACGAGACGACGGACACCGAGGAGAAGCCGGTGCCGCTCGCCGAGCAGCGGCGCACGGCGATCCTGGAGGCGCTGCGCGCCGCCGGGGCGAGCCGGGTGCTCGACCTGGGCTGCGGACAGGGTCAGTTGGTCCAGGCGTTGCTGAGGGACGTGCGCTTCACGGAGATCGTCGGCGTCGATGTCTCGATGCGCGCTCTGACCATCGCCTCGCGCCGCCTCAAGCTCGACCGGATGGGGGAGCGGCAGGCCGGCCGCGTCACGCTGCGGCAGGGCTCGCTCACGTACACCGACAAGCGGCTGGCCGGCTATGACGCGGCGGTGCTCAGTGAGGTCATCGAGCACCTCGACCTGCCGAGGCTGCCGGCGCTGGAGTACGCGGTGTTCGGTTCGGCCCGGCCGCAGACGGTGCTCGTGACGACACCCAATGTCGAGTACAACGTCCGCTGGGAGAGCCTCCCGGCCGGGCATGTGCGCCACGGCGACCACCGCTTCGAATGGACCAGGGCGGAGTTCCGGGCCTGGGCGCAGGAGGTGGCGCAGCGGCACGGATACGGAGTCGACTTCGTGCCGGTGGGGCCCGACGACCCTGAGGTGGGGCCGCCCACGCAGCTGGCCGTGTTCACGAGGACCGCAGAGGACGACACGAAGAAGAAGGAGGCGAAGGCAGCATGACCGACACCGACAACGGCACCGGAAACGACACCGAGAAGAGCACCGGCGCGCACCGCACGCTGCCGGTGACCGACCTCTCGCTCGTCGTTCTCGTCGGAGCCAGCGGCTCCGGCAAGTCCACCTTCGCGCGCAGGCACTTCAAGCCCACCGAGATCATCTCCTCGGACTTCTGCCGCGGCCTCGTCGCCGACGACGAGAACGACCAGAGCGCCAGCGGCGACGCCTTCGACGTGCTGCACTACATCGCGGGCAAGCGGCTCGCCGCCGGGCGGCTGACCGTCGTCGACGCCACCAACGTCCAGGCAGAGAGCCGCAAGCAGCTGGTGCAGCTGGCCCGCAGCCACGACGTGCTGCCGATCGCGATCGTGCTCGACCTGCCCGAAGAGGTCTGCCAGACGCGCAACGCCGCCCGCCCCGACCGGGCCGGCATGCCCCGCCATGTCGTCCAGCGCCACCGTCGCGAGCTGCGCCGTTCGCTGCGCGGCCTGGAGCGCGAGGGTTTCCGCAAGGTGCACATCCTGCGCACCGAGGAGGAGGCCGAGCACGCCGAAGTGGTGCTCGAGCGCCGCTACAACGACCTCCGTCATCTCACCGGCCCGTTCGACATCATCGGTGACATCCACGGCTGCAGCTCCGAGCTGGAGTCCTTGCTCGGCAAGCTCGGTTACGTCGACGGCGCGCACCCCGAAGGGCGTACGGCGGTCTTCGTCGGCGACCTCGTCGACCGCGGCCCCGACAGCCCCGGTGTGCTGCGCCGCGTCATGTCCATGGTGTCCGCGGGCAACGCCCTGTGCGTGCCGGGGAACCACGAGAACAAGCTCGGGCGCTACCTCAAGGGCCGCCAGGTCCAGCACACCCATGGACTCGCCGAGACCATCGAGCAGTTGGACCGGGAGGACGCGAAGGACCCGGCCTTCCGCGAGCAGGTGAGGGAGTTCATCGACGGGCTCGTCAGCCACTACGTGCTGGACGGCGGCAAGCTGGTCGTCTGCCACGCCGGGCTGCCCGAGAAGTACCACGGGCGCACGTCCGGACGGGTCCGCTCGCACGCGCTGTACGGGGACACCACCGGTGAGACCGACGAGTTCGGCCTGCCCGTCCGCTACCCGTGGGCGGAGGAGTACCGCGGCCGCGCAGCCGTGGTCTACGGCCACACCCCCGTGCCCAGCACCTCCTGGGTCAACAACACCCTCTGCCTGGACACCGGTGCCGTCTTCGGCGGGAAGATGACCGCGCTGCGCTGGCCCGAGCGCGAACTCGTCGACGTACCGGCCGAGAAGGTCTGGTACGAGCCCGCCAAGCCGCTGACCACCGAGGCACCCGGGGGCCGGGAGGGCCGCCCGCTGGACCTCGCCGATGTGCAGGGCCGCCGGATCGTGGAGACCCGGTACCTGGGCCGGATCTCGGTGCGCGAGGAGAACGCCGCGGCGGCGCTCGAAGTCATGAGCCGGTTCGCCGTCGACCCGCGGCTGCTCGGCTACCTGCCGCCGACCATGGCGCCGACCGCCACCTCCCAGGAGGAGGGCTTCCTGGAGCACCCGGCCGAGGCGTTCGCCCAGTACCGGGCGGACGGCGTCGCCACGGTCGTGTGCGAGGAGAAGCACATGGGCTCGCGCGCGGTGGCCCTGGTCTGCCGCGACGCGGAAGCGGCCCGGGAACGGTTCGGTGTCGAGGGCCCGACCGGGGCGCTGCACACCCGTACCGGGCGGCCGTTCCTGGACGACGTCGCCCTGACCGAGGTGATCCTCGGCAGGCTGCGCACGGCTGTCACCGCCGCCGGGCTCTGGGACGAGTGGGACACCGACTGGGTGCTGCTGGACGCCGAGCTGATGCCCTGGTCCCTCAAGGCCGGAGGCCTGCTGCGCTCGCAGTACGCGGCGGTCGGCGCCGCGTCCGGTGCCGTCCTCCCCGGGGCCAACGCGGCGCTGGCGGCAGCGGCGGCCCGCGGTGTCGACGTCGCCGACCTGGCTGCGCGTCAGCAGGACCGGACGGCCGACGCGGCGGCGTTCACCGACGCCTACCGTCGCTACTGCTGGTCCACCGAGGGCCTCGACGGGGTGCGGATCGCCCCGTTCCAGATCCTCGCCGTGCGGGGCCGCTCGCTGGCCTCCGTTCCCCATGACGAGCAGCTTGCCTGGCTCGACCGGCTGGTGGAGCACGACCCCACCGGCCTGCTCCAGGTCACCCGGCGGCTCGTCGTCGACACCGGCGACGAGGCATCGGTCCGCGCCGGTATCGACTGGTGGCTGGAGATGACCGGCCGCGGCGGCGAAGGCATGGTCGTCAAACCGCTCGGGGCGCTCGTC
This sequence comes from Streptomyces sp. NBC_00353, assembly GCF_036108815.1. NCBI lineage: Bacteria > Bacillati > Actinomycetota > Actinomycetes > Kitasatosporales > Streptomycetaceae > Streptomyces > Streptomyces sp. NBC_00353. Next base: position 3,203,581 of record NZ_CP107985.1, on the reverse strand, counting down.
CGGGACGCGAAGGGCAGGCTGGTCCAGCCGGGCATCAAGGTGCGCGGCCGGGAGTACCTGCGGATCATCTACGGGCCGGAGTACACGCGTCCGGAGAATCTGGAGCGGCTGCGCTCCCGGTTCCTCGGCCACAAGCGGTCGTTGGCGCTCCGTGAGTACGCCCTGGGGCTGGAGGCGCTGGACCGGCTCGCCGACGGGGAGCCGCTGTGGCGGGTCCACGAAGCGGTGTTCGCGGTGCTCGCCCTGGAGTCGGAGCCCGTCGACCCGCGGCTCTGATCCCGAAGACGAAGAGAACAGGTGGTGATTCGCCGGGTGAACGGCGCTCCGCGCGGTGAGGATGGAGGCATGGGATTCCATGTCGACTCCGAGGCCGGGCGGCTGCGCCGCGTCATAGTGCACCGCCCCGATCTCGAACTGAAGCGGCTCACCCCCAGCAACAAGGACGCGCTCCTCTTCGACGACGTGCTGTGGGTGCGCCGCGCCCGGCAGGAGCACGACGGCTTCGCGGACGTCCTGCGCGACCGCGGGGTGGAGGTGCATCTCTTCGGCGATCTGCTCCGTGAGGCCCTGGACATTCCGGTGGCCAAGCGACTGGTGCTGGACCGGGTCTTCGACGAGAAGGAGTACGGCCCGCTCGCCACCGAACATCTGCGGGCCGCCTTCGAGGAGCTGTCCACCGACGAGCTGGCGGAGGCGCTGGTCGGCGGGATGACGAAGCGGGAGTTCCTGGAGCGGCACAGCGAGCCGACCTCCGTCCGGTTCCACGTCATGGACCTGGACGACTTCCTGCTCGGTCCGCTGCCCAACCATCTCTTCACCCGGGACACCTCGGCCTGGATCTACGACGGGGTGTCCATCAACGCGATGCGCTGGCCGGCCCGGCAGCGCGAGACGGTCCACTTCGAGGCGATCTACCGCCACCACCCCCTCTTCACCGGCGCCGAGGCCGGGGCCTTCCATCACTGGTCGGAGGGGCAGGACGACTATCCGTCCACCATCGAGGGCGGCGACGTCCTGGTCATCGGCCAGGGCGCCGTCCTCATCGGGATGAGCGAGCGCACCACGCCGCAGGCGGTCGAGATGCTGGCGCGCGGACTGTTCGACGCCGGTTCCGCCCGGACGATCGTGGCGCTCGACATGCCGAAACGCCGGGCGTTCATGCACCTCGACACGGTGATGACGATGATCGACGGCGATACGTTCACCCAGTACGCGGGGCTCGGCATGCTCCGCTCGTACACCATCGAGCCCGGCGGCGGACCGCGGGATCTGAAGGTCACTGACCATCCCCCGGAGCACATGCACCGGGCCATCGCGGCGGCGCTCGGCCTGGACTCGATCCGGGTGCTCACGGCCACCCAGGACGTGCACGCGGCGCAGCGCGAGCAGTGGGACGACGGCTGCAATGTGCTGGCGGTCGAGCCGGGTGTGGTCATCGCCTACGAGCGCAACGCCACCACCAACACGTATCTGCGCAAGGAAGGCATCGAGGTCATAGAGATCCGCGGCAGCGAACTGGGCCGGGGCCGGGGCGGCCCCCGCTGCATGAGCTGTCCGGTGGTCCGTGACCCCGTGTAGCCGGAGGCTCGGCACGGTACGGAAAGCGCGGGGGGATCGTGCGGATACACCGTGGACCGCACGGACACGCAGGACAGGGGACTGTATAGCGATGCGTTGTCTCGTATAGACTTCCAGGAACTGTACGCGCGACCCTCGCCCGACCCAGGAGCAGCCACCATGGCGATAGACCTCGCAGGCCGCCACTTCCTCAAGGAGCTGGACTTCACGGCCGAGGAGTTCCGCGGCCTGATCGACCTGGCCGCCGAGCTCAAGGCGGCCAAGAAGTCGGGCACCGAGGTGCAGCGGCTGCGCGGTCGGAACATCGCGCTGATCTTCGAGAAGACCTCGACCCGTACCCGCTGCGCCTTCGAGGTCGCCGCAGCCGACCAGGGTGCCTCCACGACGTATCTCGACCCCACGGGCTCCCAGATGGGCCACAAGGAGTCGGCGAAGGACACCGCCCGTGTGCTCGGCCGGATGTTCGACGGCATCGAGTACCGCGGTGACAGTCAGGCGACCGTCGAGGAGCTGGCGGCGTACGGCGGGGTGCCCGTCTTCAACGGGCTCACCGACGACTGGCACCCGACCCAGATGCTCGCCGACGTCCTCACGATGACCGAGCACAGCGACAAGCCACTGGAGCGGATCGCCTTCGCCTACCTCGGCGACGCCCGTTTCAACATGGGCAACTCGTACCTGGTCACGGGCGCGCTGCTGGGCATGGACGTCCGGATCGTCGCCCCGAAGTCCTACTGGCCGGCCGAGGGGATCGTCGCGCAGGCGCGTCGGCTCGCCGAATCCAGCGGCGCGACCGTCACTCTCACCGAGGACATCGCCGAGGGTGTCCGGGGCGCCGACTTCGTCGCCACCGACGTCTGGGTCTCCATGGGCGAGCCCAAGGAGGTCTGGGACGAGCGCATCGCGGCCCTCGCGCCGTACGCCGTCACCATGGACGTCCTGAAGGCCACGGGCAATGCCGACGTGAAGTTCCTGCACTGCCTCCCGGCCTTCCACGACCTCGGCACCAAGGTCGGCCGCGAGATCCACGACAGCCACGGTCTGACCGAGCTGGAAGTCACCGACGAGGTCTTCGAGTCCGCGCACTCGGTCGTCTTCGACGAGGCCGAGAACCGGATGCACACGATCAAGGCCGTCCTGGTGGCGACCCTGGCCGGTGCCTGACCCGGCACCGGCCGGGGAACGGCGCCGGTATCGCATGGTCATGCACCCGATTGGGTGAACATGCGAAGAAGTGGCTACCATGGTTCCACTTGGTGGGGTTCGAGCTCGCACGCTCGAGCCCCATTTTCGTGCCGTCCTCCACGCAGGACCGGAGGACCGGAGCCCCCCCACGCGCTCCATCCGCACGAGCCCCCCACATGCTTCACCAGAGAAGAGATCGCCCCGTGAGTCCGCTCCGCCCGCCGAGCCTGTCGCCCCGGCCCGGCCTGCGCATCAAGAGCCCCGACCAGCTGCTCGCCGAATCCGGCGCCGACCTGGAGGGGCACGGCCTCAAGCGCACCATGGGGCTGTTCCAGCTCGTGTGCTTCGGTGTAGGAGCCATCGTCGGCACCGGCATCTTCGTCGGCCTCTCCGACAGCGTCGCCGAGGCCGGCCCCGCGGTCGTCCTCTCCTTCGTCCTCGCCGCGATCACCTGCATCTTCACCGCGTTCTCCTTCGCCGAGCTGGGCGGCGCGATCCCGGTCTCCGGAAGCTCGTACTCCTTCGCCTACGCCACCCTCGGCGAGCGCATCGCGTTCCTCGTCGGCTGGTGTCTGCTGCTGGAGTACGGCGTCTCGGTCTCCGCGGTCGCGGTCGGCTGGAGCCAGTACGTCAACGAGCTGCTGAACAGCCTCGTCGGCTGGCACCTGCCCGCCGCCCTGTCCGCCGGGCCCGGCGAGGGCGGCGTGATCAATCTCCCGGCCATCGTGGTGATCATGATGGCCGCCACCCTGCTGGTGCGTGGCATCCGGGAGAGCGCGGGCGCCACGGCCGCGATGGCGGTCCTCAAGATCGGCATTCTGATCGCCTTCTGCGCCATCGCGTTCACCGCGTTCGAGGCCGGTAATCTCACGCCGTTCGCCACCCATGGCCCGGCCGGGGTCACCGCCGGTGCCTCGCTGGCGTTCTTCTCGTACATCGGCTTCGACGCGATCACCACCGCGGGCGAAGAGGTCAAGAACCCCCGGCGGAACATCCCGATCGCGATCCTGATCTGCATCGGGGTCGCCACCCTGCTCTATTGCGCGGTCGCCCTCACGGCCATCGGCGCACTCGGCGCGGACGCCGTCTCCGACAAGCCGGCCGCGCTCTCGCTGATCGTCGACCAGGTCACCGGCTCGACCGTCGGTGGCGGCATCATCGCGTTCGGCGCGGTCGTGGCCATCGCGTCGGTCGTGCTCGCGGTGATGTACGGGCAGACCCGCATCCTGATGTCGATGTCCCGCGACGGCCTGGTCCCGCGGGTCTTCGAACGTGTCTCGCCGCGGACGGCGACGCCTGTCGCCAACACCTGGATCGTGGCCGTCGTCTTCGCGGTGCCGGCGGCCTTCGCGTCCCTCGACGTGGTGGTGAATCTGACGACCATCGGCACGCTCGGCATCATGGTGGCGGTCAATGTCGCGGTGATCGCGTTGCGCCGCAGCAACCCCGGGCTGAAGCGCTCCTTCCGGGTGCCGCTCTACCCGCTCAGCCCGATCCTGGGCGTCCTCTTCTGCCTGTATCTGATGTACGGGACGGGCTGGGCGACCTGGGTGCAGTTCGCGGTGTTCCTGGTGGCCGGCGCGGCGGTGTACGCCGGCTACAGCCGGAGCCGGTCGCGACTGGCCGGCGCGGATCAGGACTGAGAGGCGCCGAGGAGGCGCCAAGAGGTACCGGGGGCGGCGCCGATCGGCACCGTTGGTGAGGAGCGCCGAGAAGCACCCTTTACCGACGGTGCTGATGCGGCAGCGTGAACCACACGGCCTTGCCGTGCTCCGTCGTGCGATGACCGCAGGACGAGCTGAGCGTGCGGATCAGCAGCAGGCCACGGCCGTGCTCCTGCCAGGGGTCCGGCTCGCTGCCGGGCTGGGGCCGGGAGAGGTCGCCCGGCGGGGCCGGGTCGCGGTCGTGGACCTCCACCTGGCAGCCGGTCTCCAGAAGCTCCACCACCAGTTCGACGGGCTCGTCGCCGCCGGTGTGTTTCACGGCGTTGGCGACCAGTTCCGCGGTGAGGAGCTCGGCCGTGTCGGTGGTGTCGGCCGGTGTGTCGATGTCCGCCAGCGCCGTACGGATCAGGGTGCGGGCGATCGGCACTGCGGCCGTGGAGTGCGGCAGCGCGATACGCCAGGAGGCGGGCATCGGTCCATCGGGCGGCAAGGCGGGGGTTCCGTTCCGGAGGCTCGTCTGTCCGGGGCTCGAGTTTCTGGAGCTCAAGACTTCTTCCTTTCAACCTTACGAAGCGCAACGACACAGACAAGGGACTGCGGTCCGGCCTGAAAGGGACGTTCGCCACATATTCCGATAGCGCTTATCGCGTACTCGTGACGGAAGTCACGTAAGAGTGATAACTTCGAGAGCAGGTAGCAGCCCGACGGCTGAAGGGGACCACCCTCCATGAGCCCGTTTCCCAGCTCCGCCCGCCGTACCGATGACTGGCGCCATCTGCGGCTGACGACGGACGACGGCGTCGCCACCGTCACCCTGGCCCGCCCCGAGAAGCTCAACGCGCTCACCTTCGGCGCCTACGCCGACCTGCGCGACCTCCTTGCCGAGCTGTCCCGCGAGCGCTCGGTGCGCGCTCTCGTGCTGGCCGGTGAGGGGCGCGGCTTCTGCTCCGGCGGCGATGTCGACGAGATCATCGGTGCCACGCTCGCGATGGACACCGCGCAGCTGCTCGACTTCAACCGGATGACCGGGCAGGTCGTGCGGGCGCTGCGCGAGTGCCCCTTTCCCGTCATCGCCGCGGTGCACGGCGTCGCCGCGGGCGCCGGTGCGGTCCTCGCGCTGGCCGCCGACTTCCGTGTCGCCGACCCGTCCGCCCGGTTCGCCTTCCTCTTCACCCGGGTCGGGCTCTCCGGCGGTGACATGGGAGCGGCCTATCTGCTGCCGCGCGTCGTCGGCCTGGGGCATGCCACCCGGCTGCTGATGCTCGGCGAGCCGGTCCGCGCCCCCGAGGCGGAACGGATCGGGCTGATCAGCGAGCTGGCCGAGGAGGGACAGGCCGACGCCCGCGCCGCGGAGCTCGCCCGCCGCCTCGCCGAAGGCCCCGCCCTCGCCCTCGCCCAGACCAAGGCGCTGCTCACCGCCGAACTCGACATGCCGCTCGCTGCCGCGGTGGAGATGGACGCCGCCACCCAGGCCCTGCTGATGCACGGCGACGACTACGCCGAGTTCCACGCCGCGTTCACGGAGAAACGCCGGCCGAAATGGCAAGGCAGGTAGCGCCATGGCATCCGACACGAGGCGGATCGCGGTCATCGGCGGCGGCCCCGGCGGGCTGTACGCCGCGGCCCTCCTCAAGCGCCTGGACCCCGAGCGCTCCGTCACCGTCTGGGAGCGCAACGCCCCCGACGACACATTCGGCTTCGGCGTCGTCCTCTCCGACGAGACGCTCGGCGGCATCGAACACGCCGACCCCGTGGTCTACCGGGCCCTCCAGGCCGAATTCGTACGGTGGGACGACATCGACATCGTCCACCGCGGCCGCACCCAGACGTCCGGCGGCCACGGCTTCGCGGCGCTGGGCCGCCGCCGGCTGCTGGAGATCCTGCACAAGCGCTGCGCCTCCCTCGGGGTACGGCTCCGCTTCCGTGCGGAGGCCCCGTCCGTCGCCGAGCTCGCCGCGACGCACGACCTGGTGATCGCGGCCGACGGGGTGCACAGCACCACCCGTGAGACGTACGCCGACACCTTCCGGCCCACCGTCACCACCCACCGCAACCGCTACATCTGGCTCGCCGCGGACTTCGCGTTCGACGCCTTCCGCTTCGAGATCGCCGAGACCGAACACGGCGTGATGCAGCTGCACGCCTACCCCTTCTCGGCCGGTGCCTCCACCGCCATCGTCGAGATGCGCGAGGAGGTCTGGCGCGCGGCCGGTTTCGACGCCATGGACACCGCAGCATCGACGGAACGCTGCGGCAAGATCTTCGCCGACGCCCTCGGCAGCCGCCCGCTGCGCTCCAACAACTCTTCCTGGCTCACCTTCCGTACCGTCGTCAATGCCCACTGGTCGCACGGCAACACGGTTCTCATCGGCGACGCCGCCCACACCGCCCACTTCTCCATCGGCTCCGGCACCAAGCTCGCCGTCGAGGACGCCCTGGCGCTCGCCGCCTGTATCGAGGAGCAGCCGGACCTGCCCGCAGCCCTCGCCGCGTACGAGGCCGAGCGGCGGCCCGTCGTCGCCTCCACCCAGCGCGCCGCCGCAGCGAGCCTGCGCTGGTTCGAGGAGCTGGGTACGTACGTCGATCAGGCGCCCCGCCAGTTCGCCTTCAACCTGCTGACCCGCAGCCGCCGCGTCACCCACGACAACCTGCGGCTGCGCGACGCCGGCTTCACCGGGGCCGTCGAGGAGGAGTTCGGCTGCGCCCCCGGCACCCCGCCGATGTTCACCCCGCTGCGGCTGCGCGGGCTGGAACTCCGCAACCGCGTCGTCGTCTCGCCGATGGACATGTACTCGGCCGTCGACGGCGTCCCCGGCGACCTCCACCTCGTCCACCTGGGCGCCCGCGCCCTCGGCGGCGCCGGGCTCGTCATGACAGAGATGGTGTGCGTCAGCGCCGAGGGCCGGATCACCCCCGGGTGCACCGGCCTCTACACCCCCGAACAGGCCGCCGCCTGGACCCGGATCACCGACTTCGTCCACACCTCCGCCCCCGGCACGGCGATCGGTATCCAGCTCGGCCACTCCGGTCGCAAGGGCTCCACCAAGCTGATGTGGGAGGGCATCGACCAGCCCCTCGACGAGGGCAACTGGCCGCTGTCCGCCGCCTCCCCGATCCCGTACCGGGAAGGCGTCAACCAGGTCCCGCACGCGCTGGACCGGGCCGGGCTCGACGTGATCCGCAACCAGTTCGCCGCAGCGGCCCGGCACGCCGCCACCTGCGACTTCGACCTGCTCGAACTGCACTGCGCCCACGGCTATCTGCTCTCCGGGTTCCTCTCCCCGCTCACCAATCACCGCACCGACATCTACGGCGGACCGCTGTCGAACCGACTCCGCTTCCCTCTCGAAGTCTTCGACGCGGTCCGCGCCCGGTGGCCCGAGGACCGGCCCATGACCGTCCGCATCTCCGCCACGGACTGGGCCGACGGCGGCACGACGGCCGAGGACGCCGTCGAGATCGCCCGCGCGTTCGTCGCGCACGGCGCCGACGCCATCGACGTCTCCACCGGCCAGGTCGTTCCGGACGAAGACCCCGAGTACGGCCGCTCGTACCAGACCCCGTTCGCCGACCGGATCCGCAACACCCTGGTCGTGCCCGTCATCGCGGTCGGTGCGATTTCCTCCTGGGACGACGTCAACTCACTGCTGCTGGCAGGTCGCGCCGACCTGTGCGCCCTGGCCCGCCCGCATCTGTACGACCCGCACTGGACCCTGCACGCGGCGGCCGACCAGGGCTACGGCGGGCCGGGCGCGCCCTGGCCGCTTCCGTACCGCGCGGGCAGCCGCACACCGCCGACCGGCCGCACTGACGCACCGAAGCCGCGGCTCACCCTGGGGTGAGCGCCCCGCCCGTCAAGCAGTCGTGGCAGCGGCAGGGAGTGGGGTGGGGCACACCGGCCCAGCGGGTACCGCGGCACTCGGCTGCCAGTGCCTCGAGCCGGGCGGCACCCTCCTCCGCGTCCTCCCGGCAGCCCCAGACCCGGCCCACGGGGAACTCCGCGTCGCGCCGTAGTACCGCAGGACTGTGGACCAGCGTGGCCCGGAAGGTGTGCAGGTGACGGGTCGCCATGTCGAGGGTGATGTAGCGGCAGGTGTGCCGCCCGCGCCCCACGGTCGTCAGCACCTCGTGGTCGCCGGGGCGGGAGCCGATCACGTACACCTTGGCGCCTCCCCGGTACGACTTGGTGCCCGGACGCAGCTCCTGCCCTCCCACCCCGTACCGGCGCCACCGCACCACGTTCGCGGCGATCAGCCACAACGGTTCGAGCGGTGTCCCGTCGCCCGTCATCCCTGGGCCTCCCGGCTGATCAGCAGCCGGTCGGACAGGGCCTCGTAGCCGATGCGCCGGTAGACCCCGTTGCTCGTCGGGTTCGAGAGATCCGTGAACAGCAGCACCTCCTGCGCGCCCGCCTCCCGCGCCGCCCGGCTGACCTCGGCCGTCACCGCCGCCGCGTACCCGTGGCCCCGGTGCTCCGGCGGTGTGTACACGGCCGTCACCCGCACCGCGCCGGCGATCCGCGGGGAGACACCCGCCATCGACACCGGGACCCCGCCGGTCTCCCAGAGCGTCAGACCACCGGACGCCGTCCGCTCGTCCACCATCCGCTCGGCGTGGGTGTCCGGCTGGTCGACGTCCGCGGCGAACGCGCGATGCCAGGCCACCAGCAGAGCCCGGTCGGCGGCCGTGGCGGACCTGGGCCCGCCCGGCGGCGCGGGGGAAGGCGGGACCAACTCATCCAGCCGGTAAAGCCGTTGTACCTGTTCGACCCGGTGGCCGGGCCAGCCGGCGGCCAGCGCCTCGGCGGTCGCCCGGTCCGCGTTGACGGCGGTCAGGGGGAGCGCGGCGGCCAGTGGACCGACCGCCTCCGGGGCGACGACGCCGAGCAGCGGCCGGTACGGCGGGGTCTGCACCAGGGAACCCGCGACCTCGCCGTCCGGCCCGCGCCACCAGCCCAGCACCGGGGCGTCCCCGCCGTAGGCATGCGGGCCGCTGCTGCGCAGGGTCGCGGTGATGGTCAGTACGAGGGTGTTCTCGGCGGGCCGGGTCGCCAGCCACGCACCGGCGGCGTCCAGGAACACATCGACGTCGTCAGTGAAGGTCCAGGTCATGTTCCATGATGACCAGTCGGGACCGTGCTGTGCACACGCTTTACGAGCCGCCCGGCCCGCCTCGGACGAACCCCGCCCCCGCGTCCCGCAACCGGGCGTGCAACAGCCCGAACACCTCCGCCGCCCTGCCCCCCGGCCAGTCCTTCGGCAGCAGCTCCTCCGGCAGCCCCGGATCGGCGTACGGCAGCCGCCGCCAGGAGTCCAGGGCGGTCAGATAGTCCCGGTAGGCGGCCTCCGCGTCCGGTTCGCCGGTGCGTGACTCCCAGGCCCGCAGCACCGATTCGTGCCGGGCCAGGAAGTCCAGGTGGAGCCGGGCGATGGCCTCCAGGTCCCACCAGCGCGCCACCGACTCCCGCGTCGCGGCGAAGCCGAGGTGCTCCCCACGGAACAGGTCCACGTACGGGGCGAGTTCCAGCCGCTCCAGGGTGTGCCGGGTCTCGTCGTACAGTGCGGCGGGGGCGATCCAGACCCCCGGCGCGGCCGTGCCGAAGCCCAGCCGGGAGAGCCGGGAGCGCAGCAGGTGCCGCTTGTGCCGTTCCGCTTCCGGTACGGAGAAGACGGCGAGCACCCAGCCGTCCCGCAGCGGTGGTGACGGATGTGCGTAGATCCGCCGGTCGCCGTCGTCCAGCAGTTGGCGGGCGTCCTGCGACAGCGCGTATCCGGCCGCGCCGCTCGCGGTCCGCGCCGGTACGAGCAGCCCGCGCCGCTTCAGCCGGGAGACGGAGGAGCGCACCGACGGGGCGTCGACACCGACGGCGTTCAGCAACCGGATCAGCTCGGCCACCGGCAGCGGTGTGTTGCCGGGGGTGCGACCGTACGCACCGTAGAGGGTGACGATCAGGGATCGGGGGGTGTGCAGGTCGGCCACGTGATCACTCTAGGGCCTGGCCCCGATCCGCCTCGGCACGCAGCCGGAACCGCTGCAGCTTGCCCGTGGCGGTCCGGGGGAGAGCGGGCAGGAACTCGATGACGCGCGGGCACTTGTGCGGCGCCAGTTCGCCCTTCATGTACGTGCGCAGGTCGTCGGCGGACGGTGCGGCGCCCTCGCGAGGCACCACGTACGCCACCACGACCTGGCCGCGCAGCTCGTCCGGCCGGCCGACCACCGCGGCCTCCGCGACCTGGGGATGGCGCAGCAGGGCGTCCTCGACCTCGGGGCCCGCGATGTTGTAGCCGGAGGAGATGATCATGTCGTCGGCGCGGGCGACGTAGTGGAAGTAGCCGTCGCTGTCGCGGGTGTACGTGTCGCCGGTGAGGTTCCAGCCGTGCTGTACGTACTCCGTCTGGCGTGCGTCGGCGAGATAGCGGCATCCCGTCGGGCCGCGTACCGCGAGCAGCCCCGGCTCCCCGTCGGGCACCGCGCGGCCGTCCCGGTCCTGCACGCGCGCCTGCCAGCCGGGCACGGCAACGCCCGTGGTGCCGGGGCGGATCGCGTCATCGGCGGCGGAGATGAAGATGTGCAGCAGTTCGGTGGCGCCTATGCCGTTGATGATGCGCAGACCGGTCCGCTCGTACCAGGACTGCCAGGTCGCCGCGGGTAGGTTCTCGCCCGCCGAGACGCAGCGGCGCAGCGCGGACAGGTCGTGCTCGCCGAGATGGTCGAGCATCACGCGGTACGCGGTCGGGGCGGTGAACAGGACCGAGACGCGGTGGGCGGCCAGTGCGGGCAGCAGCTGCCTCGGGCCGGCCTGTTCCAGCAGCAGCGCCGAGCCGCCGGCCCGCAGGGGGAAGACCACCAGGCCGCCGAGCCCGAAGGTGAAGCCGAGCGGCGGACTGCCCGCGAACACATCCTCGGGGCCCGGCCGCAGGACATGGCGCGAGAAGGTGTCGGCGATGGCCAGCAGATCGCGGTGGAAGTGCATACAGCCCTTGGGGCGCCCGGTGGTGCCCGAGGTGAACGCGATCAGCGCGACATCGTCCGCGGCGGTGTCCACGGCCTGGTACTGCCCCGGCCGGCGTGCGGCCAGATGCAGCAGATCGTCCGCCTCGTCCCCTCCGTACGTAGTGATCCGCAGCCCCGGAACCTGAGCCTTCACCAGATCGTCGACCGACCGGACATCGCAGAGCGCATGGCCGACCCGGGCGATCGAACAGATGGTGGCGAGCTCCTGGGATCGCTGCTGCGCCAGTACGGTCACGGCGATCGCGCCCGCCTTCAGCACGGCGAGCCAGCAGGCGGCCAAATGGGGGGTGGTGGGGCCGCGCAGCAGGACCCGGTTGCCGGGGACGACCCCCAGATCGGAGGTCAGGACATGGGCGATCCGGTCCACCCGGTCCTGGAGCTCCCCGTAGCTCCACGTCGGGCCGTCAGGGGTACGGAAGGCGGGACGGTCGGGTCCGAGACGGGCGACCGTGGTGTCGAGGAGTTCGGCGGCGCAGTTCAGCCGGTCCGGATAGTCCAGCTCGGGAAGGCCGAAGACCAGTTCCGGCCACTGGTCCTGGGGTGGCAGATGCTCTCTGGCAAAGCTGTCGATGTGCGCTGAGGTCTTCGGGTCCATAACGGATCGCCCCCTTGTCGCCCTTGGAGCGTATCGTTTGAATGACGGTAGTCAATACTTCGCGATACGATCCAGGAGAGGCGCCGGTATGTCGGCATTCTCGCTCGATCCGTCACAGACCGCCTGGTGCGAGGAGCTGCGCGCCCTGGCCGAGCAGCAGTTGCGCCCCCTCGCCGAGAAGGGCGAACCAGGTCACGTCAACCGCCCACTCGTCGCCGCCCTCGGCGAATTGGGCCTGCTCGACCGGCTGTTCTCCTCCGGAGCACTCGACCTCTGCCTGCTGCGCGAGTCCCTGGCCCGCGGCTGCACGGAGGCCGAGACCGCGCTGGCCCTCCAAGGACTCGGCTCGTACCCATTGGTCCAGGCGGGTACCCCGGCCCACCGTGAACGCTGGCTCCCCGAAGTCCGCGAGGGCCGCGCGGTCGCCGCCTTCGCGCTCAGCGAGCCCGGCGCCGGCTCCGACGCGGCGGCCCTCGCCCTCGGCGCGGCGCACGCCCCGGACGGCTGGCGGCTGACCGGCGAGAAGTGCTGGATCTCCAACGCCCCCGAGGCCGACTTCTACACCGTCTTCGCCCGTACGACTCCCGGCGCCGGAGCCCGCGGCGTCACCGCGTTCCTGGTCCCCGCCGACCGCCCGGGGCTGACCGGCACAGCGCTCGACATGCTCTCCCCGCACCCCATCGGGGCGCTCACCTTCGACGGGGTGCCGGTCACCCCCGACGACGTACTCGGTGAACCCGACCGCGGCTTCCGGGTCGCCATGAACACCCTCAACCTGTTCCGCCCGAGCGTCGGCGCCTTCGCCGTCGGCATGGCCCGCGCCGCGCTCGACGCGACCCTGGCCCACACCGCGCAGCGCACCGCGTTCGGCGGCCCGCTCAAGGATCTGCAGGCCGTCTCGCACCAGGTCGCCGAGATGGCCACCCGCACCGAGGCCGCCCGGCTCCTGGTGTACGCGGCCGCGGCGGCGTACGACGCGGGGGAGCCGGGGGTACCGCGCAGAGCGGCGATGGCGAAGCTGTACGCCACGGAGGCGGCGCAGTACGTCGTCGACGCCGCCGTCCAGCTGCACGGCGCCCGCGCACTGCGCCGCGGCCATCTGCTCGAACACCTCTACCGGGAGGTGCGCGCCCCGCGGATCTACGAGGGCGCCAGCGAGGTCCAGCGCACGATCATCGCCAAGGAGCTGTACGCGACGGCGGCGCAGCCGACCGTGCAGCCGGAGCCGTCCGGGAACCAGGAGTCGTCCGCATGAGTCCGATCCACCGAATCAATCCCGCCGAGCTGTCCCCGCCCACAGGCTTCTCGCACGCCGTCACGGCCACCGGCAGTCAACTGGTCTTCCTGGCCGGGCAGACCGCCCTCGACCGGAACGGCAAGGTCATCGGCGACACACTGCCCGAACAGTTCACGACGGCCCTCACCAATCTGCTCACCGCACTGCGCGCGGCCGGTGGCTCCCCGGCCGATCTGGCCCGGGTCACCGTCTATGCCACCGATGTCGCCGACTACCGCGCGCATGCCCCCGAACTCGGCCGGATCTGGCGGCGGTTGGCGGGCCGCGACTACCCGGCGATGGCGGTCGTCGGGGCGGCCCGGCTCTGGGACGAACAGGCTCTCGTCGAGCTCGACGGGATGGCCGTACTGCCGTGAAGAAACCGGACGGGCGTGGCCCCGCCGGATACATCGGTTCGTCAGTGATCGAGGTGAGCCGCGCCTCGGCGTCCTTGCCGGTGGCGCGGCTCGCCACCTCCTGCGTCTCGGGCTGACGCGGCACCGTCACCCGCCAGTTGGCGAAGCCCGTGTGCTCGGGGACGTGACGGTCGCCGTGCGGCCGCGCCCGCAGCGGTGTCCCGCATCTGCGCGGCGCGCCGTACGGGTGATAGCAGGCGGGGGATATATCTCTATTCAGTGCCCTATGCCCGTGATGCTTCACCCAGGCCCCGGACGCTCGCCGCGGGCAGGCGCGGGACGCCCACCGGGGCCGTATGACAGCGCTCATCGTCTGCCACTTCGTCCTCGCCGCGTGCGCGGCCCCGCTGGTGCGGCGCCTCGGCAGCCGCGCGTTCGTCGTGCTCGCGCTGCCGCCCACGGCCGCCACCGTGTGGGCGGCCACGCAGTGGAACACCGCGGCGTCCGGCGGATCCGTGACCTGGTCGTGGCGGTGGATGCCGGCGTACGACGTCTTCTTCGAACTGCGCCTCGACGCGCTCGCCGAACTCATGGTGCTGCTCGCCGCCGGAATCGGCGCGCTCGTCCTGCTGTACTGCGCCTCGTACTTCTCCGACGACGCCCCCCGGCTGGCCGGCTTCGCAGGGAACCTGCTGGCCTTCGCGGGCGCCATGCTCGGCCTCGTCCTCGCCGACGACCTGATCACGCTCTATCTGTTCTGGGAACTGACCACGGTCTTCTCCTACCTGCTGATCGGATACAGCAGCGAGCAGAAGCACAGCCGCCGCTCCGCGCTCCAGGCGCTCACCGTGACCACGCTCGGCGGCCTCGCGATGCTCGTCGGCTTCCTGATCCTCGGTCAGGCGGCGGGAACGTACCGGATCTCCGCGATCGTCGCCGACCCGCCGGCCACGAGCCTCGCCATCTCGGTGGCCGTGGTGCTGATCCTGTGCGGAGCGCTCTCGAAGTCGGCGATCTGGCCGTTCAGCCTCTGGCTCCCGAACGCCATGGCCGCCCCCACCCCCGTCAGCGCCTATCTGCACGCCGCGGCCATGGTCAAGGCCGGTGTCTACCTGGTGGCCCGCCTCGCGCCCGGTTTCGCCGACGTCCCCGTCTGGCGGCCCGTCGTCCTGGTCCTCGGCGGAGCGACCATGCTGCTCGGCGGCTGGCGGGCGCTGCGGCTGAACGACCTCAAGCTCGTCCTCGCCTACGGCACCGTCAGCCAGCTCGGCTTCCTCACCCTGCTCGCCGGTATCGGCAACCGCGACGCCGCTCTCGCCGCCGCGGTCATGATCCTGAGTCATGCCCTGTTCAAGGCGCCGCTGTTCCTCGTCACCGGCATCGTCGACCATGCGGCGGGCACCCGCGATCTGCGCAGACTCTCCGGCGTCGGCCGGGCGCTGCCGTACGTCTGCGCGGTCGCCGTGCTGGCCGCCGCGTCCATGGCCGCACTGCCCCCGCTGCTCGGATTCGTCGCGAAGGAGGCCGCGTTCGACGCGCTGCTGCACGGCGACGCCGCGGACCGCTGGGCGCTCGCCGTCACCGTGGCGGGCTCGACGCTGACCGTCGCGTACGCCGTACGGTTCGTCTGGGGCGCGTTCGCCCGTAAGCCCGGGGTCGAGGACACCCCGGTGCACCGGGTCGGCTGGGCGTTCCTCGCCCCGCCCGCCCTGCTGGCGCTCTGCGGCCTGGTGCTCGGACCGGGCATCGGCCGGGTCCACCGGCTGCTCAGCGCGTACGCCGACGAGTTCCCCGTACCCGCGCATCCGTATCACCTCGCGCCCTGGCACGGATTCGGCACCGCCCTGCTGCTGTCGGCCGTCGCCACGGTCGGCGGTGCGGTGCTCTTCGCCGGGCGCACCAGCGTGACCCGGCTCTCCCGGCGGATCGCCTGGCCGACCGCCGACCGGGTCTTCGGCCGTCTGCTGCTCGGCCTGGAGCGGACCTCGCTGGAGATCACCGGATTCGTCCAGCGCGGCTCGCTCTCCGGCTACCTCGCCACCACCCTGCTCGTCATGCTCGCCGGACAGCTCGCCGTGCTCGGGGTGGACCGGCCGTGGCACGGGGCGTCGGCGCCGCGGCTCTGGGACGTTCCGCTGCAGGGCGCCGTGGCGGCCCTGACCTGCGCGGCCGCGCTTCTCTGTCTCACCGTCAGCCGCCGGATGAAGGCGGTGGTCCTGGCGGGACTGACGGGGTACGGGACCGCGCTGCTCTTCGTCGTCCAGGGAGGCCCCGATCTGGCGCTCACCCAGTTCTGCGTCGAGACGGTGTCCATGGTCGTGTTCGTGCTGGTGCTGCGGCGGATGCCGGTGCACTTCCAGGAGTCGGTCAGTACGTGGCGGCGCGCGGTACGCATTCCCGTGGCGCTGGCCGCGGCCGCCACCTTGAGCGTGGTGGTGTGGGTCGCGGCGGCCGCACGTACCGCCGACCCCGCCGGGGCCGCCATGGTCGAGGAGACCGCGCACCACGGGCTCAAGGACGTCGTCGCCACCATCCTGGTCGACCTGCGGGCCTGGGACACGATGGGGGAGTCCGCCGTGCTCGCCGCCGCCGCGATCGGCGTGACCAGCCTGATCTATCTGCACCGCCGCGCGGACGGATCCGGGCTGCGCGAGGAGGTCCCCGGACGTACGGCCTGGTCGCTGACGGAGCGCGGACTGACCGGGCTGCCGCACGGCGACGAAGGCGCGCCCGAGCGGAGCTGGCTCGCGGCCGGCGCCACGCTCGCCCCCGAACACCGGTCGGTCGTCTTCGAGGTCGTGGCCCGGCTGCTGTTCCACCCGATCCTCGTGCTCTCCGTCTATCTGCTGTTCTGCGCCGAGAACATGCCGGGCGGCGGGTTCGTCGCCGGGCTCGTCGCCGGTGTCGGGCTGATCACCCGCTATCTGGCGGGCGGCCGCTTCGAACTCGCCGAAGCCGCACCGCTGCAGCCGGGGCTCTTCACCGGCCTCGGGCTGTTCCTCTCCACCGGGGTGGCGCTGCTCGGCCTTGCCGAGGGAACCGTGCTGCACGCCTGGACGTATCACGGCCGGCTGCCCGTGTTCGGCTCGTACCACCTGGGCACGCCGGTCCTCTTCGACTTCGGCGTGTACCTGCTGGTGCTGGGCGTGGTGCTGGACATCGTGCGCGCACTCGGAGCCAAGATCGACCGCCAGATCGAGCGGGCCGCGGCGGAGAAAGCCGCAGCGGAGAGTGCAGCGGCGGAGAAGGCGGCACCCCGGGGGGAAGCGGGACCGGGAGCCACGCCCGAGGCCGGAGGTGCCCCCGGATGACGGTCAGCGCCTCGCTTCTGGCCACGGCCGCCGTACTGTGTGCCGTCGGCGGCATCCTCATGCTCACCCGCCCCCTCACCCGCATCCTGCTCGGCGCGGTGATCGCGGGCAACGGCATCAACCTGCTCGTCCTGTCCGCCACCGGATCGGCGGGCAGGGCGCCCCTCCTGTACGGCGTCCCGCTGTGGCAGGTGACCGACCCGCTGCCGCAGGCCATCGCCCTGACCGCGATCGTCATCACGCTCGCCACCACGGCGTTCCTCCTCGCCATGGCGTACCGCAGCCACCAGTTGACCGGCACCGACGAGGTCCACGACGATCTGGAGGACCGGCGTATCGCGCTGCGCGCCGAGGTGCTGGGGGAGCGGGACGAACTGCGCGAGCAGTACCGGTCCGCGTCCGAACGCACGGCGGAGGAACGCACCCGGTACCGGGAGGAACGCAAACGCCTCCGGGCCCGGCTCCGCGCCGACCGCGCCCTCCAGGCCCGCGGCCGGGACGCCTCCGGAGACCTCTGGCACGACGTGCTGGGCGCCGACCCGCAGGACTACGCCGAAGCCCGTACCGAAGGCCTTGCCGCAGACGCGAACCGAGGAGACACCGGGTGAACGCACTCGTCCCGCTGCCGGTGCTACTGCCGCTCTGCGCCACCGGCCTGAGCCTCGCCTTCGGCACCCGGCTCAAACAGTTCCAGCGCATCATCAGCGTCGCCGTGCTCACCGCCGTACTCGCGCTCTCCGTCGCCCTGATGATTGCCGCCGACTCCCGCGGCCCCCTGACCGTCCACCTCGGCGACTTCGCCCCGCCGATCGGAATCACCCTGGTCGCCGACCGGCTGTCCGGGCTGATGCTGACCGTCTCCTCGGCCGTCACCCTCTGCGTGCTGGTCTACTCCCTCGGCCAGGGCATGGCCGACCGCGACGAAGAGACACCCGTGGCGGTCTTCCACCCCGCCTATCTGATCCTGGTCGGCGGGGTCTCCTGCACCTTCCTCGCCGGTGACCTCGTCAACCTCTACGTCGGTTTCGAGATCATGCTGGTGGCGAGCTTCGTGCTGCTCACCCTCGGCGGCACCGGCCCCCGGGTCCGGGCCGGCTCGACATACGTGATCATCTCGCTCTTCTCGTCGATGCTGTTCCTCACCGCGATCGCCATGACATACGCGGCCACCGGCACCGCCAACCTGGCCCAGCTGGCCCAGCGACTGGGCGAACTCCCGCTCGGTGTACAGACCCTGATCCAGGCCATGCTGCTGACCGTGTTCGCCATCAAGGCCGCCGTGTTCCCGCTCGCCGCCTGGCTCCCCGACTCGTACCCCACCGCACCCGCCCCCGTCACCGCCGTCTTCGCGGGCCTGCTCACCAAGGTCGGCGTCTACTGCATGCTCCGTACGGAGACACTGCTCTTCCCCGGCAACCGGCTCGGCGACCTGCTGATGGCGGCCGCGCTCGCCTCGATGATGATCGGCATCCTCGGAGCCGTCGCCCAGACCGACCTGAAGCGGCTGCTCTCCTTCATCCTCATCAGCCACATCGGCTACATGGTCTTCGGTATCGGCCTCGCCTCCCGCGAGGCGTACGGCGGCGCGATCGTCTACGTCGCCCACCACATCACCGTCCAGACGACGCTGTTCCTCGTCGCCGGACTGATCGAGCGCCGCACCGGCACCACCGAACTCACCCGGATCGGCGGACTGGCCAGAGCCGCCCCGGTGCTCGCCGCCCTCTTCTTCGTGCCCGCCATGAACCTTGCCGGGATCCCGCCGCTGTCCGGCTTCATCGGCAAGCTCGGTCTCATGCGGGCCGGTGTCGCCGACGGCGGCGTCTGGGCCTGGATCCTGGTCGCCGGCTCGGTGGCGACCAGCCTGCTGACGCTGTACGTGATGGCCAAGGTCTGGAACCTGGCGTTCTGGCGGGCCGCACCACCCGGCCAGGCCGCGGACGGCACCCTCCTGGAGTCCGACGACGAGAACGACAGCGACGAGGACGCCGACGAGGGCCCGGACCGCATTCCCGGCACCGGCGACGAACCGATCCTGCACCGGCACCAGCCCGCCGGGCTCGCGGTCGCGGCCACCCTCCACGGCCATGCCGTCACCACCACGACGAAGCTGCCGACGCTCATGACCGCCGCCACCGCGGCAGCCGTCGCCCTCGGACTCTCCTTCACCGTGCTCGCCGGACCCCTGACGTCGTACACCGACCGCACGGCCGCCGAACTTCTCGCACGCTCCCCCTACATCGAGGCGGTGCTCGGCCGGTGAAACGCTGGATCACCCTGTCCTACCGGAACGCGGAACTGCCGCCCTTCAGCTGCGAATTCGCCGGCCGTCGACGGCGCGTCCTCGACCTTCCGCTGATCGCCTGGCTCACCGTCATCTGGGTGCTGCTCTGGTCCAGTCTGAGCTGGGCCAATGTGGTGACCGGCGTCGTCGTCGCGGTGGCGGTCTGTCTCGCCTTCCCGCTGCCCCGCGTCGATCTCGGGCTCCGGCTCCACCCGTGGGGCATCGTGCTGCTCGCCGGCTATCTGCTCTACGACATGTACACCTCGGGCGTGAAGGTCACCCGGCAGATCTTCGCCGACCATCCGCACCGGGCCGCCGTCATCGCCGTACCGCTGCGCTGCCGCTCCGACCTGATGCTCGCGGCGACCGCCGTCGCCGTGTCGAACGTGCCCGGGGGATCCGTCGTCGAGGTACGCCGCGCCACGGCCACCGTCTTCGTCCACGTCCTCGACGCGGACCGGCCCGCCGTGCTCGACGCGGCCAGGCAATCCGTCTGGCGAATGGAACGGCTGACGGTACGGGCCTTTGGTACCCGCGACGAGATCGCCCGCGTGGCCGAACCGCCACCGCCACTGCCTCCGCCGACGCCACCACGGACGGACGGGCCGGGGGCGGGCTCATGAGTGCACCGGAGACCGTCGACCAGGTTCTGCTGACCGCCGCCGTCGTGGTGATCATTATCGCCGGAGCGGCTCTGCTCGCCCGCATCTGGCGCGGCCCCTCGATGCTGGACCGGGCGATCTCGCTGGATGTGTGCGCCGCCCTCATCATCGCGGGCCTCGGCGCCAAGTCCGCCGTCGCACGAGACCCGTTCTATTTCCCGATCATGCTGGTGCTGGCCTTTCTCGGGTTCACCGGCTCGGTGGGCATCGCCCGCTTCATCGCCGTACGCGACCGGCCGAGGAAAGTCGTACGCGACCGGCCGAGGACCGAGGAGAAACCGGAGTGAACGTCTGGCTCCAGATCGCCGACACGACCGGTGCGGTACTGGTCTTCATCGGCGCGGCCATCTGCCTGCTCGGGGTGATCGGCATGCTGCGGCTGCCGGACGTCCTGTCGCGCAGCCACGCCGCGACGAAGCCGCAGAGCCTCGGCCTGCTGCTGGTCCTCGCCGGAGTCGCGCTGCGGCTGCGCAGCGGCATGGACCTCGCCACGCTCGCGCTGATCGGGTTCTTCCAGCTGATGACCGGACCGGTCGCCGCCCACCTGGTCGCGCGATCGGCGTACCGGACCGGTCAGATCGACCACGGCGAGCTGCTTTTCGACGAACTGGACGCCCAGCTGACCGAAGAACGCTGACGCGGGAGAGTCGACAGAAGCGGCCGGACCCATCGACGAGGCGGGCCGGACATCACAGGTGTAAGCAGGAGATATGCGCGTCCGGCACAGGGCCACCCGTTTCACCACTCCGTGGCGCCCGACCCACGGACTGCTCATCGTGCCGCTCGCGATCATCGCGACGACCGCACTGATCGACATCAACACCCCGGAGACCGTCCACCTCGGTCCGTTCCTCATCGCGGCGCCCGCGCTCACCGCCGCGTTCGCCGGCCCCGGACTGACGGCGGCCCTCGGAGCGCTGGCCGTCGTGGCCCAGATCGTCATCGCCGCGCTGCACGGCGGCATCTCCACACCGAACCACGAGGCGCAGATCGCCGCCGTCCTCGTGATCTCCGTGTTCCTCGTGGTGTTCCGCCGGTTGCTCGACCGGTACGAGCAACAACTGGGCCGGGTGCGCTCGGTGGCGATCGTCGCGCAGCAGGGCCTGCTCCGCCCGCTGCCCCGCCGGATCGGACCGCTCACCATGGCGTCCGTGTACATCGCGGCCGAGGCGGGGGCCCAGATCGGCGGGGACCTGTACGCGGTGGTACCCGCCCCGGGCGTGACCCGCATGGTGGTCGGCGACGTCCGAGGCAGCGGTCTCCCGGCTTTCGGGCACGCCGCGGTGGTGCTGGGGGCGTTCCGCGGGTCGGCGTACCGGAATCTTTCGCTGCCCGGCGTCGTGTCACACATCGCCAACGCCTCGTACTGGAACATGGCGCAGCTCGCCGAGGCCGAACCGGACTGCAACGAGTCGTTCGTGACCGCGCTGGTGCTCGACGTCCGCGACGACGACCACAGCGTTCAGCTGGTGAACTGCGGGCATCCCCCTCCGATGCTGCTGCGCGCCGGGCACGTACGGACACTGGAGGTCAGTGAGCCCGCGCTCCCGCTGGGGCTCGGCGCCCCCTCGGAGAGCGAGTACCAGGTCGAGACATTCGACTTCGCACCCGGCGACCTCCTGTTCCTCTACACCGACGGAGTCATCGAGGCACGCGACCGCAGGGGCACCTTCTACCCGCTCACCGACCGGCTCGCCGCCTGGACGGGGACCTGCCCCGAGTCCCTCGTACGCCACCTGCACGACGACCTGTTGCGCCACGTCGGCGGGCGCCTGGGCGACGACGCCGTCATGATCGCGGTGACGAAGGCGTCCGGCGACGTCAGGGGAGCCGCAGCGAGTAGGTGATCCGCTCCAGGCGGTAGTAGTCGGCGACACAGGTGGCCGGCCAGACCCTCCGCCCGTGCTTGCGGAACGGTTCCACCATTCCGGCGACCGACACGGGCGTGTACGGGAGGACCCGGTCACCGGCCGCCGCACGCGCCCGCAGCCACTGGTCCTGGTGGTCCCACTTCACAGCCCGGACGCGCATGTCCGCTTCGAGCCGCCACAGTGGGACGGCAAGTGAGAGGCACACGGCGACGCACACCGCAGCACCGGCCGCCCGCACCGCACCGGTGTGCCGTGTCCGCTGCCCCAGGGCAAGTCCCAGCAGCGCACCGGCACCGACGAGCACCGCGACGTACAGCAGGAGGTAGTCGTTCCAGATCCGCGTAGAGGTTGTCACGCTCTCCCTGAAGACGGGATACGCGACGACCGTGCAGAGGTACCCGGAGAGGAGAAACGCGAGAACAGCCACGCAGGCCAGCAGCCGCCGGCGCACCGGCAGGACCACGCGCCGCCCGCCCGGCCCCCTGATCAGGAGCCCCAGCAGGACCCCGGCCGCGACCGCGCCCAGATAGGCCCACGTCGTGAGGATCGTCCCCAGAATGTGCCCGAAGCCGCGCAGGGACCCGAGGAGCGAGTCGGGCGCGAGGAAGGACACCCCGTCCGTGCCGAATCGCCCCCGCCGGATCCGGGCACCCGGCGACGTGTAGAGCACGAGCGTCCCGATCCCGGTCCCCGCCATGCCTGTCAGGCACCAGCCCCGGACGTAGCCACGGCGTTGCCCGGCGAGGAGCAGCAGAACGGCCGACAGGACGACGAGCACGACGACGGACGTCTCCTCCGAGAGCGTCCCGATGCAGAGACCGGCCACGAATACCGCGACCAGCGCACAGCGCCGCCCCCGGCGGGACCGGGCCCGGAGCAGCGGTACGGCTGCGGCACAGGCGAGCACCGGCGCCATGGTGTGCGAGACGGACGCGGCGGGCCAGTAGAACGTCTTGTACGTATTGGGCGTCGCGAACAGAAAGACGGCCGTCACCATCGACGCCACGAGCAACGGGACTCCACGCGGCGCCGTGAGACCGGCCCTGCGCAGTGCCGATACGGTCACCGCCCACAGGATCCCCAGCATGACGCCCCCGCTGACCAGCCCGAACCACTGGTGCCCCGCGACACCGAACCTCGCGTACGCCCAGACCAGTACGGCATTCGCGATCCGGCCGTTGTCCCCGAGATAGAACTTGCCGACCATCCCGGAGAAGCCTTCGTCGCGCACGACGGGCAGAAAACACCATTCGTCGCCCCCGGGCCGGACCCACCTCCCGAACCACGCGGCCACACCGAGGAGCCCGAGCGGCAGAAGACAGAGCGCTGCCGGCCAGCGACCGGCCCGTGGCCGTACGGCTTCCGCGCTCTCCGCCCCACCGGCGACCGGCTGCTCTCTTTCGCGCGACTGCAGCCCGGTCGGAGCCGGACCGGCGGCCGTCATCGCGATTCCCCTGCCGTGATCATTACCGCCATCTGATACGGCGAGGCCGGCTGCCCGGGCCCCGTACACGCCATTCGGGCCCAGCTCCATGCGAATGGCGGACGCCCATGCGCACCGGTCCCCGGCAAGTGGCCGCGGTCATGCAAGGCAGCCGGCCCCGCACCATCGCCCCGGAGGAACTGCCCGGGATGATCGCTCGCCACCTGAAGGTCCACCATGCCCACGGCACGGGCACGCAGTCACCGACGACGCCACAGTGATCGGCGACGGCACGAGGGCAATGGGCGGCCGGGCACCCTGGCTCCGCTCACACGGTGAGCGGGGTGGAGTCGGCGCGGTCCGGAGCCGGCCCGGGTCGGCCTCGCCCGGACGCCGGCCCGTCGCCGCCCGGAGGCCGCTACTCGATGACGAGCTCGACCGGGATGTTGCCGCGGGTCGCGTTGGAGTAGGGGCAGACCTGGTGGGCCTGCTCGACCAGCTTGCGGCCGGTGGCCTCGTCGACCGTTGCGGGCAGCTCCACGCGCAGCGTGACCGCGAGGCCGAAACCCTCACCCTGCTTGCCGATGCCGACCTCGCCGGTCACGGCGGCGTCGCTGACGTCGATCTTGGCCTGACGGCCGACGAGTCCCAGGGCGCTGGCGAAGCAGGCGGCGTAACCTGCGGCGAACAGCTGCTCGGGGTTGGTGCCCTGGCCGCTGCCGCCCATCTCCACCGGGATGGCCAGCTGCAGATCCAGCTTGCCGTCAGGGGTGACGGCGCGGCCCTCGCGGCCGTGGGTGGCAGTGGCGACGGCGGTGTAGAGCGCTTCCATGGAAACCATCCCTCTCGAAATTCATGTTCCGGCGGCGCTGTCCGCCGCTCAACGCAAGGAAAGCACACAACTCAGTTGTGCACAACTCAATGGCATGCGGGGCTATGCTGGATCCATGACCTCCACGCCCAGTCCGAGCCGCGAAGCCCCGTCCGAGGCCGACTACCTCCGCCTCGACCAGCAGATCTGCTTTTCCCTGAACGCCGCGTCACGTGCCTTCGGCAGCGTGTACCGCGTGCTACTCAAGGACCTCGGGCTCACCTATCCCCAGTACCTGGTGATGCTGGCGCTCTGGGAGTACGGCGAGCTGCCGGTGAAGAAGCTGGGAGAGTATCTGCGGCTCGACTCCGGCACGCTGTCGCCGCTGCTGAAGCGCCTGGAGGCGGCGGGCCTGGTACGGCGCGAGCGCAGCGCCCAGGACGAGCGCTCGGTGCACATCCACCTCACGGACGAGGGCACGGTACTGCGCGAGCGGGCGCTGGCCGTGCCGCGCCGGATCGCCGCGGCGACCGGCTTCGACCTTGACGAGATCACCGATCTGCAGGGCCGCCTCAACCGACTCACGGCAGCGCTGAACGCGGCGGCACTGGACGAGAACCTGAGCCGCGCCGACGGGGAGTTCGAGAAGTAGCACCCATGCCGGCCATGTGACACAGCTGCGCGGAGGCGCCCAGGACCAGTGCCTCGGCGATCATGGGTGGCGTGCGGGAAGGGGCCGAGAGGGACGCGCTTCCACCACACCCTCTCGGCCCTTGACTCACCGTCAGGACTGCGGAAGTTCCGAGCGGACCGTGCGGGCGGCGGAGACCAGGTTCTGCAGCGAGGCACGGGTCTCCGGCCGGCCGCGGGTCTTCGGACCGCAGTCGGGGTTGACTCACAGGCGCCCGGCCGGGATTGCTTCAAGTCCCTCCCGAAGGAGGGCGACCGCCTGCTCGGCGCTGGGCACGCGCGGGGAGTGGATGTCGTAGACGCCGGGCGCGGCCTCGCGCGGGTAGCCGTGTGCGGCCAGTTCGCGCGCGACCTGCATGTGGGAGCGGGCGGCCTTGTCTCCCGTAGGTTCGTGAACTATGCGAATGTTTGGCACTTGGTGCCGAACTGGTGGAAGGATGCGGCCTGTCGGCTCCGTGGTGGGCATCGGAAGCAATGTTGCCGAGTCGGACGGAAGGGTCGGGATCTCCGACGTCAGGGCGTGAATCGCACCCAGATTCCGCTCCGTCCGCCGGAGTCCGATGGGCCGCATGGCAACTCTGATGCTGGCACTGAGTGCCTTCTATGCGAGACGTGCGCCAAGTTCTGCGAGTCTTTCCTCACTTGTTTGCCATGATTGCGAAGGTCCGCAGAACCGGGTCTCCGCGTAGGGTGTACGAGTGTGACGGGGCGGGTGTGCCCGCAGTCGGCCCACCAGGTGGGAGTGCGGAGGGAGAAGCGCCGTGAGCAAGACGTACGCGGGCGCGCGACTGCGGCGCCTGCGGGAGGAACGGCGCATGAGCCAGGCCGAACTGGCCCGTGTGCTGGGTATCTCGCCCAGTTACCTGAACCAGATGGAGCACGACTCCCGTCCGCTGACGGTCCCCGTGTTGCTCAGACTCACCGAGGCCTTTGGCGTCGACCCGGGCTTCTTCTCCGAACGTGACACAAGCAGACTCGTGGCCGACCTGCGCGAGGCGCTGGCCGGTGAGGTGGCCGAGGCGCGCGTCTCACCGACCGATCTCGCGGAACTGGCTTCCCGGATGCCGGCTGTTGCGAAGGTGCTGCTCGACTTGAGCCGCCGTGGGCAGGTCCTCGCCGAACGGATCGCCGGAGAGACCGACAATCGCGACGGCCGGCTCCCGGCTCCGCGCTCACCGCACGAAGAGATCCGGGAGTTCTTCTACCGGCGCCAGAACTACCTGCACGACACGGATCTCGCCGCCGAGGAACTGGCCCACAGCATCGGCATCCATCCGGGAGACGTCGTCAGGGTGCTCGCGCAAAGGCTCACCGAGAAGCACGGCGTCCGGCCGACGACGCGGGCGGCCGAGCGCCTGCACCACTACGACAACGCCTCACGCACCCTGCACCTGTCGAGTCGCCTCCGGCCGGGCCAGCGGGCGTTCCGCATGGCGACACAGCTCGCCCTGCTCGAATACGGCAAGGAAATCGACCGGCTGGCAGCCGAGGACTTCCCGCCAGGGTCCCCGACGCACGCCTTGGCCCGCATCGGCGTCGCCAACTACTTCGCAGCAGCCCTGATCCTTCCGTACGGCGTCTTCCACACCGCTGCCGAGGAGGCGCGCTACGACATCGAGCGCCTCACCGCCCGCTTCGGGCTCGGCTACGAGACCGTCTGCCACCGGCTGAGCACCCTCCAGCGCCCGAGGCTGCGGGGGGTGCCGTTCTCGTTCGTCCGCGTCGACCGGGCGGGGAACATGTCGAAACGTCAGTCGGCCACCGGCTTCCACTTCTCCAGGGCCGGCGGCACATGCCCCCTTTGGAACGTCTACGAGGCATTCGCGGCACCTGGCCGCATCCACGTTCAGATCGCCGCCATGCCCGACGGGCAGCGGTACCTGTGGACCGCGCGAGCGATCACGCGGCACCGCGGCGGCTGGGGCGAACCCGGCAAGACCTTCGCCATCGGCCTGGGCTGCGAGATCCGTCACGCCTCGCGTCTGGTCTACTCCGACGGGCTCGACCTCGACAGTGCCTCCGCCGCCACCCCGATCGGAATGGGCTGCCGCATCTGCGAACGCCTCGACTGCCCCCAGCGCGCGGTACCACCGCTGGGCCGCCCGCTCACGATCGACGAGAACAGCAGCACGTTCGTCCCTTATCCGGTGGCCGACAGCACGGGGTGAACCGCCTAGCTGCGGGCGGGCGGGTGGCCGGTCGGAACCACTCCGAGCCCGCTGGACGGCCACGGGGACTTCGTGTTGCCGGCGTCCGGCCGAGGGCGTTCGATTCCGGCGTAAGGCCCAGAGAAGTCGCACGGTTTCCGACGTACCCCCTCCGAACCGACATTTGTGCAGTTCGGAGGGGGTGTTGGGGCGCGGTGACAGCCCTTCGTCAGATGTCCCGGAAGATCTCGATCTGTGCGCCCACCGAGTTGAGGCGCTCCGCCAGTTCCTCGTAACCGCGGTTGATCACGTACACGTTGCGCAGTACGGAGGTGCCCTCGGCCGCCATCATCGCGAGCAGCACCACCACGGCGGGTCGCAGCGCCGGCGGGCAGATCATCTCGGCCGCGCGCCAGCGGGTCGGGCCCTCCACCAGGACCCGGTGCGGGTCGAGCAGCTGGAGCCGGCCGCCCAGTCGGTTGAGGTCCGTCAGATAGATCGCGCGGTTGTCGTAGACCCAGTCGTGTATGAGGGTCTTGCCGTGCGCGGAGGCGGCGATGGCCGCGAAGAACGGCACGTTGTCGATGTTGAGACCGGGGAACGGCATCGGGTGGATCTTGTCGATCGGGGCCTCCAGCTTGGAGGGCCGGACCGTCAGATCGACCAGCCGGGTGCGGCCGTTGTCCGCCGCGTACTCCGTCGTGCGGTCGCAGTCGACGCCCATCTCCTCGAGCACCGCGAGCTCGATCTCCAGGAACTCGATCGGCACCCGGCGGATCGTCAGCTCGGACTCCGTCACCACGGCGGCGGCGAGCAGACTCATCGCCTCGACCGGGTCCTCGGAGGGGGAGTAGTCGACATCCACGTCTATGTTCGCCACGCCGTGCACGGTCAGCGTCGTCGTACCGATGCCGTCGATGCGTATGCCCAGCGCCTCCAGGAAGAAGCACAGGTCCTGGACCATGTAGTTGGACGACGCGTTACGGATGACGGTCGTGCCGTTGTGGCGGGCGGCCGCCAGCAGCGCGTTCTCCGTCACCGTGTCGCCGCGCTCGGTCAGCACGATGGGGCGGTCGGGGGTGATCGAGTGGTCGATCTGGGCGTGGTAGAGGCCCTCGGTCGCGGCGATCTCCAGGCCGAACCGGCGCAGCGCGATCATGTGCGGCTCGATGGTCCGGGTGCCGAGGTCGCAGCCGCCCGCGTACGGCAGTTTGAACTGGTCCATGCGGTGCAGCAGCGGGCCGAGGAACATGATGATGGACCGGGTGCGGCGGGCCGCGTCCGCGTCGATGGCGGCCATGTCGAGCTGGGCCGGCGGGACTATCTCCAGGTCGGTCCCGTCGTTGATCCAGCGGGTCCGCACACCTATGGAGTTCAGAACTTCGAGGAGGCGATAGACCTCCTCGATCCGGGCGACGCGGCGCAGGACCGTACGCCCCTTGTTGAGCAGCGAGCCGCAGAGCAGCGCCACGCACGCGTTCTTGCTGGTCTTGACGTCGATCGAGCCGGAGAGGCGGCGCCCGCCGACCACCCGCAGGTGCATCGGTCCGGCATAGCCGAGCGACACGATCTCACTGTCGAGTGCTTCACCGATACGGGCAATCATCTCAAGGCTGATGTTCTGATTGCCCCGCTCGATGCGGTTGACGGCGCTCTGGCTGGTGCCGAGCGCTTCGGCAAGTTGGCTCTGTGTCCAGCCCCGGTGCTGACGGGCGTCACGTATGAGCTTGCCGATGCGTGCGAGGTAGTCGTCTGACATGGCGCCAGGTTATCTCAGATATGAGATGAGGACCCGGCGGGGCTGTGGTGTTCGGGTGACGGATGGGGCGACACGGCGTCGGGCGTGGGGCTGGTGCGGGGGCGGAGTGATACGGGCCGCGGGGTGCGGTGACGTGGCGGAGGCGCCCGACACGGGTGCGCCGTCCCTCCCATCGTCCGCGCAGTGCGGCAGTCAGGCACGCCGTGCGCGTCCGTGCGGGGGTTCGGCGCGCGGGGTCTCCTCGAGCGGCGGAGCCTCCGCATGTCGCGCTGCCATCGCGCTGCCACGTACACGCGCGGGTCGGCGCTCGTGACCGAAAGCGAAGACCGCTACCGCGTCGTCGAATTCACCGAAAGCGGCGCGCCTCGCTTTTCGTGTACGGAGAAGCGAGAAACACCCGTGAACACGCAACGCCACCGCCGTAAAGGGATGTCTCGTGTCCGCAACACTGTGATGTCCGGTCGTCCGACCCGTGCAACGGGCAAGGTGCTCACTCCGGGAGGGCGGGACGCCGATCAGCCGACGAGGAGTGATTGAAATTGGGAAAGTCGGAATTGCTTACCGGTGCGAACGCCACCATCAGTAAAAATGTGATGAAGAAACTACCGGAGGTGACTCTGGCCTTCTGGATCATGAAGATCGCCGCGACGACGCTCGGCGAGACGGCCGGTGACCTGTTCGCCCAGACCCTGGGGCTCGGCTATTTCCTCACCACGGTCGCACTGTTCCTGATCTTCGTCATCACGCTGGTCGTACAGCTGAGGTCCACGCGCTACAACCCCTTTTTCTACTGGACCGTCATCCTGTCCACCAGCATGGCGGGCACCACGATGTCCGACTTCATGAACCGTGACGCCAGCGCCAAGTACCTTTCCGGCGGTTCCAAGTCGCTGGGCTGGGGGCCGCAGGGCCTGGGGTTGGGATACCCCACGGGAGCTGCGATCCTGGTCTCGCTTTTGATCGCCATCTTCGTCGTCTGGAAGTTCACCGGGCTGACGTTCGCCATCCGCGACATCGTCACTTTTCGTGCGGAGGCTCTTTTCTGGTCGGCGATCCTCGTGTCGAACACGCTCGGCACGTCCATGGGCGATTTCCTGTCCGACAGCTCGGGACTCGGCTATGCGGGTGGCGCACTTCTCGTCACCGGGCTGCTCGCGGGGCTCCTCGCACTCATGTGGGTGCCCTCCGTGCCGAACGTCCTGCTGTTCTGGATCGCGTTCGTACTCACTCGCCCCCTCGGCGCCACCGTCGGCGACTTCCTCACCAAGCCTGCCGCCAAGGGGGGCCTCGACCTCGGTACGGCGGGCTCGTCGGTCGCGCTCCTCACGCTTCTCATCGGCCTCGTGAGCTATGCCCAGGTGCGGGAGCGGAGGGGTGCCCTGCCGCGCAACGAGGTCCTGGCCGAGAATTCCTGAGTGCCGTCCGGGACGAGTGGGTGCGACTGCTTGTCGGTCCGCCCGTGTCGCCGCCGACCATCGCCGACGATCTCCACGCGCACACGGTCGGTGCTGGGCGGTCGGTGGCCTTGGAGGGAGGTTCCGGACCTCGCTCCGGCCATCGCCATATGAAGGCCGAACGGCCGGGCCTGCCGGGGAGGCGCCTCGATCGCATGAGATGGACGGTGCCGCACGGGCAGCCGGGCATGACCCTTCAGCGGTGATGTACTAGGGTTATCTCGACATCGAGATATCTGCCGAAGGCGCACCGCAGCTGCCGAACGGTAAGGGTTACCTAACTAAGCCTTACCTTAGCGGATGGTCGAGAAGCCGTAGGCGGCACCACGCGGCGCCCGCCGTAATGAGGCGCGGCGCGGTGGTACGCGCACATTGATGAAGGAGACTGTCGTGTCGGCGAACAGCTTCGACGCCCGCAGCACGCTGCGCGTGGGCGACGAGTCGTACGAGATCTTCAGGCTGGACAAGGTCGAGGGCTCCGCGCGCCTCCCTTACAGCCTGAAGGTGCTGCTGGAGAACCTGCTCCGCACCGAGGACGGCGCGAACATCACCGCCGACCACATCCGGGCAGTGGGCGGCTGGGACTCCCAGGCCCAGCCCAGCCAGGAGATCCAGTTCACGCCGGCCCGCGTGATCATGCAGGACTTCACCGGCGTTCCGTGTGTCGTGGACCTCGCCACCATGCGTGAGGCCGTGAAGGAGCTCGGCGGCGACCCGGCGAAGATCAACCCCCTCGCGCCGGCCGAGCTGGTCATCGACCACTCCGTCATCGCGGACAAGTTCGGCACCAACGACGCGTTCGCGCAGAACGTCGAGCTGGAGTACGGCCGCAACAAGGAGCGCTACCAGTTCCTGCGCTGGGGCCAGACCGCCTTCGACGAGTTCAAGGTCGTCCCCCCGGGCACCGGCATCGTCCACCAGGTCAACATCGAGCACCTGGCCCGTACGGTCATGGTCCGTAACGGCCAGGCGTACCCCGACACCCTCGTCGGCACCGACTCGCACACCACCATGGTCAACGGCCTCGGCGTGCTGGGCTGGGGCGTCGGCGGCATCGAGGCCGAGGCCGCGATGCTCGGCCAGCCGGTCTCCATGCTCATCCCGCGTGTCGTCGGCTTCAAGCTGACCGGCGAGCTGAAGCCCGGCACCACCGCCACCGACCTCGTGCTGACCATCACGGAGATGCTCCGCAAGCACGGCGTCGTCGGCAAGTTCGTCGAGTTCTACGGTGAGGGCGTCTCCGCCACCTCCCTCGCGAACCGCGCCACCATCGGCAACATGTCGCCGGAGTTCGGCTCCACCGCCGCGATCTTCCCGATCGACGGCGAGACGCTGAAGTACCTGCGTCTGACGGGCCGTGACGAGCAGCAGGTCGCGCTCGTCGAGGCGTACGCCAAGGAGCAGGGCCTCTGGCTGGACCCGGCCGCCGAGCCGGACTTCTCCGAGAAGCTGGAGCTCGACCTCGCCACGGTCGTCCCCTCCATCGCCGGCCCGAAGCGTCCGCAGGACCGCATCGTCCTGGCCAACGCCAAGGAGCAGTTCGCGCAGGACGTCCGCAACTACGTCTCCGAGGACGAGGAGTCGGGCAAGGAGTCCTTCCCGGCCTCCGACGCCCCGGCCTCCGACGCCCCGGCCTCCGCCAACGGTGTGCCGTCGCGTCCGACCACGGTCACGGCCCCCGACGGGACGACGTACGAGATCGACCACGGCGCCGTCACCGTCGCCGCGATCACCTCCTGCACCAACACCTCGAACCCGTACGTCATGGTCGCCGCGGCGCTCGTGGCCAAGAAAGCGGTCGAGAAGGGCCTGACCCGCAAGCCGTGGGTCAAGACCACCCTCGCCCCGGGCTCCAAGGTCGTCACCGACTACTTCGACAAGGCGGGCCTGACCCCGTACCTCGACAAGGTCGGCTTCAACCTCGTCGGCTACGGCTGCACCACCTGCATCGGCAACTCCGGCCCGCTGCCGGAGGAGGTCTCCAAGGCGGTCAACGAGCACGACCTGGCCGTGACCTCGGTGCTCTCCGGCAACCGTAACTTCGAGGGCCGGATCAACCCCGACGTCAAGATGAACTACCTGGCGTCGCCGCCGCTGGTCGTCGCGTACGCCATCGCCGGTTCGATGAAGGTCGACATCACCAAGGACGCCCTGGGCATCGACCAGGACGGCCAGCCGGTCTACCTCGCGGACATCTGGCCCTCCGAGGCCGAGGTCAACGACGTCGTCGCCAACTCCATCGGCGAGGACATGTTCAACAAGTCCTACCAGGACGTCTTCGCGGGCGACGCCCAGTGGCAGGCGCTGTCGATCCCGACCGGCAACACCTTCGAGTGGGACCCGCAGTCCACCTACGTGCGGAAGCCCCCGTACTTCGAGGGCATGACGATGGAGACGACCCCGGTCGCCGACATCACCGGCGCGCGCGTGCTCGCCAAGCTGGGCGACTCGGTCACCACCGACCACATCTCCCCGGCCGGTGCGATCAAGGCCGACACCCCGGCCGGCACGTACCTGACGGAGCACGGCGTCGAGCGCCGCGACTTCAACTCGTACGGCTCGCGCCGCGGCAACCACGAGGTCATGATTCGCGGCACCTTCGCGAACATCCGGCTGCGCAACCAGATCGCCCCGGGCACCGAGGGTGGTTTCACCCGCGACTTCACCCAGGCCGACGCACCGGTGTCGTTCATCTACGACGCCTCGCAGAACTACCAGGCCGCCGGCACCCCGCTGGTCATCCTGGCGGGCAAGGAGTACGGCTCCGGCTCGTCCCGCGACTGGGCCGCCAAGGGCACCGCGCTCCTCGGCGTCAAGGCCGTCATCGCCGAGTCGTACGAGCGCATCCACCGCTCGAACCTCATCGGCATGGGCGTCCTCCCGCTCCAGTTCCCGGAGGGCGCGACCGCCGAGGCCCTCGGACTCACCGGCGAGGAGACCTTCTCCTTCACCGGCGTGACCGAGCTGAACAACGGCACGACGCCGCGCACGGTGAAGGTCTCCACCGACACCGGTGTGGAGTTCGACGCGGTCGTCCGCATCGACACCCCCGGTGAGGCGGACTACTACCGCAACGGCGGCATCATGCAGTACGTGCTCCGGAGCCTGATCCGCAAGTAGGCAGTCCGGTACGTCGCGAAGGGCCGCACCCCCGCCGGGGGTGCGGCCCTTCGGCGTGCCAGGGGTGACCGGTGGCTCGGGACGGGCTCAGGCGTTGGTGCGGATCGGGTCCAGCAGTGGTACGCAGACCGCGTCGTCCGCCGCACCAGCCGCATCAGCGGCGGAGGAGAAGACCGGCCGCACCCTGACCCCGATCGCTGTACTCCTCGCCGTGTTCGTCGTCCCCATGTCGATCTCCGGCACCGCCGTCGCGCTGCCTGACATCGGAAGACCAGCCCGGCCTCGAGTGCGTCGAGGCCGGGCTGCGCTGCGTCGGGACACAAAACGCGCCCGGGTGCGGATCCGACGGATCCGCACCCGGGCGCGGCAGGGCAGAGGCCAGGGCTCGCCCGCGGACGAACCATGGCCCCTGGAGGGGTCAGCGGACGCCGAGGAGGTGTTCCATGGCGAGCTGGTCGAGGGCTTCGAAGGCCATCGAGCGTTCGGCGGCGGCCGTGGCGTCGAACTCCTCGTATGCGGAGGTGTCGGCGAGGAGGCTCTTGAGGCCGTCCTCGGCGGTGGGCTGTGCGAGTTCGTGGAGGCGGGAGGCGGTCAGTGCTTCCTGCACGGCGGGGTCGGCGCGGAAGGCGAGGGCGCGCTCCTTGAGGATCAGGTAGTTGCGCATGCAGTTCTTCGCGGACTCCCAGACTCCGTCGATGCCGTCGGTGCGTACCGGCTTGAAGTCGAAGTGGCGCGGGCCGTTGTAGTCGGAGGTCTCGAGGAGGTCGACGAGCCAGAAGGCCTGGCGCAGGTCGCCGGCGCCGAAGCGGAGGTCCTGGTCGTACTTGATGCCGGACTGGCCGTTGAGGTCGATGTGGTAGAGCTTGCCGGCCCACAGGGCCTGGGCGATGCCGTGCGGGAAGTTCAGTCCGGCCATCTGCTCGTGGCCGACCTCGGGGTTGACGCCGTACATCTCGGGGCGCTCGAGGCGCTCGATGAACGCGAGGGCGTGGCCGACGGTGGGCAGCAGGATGTCGCCGCGCGGCTCGTTCGGCTTCGGCTCGATCGCGAACCGCAGGTCGTAGCCCTGCTCGACGACGTACTCGCCGAGCAGGTCGAAGGCCTCCTTCATCCGGTCCAGCGCCACCCGTACGTCCTTGGCGCCACCGGACTCGGCGCCCTCACGGCCGCCCCAGGCCACATACGTGGTGGCGCCGAGCTCGACGGCGAGGTCGATGTTGCGGATGACCTTGCGCAGCGCGTAGCGGCGCACGTCGCGGTCGTTGGAGGTGAAGCCGCCGTCCTTGAACACCGGGTGGGTGAACAGGTTCGTCGTCGCCATCGGGACCTTCAGACCGGTGCGGTCCAGGGCGTCCTTGAAGCGCGTGATGATCGCGGCCCGCTCGCTGTCCGTGGAGCCGAACGGGATCAGGTCGTCGTCGTGGAACGTCACGCCGTGCGCACCGAGCTCCGCCAGTCGCTCGACGGACTCGACCGGGTCGAGCGCGGGACGGGTGGCGTCACCGAAGGGGTCGTTGCCGCGCCAGCCGACGGTCCAGAGACCGAAGGTGAACTTGTCCGCGGAGGTGGGAGTGAAGCGGTCCGACATGAATCTGCCTCTTGTCGACGAGGGCCCGGACGGCTGCACCGCCGACCGACCGATTTGTTTACTGACAGTACTAATACTGCATAGCGGAGCTCGTCGCCAGCCCGTCTCCGTGACACATCAGTCACATAGGGGCAACGTGAGGGCTTCGGGCTGCTCCTGGAGGCACCCAAATGGGACGGATCGGCGAGCCGTTCCGCTTGTGTCTCGACAATTCCGCCAGATTTGTTTTGTGTACGATCAAAATCGAGACGCACGGCTGCGAGGCCTCCCGGTACCGCTGCTGGGCCCATGGATTTCACCGGCGGCCTCGGGTGGATGCGGAACGGTGCGTCAGGTGCGCCACCGAAGCGGATCGCACACCTGCCCGAGCGCTCCAACTGGCTTGACACCGCGATGACATGGGTACGCGCAGTGCGCCCGGGAACCTGCATCCGACGGTCTATCGTGGACGCCATGTCCGCCCCTGAACTGATCCGTATCGTGTCCCGCGACTCGCCCATGGCCCTCGCCCAGGTGGAGCGCGTCCGTGCCGAGCTGGCCGCCCTCCATCCCGGCACCGCCACCGAGGTCGTGGCCGTCAAGACCACCGGTGACAAGTGGATGGGTGATCTCGCCCAGGTCGAAGGGAAGGGCGCGTTCACCAAGGAGGTCGACGCCGCCCTCCTCTCGGGCCAGGCGGACTTCGCAGTGCACTGTGTCAAGGACATCCCGGCCGACCGGCCGCTGCCCGCCGGAACCACCTTCGCGGCCTTCCTCCGACGGGACGACATCCGCGACGCCCTCGTGCACCCCGGAGGTCTCACCCTCGACCGGCTCCCCGACGGAGCCAGGATCGGCACCTCCTCCGTACGGCGCAGTGCCCAGCTTGCCGCCTCCCACCCGCACCTCCAGTGCGTGCCGATGCGGGGCAACGCCAACCGCCGGCTCGACAAGCTCGCCGCGGGCGAAGCGGACGCGCTGCTTCTGGCCGTCTCCGGCCTGGAACGCATCGACCGCACGGATGTGATCACCGAAGTCCTGTCGGTCGAGGCGATGTGCCCACCGATCGGAGCCGGGATCCTCGCCCTCCAGTGCCGTGAGGGCGACACGGAGCTGATCGAAGCGATCAGCGGCCTCGGCCACCCCGCCACCCACCGCGAGGCCACCGCCGAGCGCATGTTCCTGCACGTGCTGCAGGGCCACTGCAACAGCCCCATCGCCGGATACGCCCGCACCGAGGGCGCCGGTGAACTGTCGCTACGGGCGAAGGTCTTCACGCCCGACGGGAAGGTGATCCTCAACGCCCACGAGTGGGCAGGCCGCCTGGACCCGGCCACGCTCGGCACGTCTGTCGCGGTCGCCCTCCTGCGCCAGGGAGCCCGCGAACTCATCGACGGAATCCCGCACTGAATCAGTCCGGCGCACCAGCCGGTGCCCCTGAGCGCCGGCCCGCCCTGGCCCCAGGAGCTGTTTGATCAGGTCCGCGAGGGCACGATGCAGTCCCGGCCGTCGGCGATGTCCTTGCCGGATTCGTACGGGTCGGCAACAGGCCACGGCCGGTCGGCCCGCGCCGCCTCCCTGGAGAAGTACGGGTGGATGAAGCCGTCCGCCGTGCGGCAGTCATGGTTACCGAGCAGTCGCCGGTACTCGACCGGAACCAGCTTTCCGGGTGCCGCTCGCTCGTCGAGGTCCAGGACCAGTTGCCGCCGCACGACTGTGCGCGCCGCCTCCTCCGCGCCCTTCCACGGCCCCGGCTCGACGCCCGGGGCCGCTCCCACCGCGTACACGAAGGTGTAGTCGGCTCGGACGCGCAACTGACCCGGCTCGCTCCCGGCCTCGAAGGTCATTCGGCCGTGCACTCTGATGCCGTCCTCGACCACATGGAGTTCTGCCGGGTCGAAGCGGGTGAACATCTCGGTGGGATCACCGCCCTGCGCACCCGGTTTGCGCAGATGGCGGATCAGTCCGGCGCGGGAGGAGTCCTGCGCGTCAAGCATGTTCAGGGCCTTGGCCGGCCACCCGCCATGGAGCACGGCCGGATCCAGATTGGTCGCGATCAAGAAATCCTTGGTCTGATTCAGCGCGTCGAAAACCTGCTCCTCCGGTATTCCGTTCACGGCCTTGACATCCGGCACCTGGATACCGGTGTCATCGGCCGCCCAGTCGTCGGCGTGCGAACCCCGAAACGGCATGTCCGTCGTTGCCGGCCACGAGTCGGGCCACGTGCCCTCAGGCATCAGGCCGGCGGCGAATGGCTCGTCGGCAGGCCGCTCTCCGGACGTGCTGCCGACCAGCCACACTGCGAAGCCCACCAGCACTGCGGCCGCCGCGCCTCCGGCCAGCCCTCGCTTGAGCCGGCGCCGGGCCCGGTCCCTCCGCAACGTCTCCTCCCGGCCCGCGTCCTCGCGCAGCCGCGCAACATAGTCCACCGGATCCGGCATGCCCCGCCCCACTCTCGTCCACTGTCGTAGACATCTGACGAGCCATGCCCCTCTAGGACAAGACGTCCCATCAATACGTGATGATCACGTGATCGGTACACGGCGGGACACGAGGCCGCCCCGCCGCGAACCGAGCCACCGGCCACCCCTGCGTGCACCGCCCGGAATGCGATCGTGGATCAGCGAGTTTCGAAGCTACGCAGCAGGCGGCGCGAACGGCGCGGAGAACAGAGAGCGGACGGCACCCATGGGCGAGTTGATTCTGATCCGGCACGGCGAGACCGAGTGGTCCCGGTCCGGGCGGCACACGAGCCATACCGATCTGCCGCTGACCGCCCTCGGTGAGCGGCAGGCCCGTGCTCTCGTGCCGCTGATCGCCGACCGGAAGATCGGGCTCACCCTGGTCAGCCCGGCCCTGCGTGCCCGGCGCACCGCCGAACTTGCCGGGCTTGCCTCCCCCCGTATCACCCCTGACCTGCGTGAATGGGACTACGGCGGCTATGAGGGCGTGACCACCGTCGAGATCCACCGCACCCGGCCGTCCTGGAACCTGTGGACCGACGGGGTCGCCCCGGGCTCGGAGGATCATCCCGGGGAGACACCGGCTCAGGTGGGGGAGCGAGCCGACCGCGTGCTCACCGAGATCCGGAGGGCCGCCGAATCACTGGGGGACGCGGACATCGCCCTCGTTGCGCACTCCCACTTCCTGCGCGTATTCACCGCTCGCTATCTGGGGCTGACGACGTCCGGCGGCACACTGTTCCAGCTCGCCACGGGGGCCGTCTCCCGGCTCGGCACCGAGCACGGGAATCCGGTCATCACCGCCTGGAACCTGGCCCTTCCCGAGAGTCTCCTACACGCGACTGCGCCGGATCCGGCGCAGTCGCCGGAATGAGACGGGGCCGGTCCGCGAGCGAGTTCGTCTGCACCGTGGGATGAACGAACGGCCGGTACCTCACCCGAGGTACCGGCCGTTCACAGGAGTGCAGAGATCAGGAGATCAGCTCCACCTCCGCCAGCGTCCCCTCACCCTCGGGCACCAGGCGGTAGTGCTCGAACGTTCCCGTCGTGCTCACCGAGAACACCCGCGTCTGCTTGTCCCACGCGAACGACTGCGCCGACCGCTTGTCCAGGTCCTTCCAGGTCGTACCGTCCGACGAGCCCTGCAGGACCCAGCCCTTCGGGGCCTTCGCCGCCGCGCCCGACGTCAGCGTGTACTGGACCGCCTTCGTCGATGCGGGCACCGGCAGCTCCACCGGGCCGTTCACCGTCGCCGTCGTGGCCGACGTGTTGTCGTACAGGGCGCCCTCGCCCTTCAGCACGTCCTTCTCCGGCGACGGCACCTGGTCGTCCTTGGTGATCGACGTCGGGGCCGCGTCCTTGCCCGTGCCCCACGCCGACGGCTTGGCGCCCATGTCGAACTCCAGGACACCGCCCTTGGCGAGCAGGTCGTGCGGCAGCGACGTGGATGTCCACTTCTTGCCGTTGACCTTCAGGCCCTGCACATAGATGTTCTTCGCGCTGTTCTTCGGGGCCTTGACCACCAGGTCGTGGCCGTTCTCCAGGTGGACGGTCGTCTTCGTGAAGAGCGGCGAGCCGATCGCGTACTCGCCACTGCCCATCACGAGCGGGTAGAAGCCGAGCGAGGAGAAGAGGTACCAGGCCGACTGCTCGCCGTTGTCCTCGTCGCCGTGATAGCCCTGGCCGATCTCGCTGCCCGTGTAGAGACGGCCGAGGATCTCGCGGACCTTCTCCTGGGTCTTCCAGGGCTGCGACGCCGCGTCGTACATGTACGTGACGTGGTGCGCGACCTGGTTGCTGTGGCCGTACATGCCCATCCGTACGTCACGCGCCTCCGTCATCTCGTGGATGACACCGCCGTACGAGCCGACGAACTCAGGGCCCGCCGTCTCGGGAGTGGAGAAGTACGTGTCGAGCTTCTTGGCCAGGCCGTCGCGGCCGCCGTACAGGTTCGCCAGGCCGCGGCTGTCCTGCGGGGCCGTGAAGGCGTAGCCCCAGCCGTTCGTCTCCGTGTAGTCGTAGCCCCAGATGCGCGGGTCGTACTTGTCGGAGGCGACGCGCCAGTCGCCCTTGGCGTCCCTGCCCTGGAAGAAGCCCGCCTTGGAGTCGAACAGCTCGACATAGTTGCGGGCCCGGTTCAGGAAGTACTCCGACTCCTCCTTGTACCGCTCCTTCTTCGTCTTCTTGTAGAGCGCCTGGCCCATCTGCGCGAGGCCGTAGTCGTTGAGGTAGCCCTCCAGCGACCAGGACAGACCCTCGTGCGTCGACGTGTTCGCGTAACCCGCGAACGGGGACGTCTCCATCCCCTTCCGGCCGACACCCGACGACGGCGGAACCACCGTGGCGTTCTTCAGAGCCGCCTCGTACGCCGCCTCGCCGTCGAACTTCACGCCCTTGACGTAGGCGTCCGCGAAGGCGACGTCCGACGAGGTGCCGGTCATCAGGTCGGCGTAACCGGGGGAGGACCAGCGGGAGATCCAGCCGCCGTCCTTGTACTGCTGGACGAAGCCGTCGACCATCTCGCCGGCCTTCTTCGGCGTGAGGAAGGAGTACGCGGGCCACGTCGTCCGGTACGTGTCCCAGAAGCCGTTGTTGACGTACACCTTGCCGTCGACGATCTTCGCACCCGTGTGGGTGGGGGTGTCGGGGCCGATCTGCGGCGAGAACGGGCTGGCGTACTGGTCCTTGCCGCCGACCTGCTCGAAGCCCGAGTTCGGGTAGAGATACAGGCGGTACAGGCTGGAGTAGAGAGTCGTCAACTGGTCGGCGTCCGCACCCTCGACCTCCACCTTGCCCAGGATGTCGTCCCAGGCGTGCTGCGCCCGGTCCTCGACGCGGCCGAAGGAGCGGGACGCGGGGATCTCCGCGGCGAGGTTCTGCTTCGCCTGGTCGATGCTGATCAGCGAGGTGGCCAGACGCAGGTTGACCGTACGGTCCTTGCCGGCGTCGAAGCGGAGGTAGCCCGTCACGTCGTCACCGCCGCCGCCCTTGAGCTTGCCGCTCGCGGTGACCGGGGCGTCGAAGACGCCGTAGACGAAGAGCCGGGTGGCGCCGGTGGAGAGGCCGCTCTTCACGTCGGAGAAGCCGGTGAAGGAACTGGTCCCCGGGTCGAGGGTGAGCCCGCCGTCGTTGGAGATGTTGTCGAAGACGACGGACGCGTCGTCACCCGGGTACGTGAACCGCATCCGTGCCGCATGGTCGGTCGGCGTCATCTCGGCCTTGAGGCCGTTCTCGAACGTCACACCGTAGTAGTGCGGCTTCGCCGTCTCGTTCTCGTGCTTGAACGGCAGCGCGCGCGCCGTGCGGGAGGCGTCCGGCTCGTCCTTGGCCACCGACGGCATCAGCTGGAACGTCTGGCGGTCGCCCATCCAGGGGCTCGGCTCATGGCTCGCGCTGAAGGCCTGGAGAGTAGGCAGGTTGTCGTCGTTGTTGGCGCGCTGGTAGTCGTACAGCCAGCTCGTCGAGCCGGCGTTGGTGACAGGCGTCCAGAAGTTGAAGCCGTTCGGGACTGCGGTGGCGGGGAAGTTGTTGCCCCGCGAGAATCCGCCGCTGGAGTTGGTGCCGCGGACCGTCGACGCGTAGTCGGACAGGTGCGCGCGGCGCTTCTCGGGGGCCTTCGGAGCGAGCTTGATGTCGTCGATCCAGCCCTGGAACTTCGCCGGGCCCTTGGGGGAGTCGTACGCCACCAGGATCCGGTCGACGGTCTTTCCTGCCGCGACCGTGCCGATGCGTGAGGCGACCTTGTTCCACTGGTTGACGTACAGCCGCTTGGCGTCGGCCTGGCCCTGCGGGGTCAGCGGACCGCCATGGCTGTCGGTGGCGCCGAGATCGCTCAGATACGTACCGTCGGTGAAGGCCAGATCGACCGAGACATGGGTGGCGGGGTACGAGAGGTCCGTCTCGCCCATCTGCGGGTAGACGAGGTAGGAGAGCTCGGTGTCCCGGGTGACGGCCGTGTCGACGTCGAAGATCTTGTTGTACGAGTACGCGCGGCCGTCCGGCTTGTGCGTGCCCGCGTACCGCAGGGCCTTCTTTCCGGTGAAGCCCGCGCCGGCCTTGGCGGTGGGTGAGCCGGACGGGCCGCGGTCGATCTGACTGCGCATCTCTTCGGGGGCGGGGGTGCTGGTGTTGCCGTCGGAGAACTGGACGTCGGCGAGCTGGGTGATGCCCGAGCCGCCCTTGTTCTTCGTGATGTCCAGGCGGTAATGCTGGTAGGCCGTGTCGCTCGAGAAGTCGTACGACTTCGTCTGGAAGCGCTCGGAGAAGGACTGGTCGGTCCGGGAGTCGAGGTCCTTCCAGGTCTTGCCGTCGGCGGAGCCCTGGAGAGTCCAGTCCTTCGGGTCGCGCTCGTCGTGGTCATTCGCCGAAGTGAGCGCGTACGTAACGACCTTGACCGGTTCGTCGAGATCGAACTCGATCCAGCCGGTGGGCTCGAAGGTCAGCCACTTCGAGGA
Organism: Streptomyces sp. NBC_00353; assembly: GCF_036108815.1. NCBI lineage: Bacteria > Bacillati > Actinomycetota > Actinomycetes > Kitasatosporales > Streptomycetaceae > Streptomyces > Streptomyces sp. NBC_00353. The sequence continues at coordinate 3,161,898 of NZ_CP107985.1, read as the reverse complement.
GGACTCCCCGTCGATCAGGTTCTCCTTCACCTCGCCGCCGCCGGTGTTCTCGCTGCTGGCGCGCAGATCCGTGACCTTGTCGGTGACATTGCCCGGTATTCCGGCGGAGAAGCCGCCGTCGATACCCGATGCCCGCTTCTTCCCGTCCGGACCCTCTTCCACGGTATTGCGCCAGTCCGGCTGCTTTTCGTTCGCTTCGAACGATGAGCTGAAAGTCTGTTCGCCCGTGGCCTTTTCACCCTTTTCGGCAAACCTCGCCGACTGTGCGGCGGCCGTGGTGGGGGCGGTCACCACCAGGACCAGTGAAGCCGCGATGAGTGCGGCCGTGCGGTTTTGTCTCTTACGAGAACCATGTCGGGGCTGCATGCCGAGCCATTCCTCCCGAGGAAGCGCACTGGACAACGTTGTCAGAGCGATGTGCAGGATCCAGTAGGGAGGCAAGTGGCGTGATGTGTCAAGGGTGTTGGACAGGGACGCGCGGGTGAATCGACCGTATTGCGGAAATCGTTACACCCGGACGAGGGCGTGCGGGGCCCATGTATCCGCGAGGTCTCAACTCGGGAAAGACTGCCGCTCAAACCTGCATTCGATCTTGCTCAGTTGGCTGCAAGTGGACTATACCTGTCGGCGTCTGCCCCGCCGTTTTCTACGCGGACGCGGACAAGGGGGGCCAGGGGGAACGGCCGGGGGGCGCCATCGCTGCATCCATCGGTTCGATCTCCGGAATCCCCCACTGCATCTGGCTAGCCTGCAAATCAGCACGACCCAAGCGCAACTGACCGCGGTGGCGGGGCCCTTCGCCTGAGGCGAATTTCGACGGGCGACCGGTACACACCGCCTGAGTCCTGGAGAAGGCGAGGACTTGAGCATGGGATCCACCTCCGCCCACAAGAATGAGGGCCTTGGCCGTCGCGACGTGATCAAGCGGTCTGCCGCACTCGGTCTGATCACCGTTCCGACAATGAGCTTCCTGTCGGCGTGTGCGAGTAGCGACAGCGGCACTGACGACTCGGTCAAGAAGGGCAAGACGAGCGCCAAGAACCCGCTCGGTGTCAACGAGACCGCTGCTCTCGATGTCGTCATCTTCGATGGCGGTTTCGGCCAGCAGTACGCGATCGACGCGGAGAAGAAGTACAACGCGGCCTTCCCGAAGGCCCCGAAGGTCAAGCACACCGCGACCCAGAAGATCCAGTCGCAGCTGCAGCCGCGCTTCAACGGTGGCACCCCGCCGGACCTGATCGACAACTCGGGCGCCGAGCAGATGGACATGGGTGTCCTCGTCGGCAAGAAGCAGCTGCTCGACCTGACGCCGCTGATGGACGCCCCGTCCATCGACGACCCGAGCAAGAAGGTCCGCGACACGCTGCGCCCGGGTGTCCTGGAGATGGGCCAGTTCGACGGCGACCCGGTCTGGATCATGTACTACGCGTACACGGTCTACGGTGTCTGGTACTCGCAGACCGCGCTCGAGAACCTCGACGCGCAGTACCCCGAGAACTGGGACGACATGCTCGCCCTCTGCGCGAAGGCGAAGAAGAAGGGCATCGCCGGCTGGACGTACGCCGGTAAGTACCCCTACTACCTGCCGTTCTCGCTCTACCCGTTCATCGCCAAGATCGGTGGCCGGGAGGTCCTCGACAAGATCGACAACCTGGAGCCGAACGCCTGGAAGGACCCCGCGGTCAAGGCGGCGTTCGAGGCGTACTACGAGCTGTACAAGAAGGGGTACATCCTCAAGGGCACCCCGGGTCTGACCCACATCCAGTCGCAGACCGAGTGGACCAAGGGCAAGGCGCTCTTCATCCCGAACGGTTCGTGGGTGGAGAACGAGGCTGCGCCCACCACGCCCAAGGACTTCAAGATGATGGTCTCGGCGCCGTCCGGCCTGGACTCGTCCGACAAGATGCCGTTCGGCACCATCTGGGCCTCCGGCGGGGAGCCCTTCGTCGTCCCGGCCAAGGCGAAGAACCCCGAGGGCGGCATGGAGCAGCTGCGCATCATGCTCTCCGAGGAGTCCTCGAAGAACTTCACCAAGCAGGTCAAGTCCCTCAGCGCCTTCAACGGTGGCACTGACGGTCTGACCCTGTCCACGGCCATGCAGGCGGGCGTCGACGCGCTGACGAAGGCCGGCGACAACGTGGTGAACCCGCGTCTGCAGGACTGGTACGTGAAGCTCCAGAAGGAGCAGATCGGCGTCGCCGGCATCGGCGAGATGATGGCGGGCCGCGCGACCCCGGCGGAAGCCATCAAGAAGATCCAGGCCTTCGCCGACGCGGCGGCCAAGGACCAGTCCATCAAGCACTACAAGCACCAGTGAGCAACCGTCACCAGCGGCGGCACCCGCGGAAAGATCGGGGTCGGTAAACGATGCAGCACGGCAAGTACCGGTTCATTGTGGGGTTCTTGATCGTCCCACTGGCGTTGTACGCGGTCTTCGTCATTTGGCCGTTCATCCAGTCCATCTACTATTCGTTCACGGACTGGACAGGTCTGAGCCCGGACTTCAAGATGGTCGGCTTCGACAACTACACCAGGATGCTGAAGGACGACATCTTCTGGAAGTCGTTGCAGCACAGCGTGTTGCTTGTGCTGCTGCTGCCGCTGGTGACGCTGGGCCTTGCGCTTTTCTTCGCCTTCATGCTCAATGTCGGCGGCCGGCGGCGTAAGAACGCCACGGTCGCCGGCGTGCGGGGCTCGGGCTTCTACAAGATCGCCTATTTCTTCCCGCAGGTGCTCTCGATCGTCATTGTCGCCCTGCTCTTCCAGTTCGCATTCAACCCCCGCGACGGGATGCTGAACGCGACGCTGAAGGGGATCGGTCTCGGCTCCATCCAGCCGGACTGGCTGGGTGATCCGAGCCTCGCGCTCGTCTGCGTCATGTCGGTACTGATCTGGTCGACGGTCGGATTCTTCGTCGTGCTGTTCTCCGCCGGCATGGCGTCCATCCCGAAGGACTTCTACGAGGCGGCGCTCCTCGACGGGGCCAACCGTTTCACGACGTTCTTCCGGATCACCCTGCCGCTGCTCTGGGACACGGTGCAGTCGGGCTGGGTCTACATGGGAATCCTGGCGCTCGGCGTGGAGGCGTTCACTGCCGTACAGGTCATGACCGTGGGTCCCGGTGGTCCCGACTACTCGACCACGGTTCTGCCGCTGTACGTGTACCAGACGGCCTTCCGTGACGGCCAGGCGGGATACGCAACGACGATCGGTGTCGGACTGCTCATCGTCACCATGGCCTTCGCGGCCATCGTGATGCGACTGGGCCGGCGCGAGCGGCTGGAGTTCTGATGAAGACCACTGACACCCCTCCCGCGCCTGCGGCGGACCTCGTGCCCGTGTCCAAGGCGTCGGTACCCGCCGGCAAGAAGGAGAAGAGCAGCGAGGGCAACGTCCTCAACGTCTTCTCGCACGGCGTGCTGATCATCTGGGCGATCCTGGTCGTCATGCCGCTGCTCTGGGCGGTGATGGCGTCCTTCAAGACGGACGACTCGATCCTGTCGACGCCGTGGGCGCTGCCCGACAAGCTTCACTTCGAGAACTGGTCGCGCGCCTGGAGCCAGGCGCACATGAGCGATTACTTCTTCAACACAGTCATCGTGGTGGGCGGTTCGCTCATCGGCACGCTGCTGCTCGGTTCGATGGCGGCATATGTGCTGGCGCGGTTCGACTTTCCCGGGAACCGTTTCCTGTACTACCTGTTCATCGGCGGGATGAGCTTCCCGATCATCCTGGCGCTCGTTCCGCTGTTCTTCGTGATGAACAACATGGGCCTGCTGAACACGCGACACGGACTGATCCTGGTCTACATCGCGTACTCGCTGCCGTTCACCGTCTTCTTCCTCACCTCGTTCTTCCGGACGCTGCCGACCTCGGTGGCGGAAGCGGCGATGCTCGACGGGGCCTCGCACACCCGGACGTTCTTCCAGGTCATGCTGCCGATGGCGAAGCCGGGCCTGATCAGCGTCGGCATCTTCAACTTCCTCGGGCAGTGGAACCAGTACATGCTGCCCACGGTGCTCAACACCGACCCGAAATATCGGGTGCTCTCCCAGGGGTTGGTCGAACTGGCCAACAGCCAGGGCTACAAGGGCGACTGGTCCGGTCTCTTCGCCGGTCTGGTGATGGCGATGCTGCCGGTCCTTGCGGCCTACATCATCTTCCAGCGTCAGGTCGTCGCGGGCCTGACCGCGGGAGCGGTGAAGTAGCGGCCCGCCCTCGTACGCAGACGAAACCGCCCGCCGGCCCTGTGCCGGCGGGCGGTTTCGTCTGTTTTCCGCGGCCGTCCCGTCCGGGGCAGCCCGCTCATCCGAGGCTCCCACTGCTCAAGGTCTTGACGGGGAGTGCCCCAAAAAGGTCAGCTTAGAGTTCACATGTTGGAGAAAATGGCAGGAGTGAGAGAGTCGATGGAGACTCCGGGGTCGCAGACATCTCTGCATCGCGCCAACCTTGAGCGGGTCGTGCGTGCCGTGCGTATGGCGGGTTCGCTCACCCAGGCGGAGATCGCCAGAAGCACGGGCCTCTCCGCGGCAACGGTCTCCAATATCGTTCGCGAACTGAAGGACGGCGGCACCGTAGAGGTGACCCCCACCTCGGCGGGCGGCCGCCGGGCCCGCAGCGTCTCGCTCAGCGGTGACGCGGGCATCGTGATCGGGGTCGACTTCGGCCATACGCATCTGCGGGTGGCGGTCGGCAACCTCGCCCACCAGGTGCTCGCCGAGGAGTCCGAGCCGCTCGATGTCGATGCCTCTTCGGCGCAGGGCTTCGGACGGGCGGAACAGCTGGTCAACCGGCTGATCGAGACGACCGGCATCAGCCCGGGCAAGGTGATCGGCGTGGGCCTCGGCGTTCCCGGCCCGATCGATGTGGAGTCCGGCACGCTGGGCTCCACGTCGATCCTGCCGGGCTGGACGGGCATCAACCCGAGCGAGGAGCTCGCCGCGCGGCTCGGCGTGCCGGTGTACGTCGACAACGACGCCAACCTCGGGGCGCTGGGCGAGCTGGTCTGGGGGAGCGGCCGGGGCGTCAAGGACCTGGCGTACATCAAGGTCGCGAGCGGTGTCGGTGCCGGTCTGGTGATCGACGGGCACATCTACCGGGGGCCGGGCGGCACGGCCGGTGAGATCGGACACATCACGCTCGACGAATCGGGCCCGGTGTGCCGCTGCGGCAACCGCGGCTGCCTGGAGACCTTCACGGCCGCGCGGTACGTCCTGCCCCTGCTCCGGCCGAGCCACGGGCCCGATCTCACCATGGAACGGGTGGTCCAGCTGGCCCGGGAGGGCGATCCGGGCTGCCGCCGGGTGATCGGGGACGTCGGACGGCACATCGGCAGCGGTGTCGCCAACCTGTGCAACCTGCTCAACCCGAGCCGAGTGGTCCTCGGCGGGTCCCTCGCCGAGGCCGGCGAGCTGGTGCTCGCGCCGATCCGCGACTCGGTGTCGCGCTACGCCATTCCCAGTGCCGCAAGGCAGCTCTCCGTCCTTCCCGGGGCGCTGGGAGCCCGGGCGGAGGTGCTGGGTGCGCTGGCTCTCGTACTGAGCGAGATGGGGGATTCGACTCTTTTGGAGAGCACCCTCCCGACGGCCACTCCTGCCTTCACTTAGATAACGAATGGCACCGTTGTCATCTCGTTAAGTATTTACTCCTTGACGTCGGCTTCGCGGCCGAGTTGACTTCCAGCCACCTCGGCCGCAACGTCGCGGCCTCGTCAGGGAGGTTCGAGAATGAACACGCGTATGCGTCGTGCCGCCGTTGCCGTTGCCGCCACCGCGATGGCTGTTTCGCTCGCCGCTTGCGGCAGCGCCAAGGAGTCCGGCAACAAGGCCACGGACACCGGCTCCGCGAAGAAGGGCAACGATCTCAAGATCGGTCTGCTCCTTCCCGAGAACCAGACGGCCCGGTACGAGAAGTTCGACCGGCCGATCATCGAGAAGAAGATCAGCGACCTCACCGGCGGCAAGGCGAAGGTCATCTACGCCAACGCCAAGCAGGACGCCACGGTGCAGACCCAGCAGGTCGACACCATGATCACCAACAAGGTCGATGCGCTGATCATCGACTCGGTGGACTCCAAGGCCATAGCCGGCGCGGTGAAGAAGGCCAAGGACGCGGGCATCCCCGTCGTCGCCTTCGACCGCCTCGCCGAGGGCCCGATCGACGCCTACACCTCCTTCGACAACGAAGAGGTCGGCCACGTCCAGGGCAAGGCCCTGCTGGAGGCCATGGGCTCCAAGGCCGACGGCGGCACGATCGTGATGATGAACGGCGCGATCACCGACCCGAACGCCGCGCTCTTCAAGAAGGGCGCCAAGGCCGAGCTCGACGGCAAGGTCAAGGTCGGCAAGGAGTACGACACCAAGGAGTGGAAGCCGGAGAACGCCAACGCCAACATGGAGGCGGCGATCTCGGCCCTCGGCAAGGGCAAGATCGACGGCGTCTACTCCGCCAACGACGGCATGGCGGGCGGCATCATCACCGCCCTCAAGGCCGCCGGTCTCTCCAAGCTCCCGCCGGTGACCGGTCAGGACGCCGAGCTGGCCGGTGTGCAGCGCATCGTCGCCGGTGAGCAGTTCATGAGCGTCTACAAGCCGTACGGCCCCGAGGGCGAGGCCGCCGCCTCGATGGCAGTGGCGCTGGCCCAGGGCAAGAAGCTCGACTCGATCGCCACGTCCACGGTCGACAGCCCCACCAACAAGGGCATTCCCACGTTCCTGGTGCCGGTTGTCTCGCTGACCAAGGACAACATCAAGGACACCGTCCTCAAGGACGGCGTCTACACGCTGGACGAGATCTGCACGGCCAACTACAAGGCCGCCTGCGACAAGCTCGGCCTGAAGTAATCTGCGCCCCCGCCGCGAGCGTGGTCGGGCAATCGCTCTACGTACAGAGCGAATCGACCACGGTCCGGCAGCAAGTCCGCTGACTCTCTGCGACTTGCACCCATGGAAGCCTGTCCGGCGCCCCGCACATCAACCGTCCCGCTATCGGGTGGGGCGCCGGACGGAACGCTTCCGCATTCTTCTGTTCTCTTCTGCTCGACCACCGCGCCTTCCCCGGGCGCGGCATCCCCGCCGGTCAGGCGGCGAAGGAGATGGTTCACGTGTCCGCTACGCCCGTGTTGGCGTTGCGAGGGGTCTCCAAGCGATTCGGTGCCGTTCAGGCGCTCACCGATGTAGAGCTCGAGGTCCACGCAGGCGAGGTGGTCGCCCTGGTGGGTGACAACGGCGCCGGAAAATCAACGCTGGTCAAGACGATCGCCGGAGTCCACCCCATCGATGACGGAGTCATCGAATGGGATGGCAGGTCCGTCCAGATCAACCGGCCGCACGACGCCCAGGCCCTGGGCATCGCGACCGTCTATCAGGACCTCGCGCTCTGCGACAACATCGATGTCGTCGGCAACCTCTACCTCGGCAGGGAGCTCCGTAAGTTCGGAGTCCTCAACGAGGTCGAGATGGAGCGCCGCTCCCGCGAGCTCCTCAGCACGCTGTCGATCCGTATCCCCAGCGTCCGTATCCCGATCGCCTCACTCTCCGGCGGTCAGCGCCAGACGGTGGCCATCGCCCGGTCGATGCTCGGTGAGCCCAAGCTCGTCATCCTCGACGAGCCGACCGCGGCCCTCGGTGTCGAGCAGACCGCACAGGTCCTCGACCTGGTCGAGCGGCTGCGCGAGCGCGGCCACGCGGTGATCCTCATCAGCCACAACATGGCCGACGTCAAGGCGGTCGCCGACAAGGTGGCCGTGCTCCGGCTGGGTCGTAACAACGGCGTCTTCGACGTCGCGACCACCTCGCAGGAAGAGATCATCTCCGCGATCACGGGCGCCACGGACAATGCCGTGACCCGTCGCGCGGCGCGCAACGGGGAGGCCCAGAAGTGAGCACCGACAACACCTCCAAGCCGATACTGGCGAAGACGGCCGACGCGCCCGCCGAGAACCCCGCCGCGGCGGCAGGCTCCGTCACCGCCGTCGACCCCCGGCTGCTCGTCCGCGAGCAGGGCATCGCCGGCTACCTCGGCGAGTTCAAGCGCAAGATGAAGGCCGGCGACCTGGGCTCGATCCCCGTCGTCCTCGGCCTGATCATCATCTGGGGCATCTTCCAGAGCCTCAACTCGAACTTCCTCACCGCGGGCAACCTCTCGGACATCTCGGTCGCCATGGTGGGCACCGGCATGATCGCGGTCGGTATTGTCTTCGTCCTGCTGCTCGGCGAGATCGACCTCTCGGTCGGCTCCGTCAGCGGTGTCGCGGGCGCCTCCTTCGCCGTGCTCAGTGTCACTCACGGCATGTCCGAGTGGCTGGCCCTGATCCTGGCGATCATCACCGGCGCCGTGGCCGGTGCGATCCACGGCTACATCTTCGCCAAGATCGGCGTCCCCGCCTTCGCCGTCACCCTGGCCGGTCTGCTGTTCTGGAACGGCTTCATGCTCCAGATCCTCGGCTCCAACGGCACCATCAACCTCGACTCCGAGGGCCTGGTCGCCAAGCTGACCAGCTACTACTTCACCGATGTCGCGGCCGGCTACGGCCTCGCCGTGGTCGCGGTCGCGGCGTACTTCCTGTCGGCCTTCTTCGACAGCCGTCGCCGTGAGGCGGTGGGCGTCCCCTCCCGCACGCTCGGTGAGATCGTCATACGTACGGCCGGACTGGCCGTGGTGGCGTTCGCCGCCGCGATCATGTTCAACCAGTACAAGGGTCTGCCGCTCGCCGTGGTGATCTTCCTGGTCGTGCTGGTCGCGACCGACTTCGTACTGCGTCGCACCTCGTACGGTCGCAAGATCTTCGCGCTCGGCGGCAGCGTCGAGGCGTCCCGCCGCGCCGGTATCAATGTGGTGATGGTCCGGACCTCGGTCTACGCGATCTCCGGCACCTTCGCCGCCATCGGCGGACTCTTCATGGCCTCCAAGATCACTGCCGCCAACCAGGGCGCGGGCAGCGGTGAGCTCCTGATGAACGCCATCGCGGCGGCCGTCATCGGTGGCACCAGCCTCTTCGGTGGCCGTGGCCGCACCTGGAACGCGCTGCTGGGTGTGCTGGTCATCATCTCGATCCAGTACGGCCTTGCCCTGCAGGGCATCGCCTCGCCGATCCAGTACATGATCACCGGTGGTGTGCTGCTCGCCACGGTCGTCATCGATGCCGTCACCCGCAAGACCCAGAAGACGGCGGGCCGCGCCTGACCGCGGAACCCGCGCCTGTGCCCGGCACCCTTCGTGGTGCCGGGCACCTGCGTGTTCGTATGTACGCACGCGCCGATCCGCACCGGAAAGCACCTCCCGATGACCTCGGCCCGGGACGGAACATTAGACTCAGCGGACCGGCACGCTAGACCAGCTCAAACGCAAGGAGGCACGGGTGGCCCTGCTGACCCGCATCGGGGGACCGCGCGACCTGGACCGGCTCAGTCCTGAGCAGCTGGAACAGCTCGCCGAGGAGATCCGGACCTTCCTCGTCGAAGCAGTCTCGAAGACCGGCGGCCACCTCGGCCCCAACCTGGGTGTGGTCGAGCTGACCATCGCCCTGCACCGGGTCTTCGATTCGCCGAAGGACAAGGTGCTCTTCGACACCGGCCACCAGAGCTACGTACACAAGCTCCTCACCGGTCGCCAGGACTTCTCGAAGCTCAAGAGCAAGGGCGGCCTGTCCGGCTACCCCTCGCGCGCCGAGTCCGACCACGACATCATCGAGAACTCGCACGCCTCCACCGTCCTCGGCTGGGCCGACGGCCTCGCCAAGGCCAACGAGGTGCTCAAGAAGGACGACCACGTCGTCGCGGTCATCGGTGACGGCGCTCTCACCGGCGGTATGGCCTGGGAGGCGCTGAACAACATCGCCGCCGCCAAGGACCGCCCGCTCGTCATCGTCGTCAACGACAACGAGCGCTCCTACGCCCCGACCATCGGCGGCCTTGCCAACCACCTCGCCACCCTGCGCACCACCGACGGCTACGAGCGCTTCCTGGCCCGCGGCAAGGACATCCTGGAGCGCACTCCCGTCGTCGGGAAGCCGCTGTACGAGACGCTGCACGGCGCCAAGAAGGGGCTGAAGGACTTCATCGCCCCGCAGGGCATGTTCGAGGACCTCGGCCTGAAGTACGTAGGCCCGATCGACGGCCACGACATCGAGGCCCTGGAGTCCGCCCTGCAGCGGGCCAAGCGCTTCGGCGGGCCGGTCATCGTGCACTGCCTCACCGAGAAGGGCCGCGGCTACACCCCCGCCCTCCTCGACGAGGCCGACCGCTTCCACGCCGTCGGCAAGATCCACCCCGACACCGGTCTCCCCGTCGCCACCTCCGGCCTCGACTGGACCTCGGTCTTCGGCGAGGAGATGGTCAAGCTCGGCAAGGAGCGCAAGGACATCGTCGCGATCACCGCGGCCATGCTCCAGCCGGTCGGTCTCACCAAGTTCGAGAAGGAATTCCCGGACCGGATCTACGACGTCGGCATCGCGGAGCAGCACGGCGCGGTCTCCGCGGCGGGCCTGGCCACCGGCGGACTGCACCCCGTCTTCGCGGTGTATGCCACGTTCCTCAACCGGGCCTTCGACCAGGTGCTGATGGATGTCGCCCTGCACAAGTGCGGTGTCACGTTCGTCCTGGACCGGGCGGGAATCACCGGCACCGACGGCGCCTCGCACAACGGCATGTGGGACATGTCGATCCTGCAGTGCGTGCCCGACCTGCGGATCGCCGCCCCGCGCGACGCCGACCAGGTCCGTGCCCAGCTGCGCGAGGCCGTCGAGGTCGACGACGCCCCGACCGTGGTCCGCTTCTCCAAGGGTGCGGTCGGCCCGTCCGTGAAGGCCGTCGGCAGGGTCGGTGGCATGGACGTGCTCCGCAGGGCCGACACCGCCCGCCCGGACGTCCTCCTGGTCTCCGTGGGCGCGCTCGCCCCGATGTGCCTGGAGATCGCCGATCTGCTGGACGCCCAGGGCATCACGACGACGGTCGTCGACCCGCGCTGGGTCAAGCCGGTCGACGAGGCCATGGCCCCGCTCGCCGAACAGCACCGTGTCGTCGTCACCGTCGAGGACAACAGCCGGGCCGGCGGTGTCGGCTCCGCCGTCGCCCAGGCGCTGCGCGACGCCGGAGTCGACGTACCGCTGCGCGACTTCGGTATCCCGCCGCGCTTCCTCGACCACGCCTCCCGCAAGGAGGTCATGGCGGAGATCGGGCTGACCGCGCCGGACATCGCCCGTCAGGTCACCGGTCTCGTCTCCAAGCTGGACGGCCGCTACGACAGCGACGCCCGTACGCGCTCCGTGATCGAGCCCGCCCGGGACTGACTGGCCGACACGGACCCGTGCCCGCACGGGTCCGAACGAGCGACGAGCGATACGGCCGATGGGCCGGTCGGACCACCCTCTACGAGTGGTCCGACCGGCCCATTCGCGTGAAATCGCTCGACGTGGAGCCCTGCGCCCCCGGTGATGTCCCAATCATGGCGTTCACGACGAGTGCGTGGAGGTACGCCGGTGACTGCGCAGCAGGACACACCACCCACCAAAGGCGGGCTGTTCCGGACCAAGACGGTGGAACAGTCCATCCGTGACACCGAGGAGCCGGAGCACGCTCTCAAGAAGTCCCTCTCCGCGCTGGACCTCACCGTCTTCGGAGTGGGCGTCATCATCGGCACCGGCATCTTCGTCCTCACCGGCAAAGTGGCGAAGGAATCGGCTGGGCCCGCGACCGCACTCGCCTTCGTTGCCGCCGCCATCGTCTGCGCCCTGGCCGCGCTCTGTTACGCCGAGTTCGCCTCCACCGTTCCGGTCGCGGGATCCGCGTACACCTTCGCGTACGCCTCGCTCGGTGAACTGATCGCCTGGATCATCGGCTGGGACCTCGTGCTGGAATTCGCCCTGGGCACAGCGGTGGTGGCCGTCGGCTGGTCCGGCTACGTCCGCTCGCTGATGGACAACGTCGGCTGGGACATGCCCGACGTGATCGCCGGGCCGGATGCGGCAACAGGATTCGGCTTCGACATCCTGGCCTTCGTCCTGGTACTCGTCCTGACCGTCATCCTGGTGCTCGGCATGAAGCTCTCCGCCCGGGTCACGACCGTTGTGGTCGCCATCAAGGTGGCCGTCGTCCTGATCGTGATCATCGCGGGGCTCTTCTTCATCAAGGCCGCCAACTACTCACCCTTCATCCCGCCGGCTGAGCCGCAGACGTCCGGCTCGGGACTGAACGCGCCGCTGATCCAGCTGATGTTCGGCTACGCACCGACCAACTTCGGCGTCCTGGGCATCTTCACCGCCGCCTCCGTCGTCTTCTTCGCCTTCATCGGCTTCGATGTCGTGGCCACCGCTGCCGAGGAGACCAAGCTCCCGCAGCGCGACATGCCGCGGGGCATCCTCGCCTCGCTCTTCATCTGCACGGTGCTCTACGTCGCCGTGTCGCTGGTGGTCACCGGCATGCAGCACTACACCGAACTGTCCGTGAGCGCCCCGCTGGCCGACGCCTTCAAGGCCGTCGGGCACCCCTTCTACGCGGGCGTCATCAGCTTCGGAGCCGCGGTCGGCCTCACGACGGTGTGCATGATCCTGTTGCTGGGTCAGACCCGGGTGTTCTTCGCGATGAGCCGTGACGGGCTGCTTCCGCGGTTCTTCTCCAAGACGCACCCGAAGTTCGGCACCCCGTACCGCCCGACCGTCCTGCTCGGCGTGATCATCGCGATCGTGGCCGGTTTCACCAGCATCAACGAGCTGGCGACGCTGGTGAACATCGGCACGCTCTTCGCATTCGTGGTTGTCGCCCTGGGCGTTCTCGTGCTGCGCCGCACCCGTCCTGAGCTGCATCGCGCGTTCCGCACCCCGTGGGTGCCGCTGATCCCGATCCTCTCGGTGGCCGCCTCGGTGTGGCTGATGCTCAACCTGCCGGCGGAGACGTGGCTCCGGTTCGCCATCTGGATGGCCCTCGGGGTGATCATCTACTTCTCGTACGGGCGTCGGCACAGCCGCATCAAAGACGCCGTCGGCCGGCCGTAGGTCAGTCCTTGTGAGGCGGCAGCGGCCGTACGGTACGGGGGCCTGCGCACTTCGCCCCGTACGCCTCGACCCGCTGCCGCAGCTCCCGGTCGGCCGTCACCACGACACAGTCGCGGTCCGCAGGAGGGGCCGCCTCGGCGACGACGAGGTCGACGATCCGGTCGTCCCCACTGCCGGGCGCCGACTCCACCCGTACGCCCGGCACCGATGCGATGCCATGGGCCGCGCCCTCGACGACCAGCACCAGCTCGACGGGGCCGGGGTGCCCGGGCAGACCGGCCGCGGCGAACGGGACCAGGGAGTCCCGCAGCCGTTCGGCCGCCCCGCGCCGGTCCCGCCACCAGCCGTCCGGCACCGACCCGACCACATTGGCCGCGTCCACGATCACCAGGGTCCGTTCGGTCAGCATGCCAAAAGGGTGTCACGCACCGGCCGCCGCACGGCCCGTCAGCCGCCGGTGGCGGGGGACTTCTTCGCGGACTCCGGGATCGTGTCGTCCTTGCGGATCGCCTTCCAGAGGTCACCGGCCTGCGGCTGGGCGGCCACCACCCGGTTGGGGTCCTGCTTGTCGTACGCGACCGGAAGCATGATCGTTTCCATCGTGCTCGGGTCCACGCCGTTCATCGACCGGGCGAACTCCGCGAGGGACTTCAGCGAGGCGAGCCCGGAGTCGGTGGTCAGAGACTTGGTGGCCGAGTTGGCGATCTTGTACGAGTTCGTCGGACTGCCCAGCAGATCCTGCGACTTGACCTCACTCAGCAGCGCGAGGAGGAACTGCTGCTGGAGCCCGATCCGGCCCAGGTCGCTGCCGTCGCCGATGCCGTGCCGGGTGCGGACGTATGCGAGGGACTGGGTGCCGTCGAGCTTGTGCGGGCCTGCCGTGAGGTCGAGACCGGACGAAGTGTCGTGGATGTCCTGCGGGACATCGACCGTGACCCCGCCGATGGCGTCCACCAGGTCCTTGAACCCGGCGAAGTTGATCTCCAGGTAGTGGTCGATCCGGACCCCGGACATCTTCTCTACGGTCTTGACCACGCAGGCCGGACCGACCTGCGAGTAGACGGAGTTGAACATCACGCGGTTCGCGGACGGCGTCTTCGAGCCGTCGGCCTTGGTGCACTCGGGCCGGGTGACGAGGGTGTCGCGCGGAATGGACACGGCGACGGCCTGCTGCCGGCCCTCGGGTATGTGCACCACCATCGCGGTGTCGGACCGTGCGCCGCTGACGCTGCCGCCGCCCCCCAGCTCCTTGTTCTCGGCACCGGCACGTGAGTCGGAGCCGAGCACGAGCAGATTCTGACCGCTGGTGGGCAGCTTCTCCGGGCGGTCGTCCCCGAGCGCCTTGTTGATGTCGACGCCCTTGATGTTCCCGTCGAGGCTGCTGTACAGCCACCAGAAGGTGCCACCGGCGGCGAGGAGCAGCACGAGCAGGATGCCGAGGGTGATCTTCAGGCCGCGGCGACGCTTTCGGTCCTTCTTGCGGCCCTGCTGCGTAGTTCCTGCTCGTCGGGAGGCGCGCGGGCCCGGGGGCATGGCGTCGTGGCTCATCCTGCTCGAGTCCCTTGTCTCGTCGCCCGGTAGGGCTGGGTGGGGTGGACTCGGGTGGGGGGAGGGGCCGGTCCGTCTTTTCCTGGTGACTGTGCACTATAGACAGTCCATCGGATGTGCGTACGAGTGACGTGAAGCTGTGTGTGGTGGACCGGCGACTTCCGGATCTCGGAGGGGCTTCGTTGTGACAGGCCACAGCTTTGGAACGCCTTTGGATACGGGGGTTTAAGATGTGGCAGATTCGAAATATTGCGCGAGTCGTCGGATGTCAGTTCTGGAAGGTGGCTGCAGACCCATGCTGGAGCACGGCACTCGTGAGACTTCAAGGGCTTCCGCCGGCTCTCGTGCGCTTCGGGGCGCATGGCTCACCCGGGGCAAAGATGGCCGGCTCACGGTGTACGCCTCGGCCGAGGGCGGTCTGCAGCGATGGACCGAGCAGCGCCCCGGTGGTCCGAGGTGGACCGGTCCCGAGTTCATCGCGGCGCCGCATCTGACCGACCTGTCCCTCGTGCAGGACAGCAACGGCTATGTGCATTTCATCGCCCGTCGCGAGCGGCGTGCTGCCGGCAAGTCGGCGGTGGTCGATATCACGTATGCCATCCAGTACCAGACGGGCCGTCCGGTCTCGCAGTGGCGCTCCCTCGGCAACCCGCACAAGGATGCGGAATCGGCCCGTGGGATCGGCGTGCCGGTCGGCGTGGTGACGCCGTCGGGCGTAGTGCACATCTGTCTGCCGAACGGTCGTGGCGGTCTTGCTCTCCGCCGTGAGCAGCCCGACGGCAAATGGCGGGCCTGGGAGGACCTCGGGGGCAGCGGCATCGAGTCCGCTCCGGCGATCGTCGCTCTCTCGACGGACCACGTCGAGATCTTCGCGTCGACGCAGCTGGGTACGGCGCACTGGGGCCAGCAGAAGCCCGGCGGGCCGTGGGGCGAAGCGCAGCCCTCACGGTTCGCGGTGTGCCCCGGCACGGCGGCCGGTCTGGAGACGGGTCCCGACCGGGCCACCTACTACTGGACCGACCCCGCAGGCCTCGGTGTGGTGGCGTACCGGGCCGGAGGATGGCCCATGCCGCTCGGTGGGGCTCCGGGCGACGGTCCCCATTCGACGGTGCGCGCGTTCGTGGACGGCTATGACTGCACCTTGCTGGCTCACCGGGGGGCGAACGGCACAGCGGTGATCGGTGTGGGAGTGACCGAGGGCGAGAGCAACGGCATGTGGTGGTCGGACACCGGAATGTCCTGTTCGGGTACGCCGGCGCTGGCTGAGGACGTCTTCGGCAGGGTGGTCATGGCCGTGATCGACGGCAGTGGGGAACCTCGAGTGGCCCGGCAGACGGACGGCCCGGGACTGACGCTCGCGGAGTGGCAGACCCTCTGAGAAGAGCCGACCGGCCTCTCTTTCACGCTCAGTAGGCAATCTGCGGCGCATTCATGACGCCCCGTAAGGGTTGTACGGGGAACGCCATGACTTCAATCACTCTCAGATGTCCAGAGTGTTTCGTGGGCCCTTACGGAACCTGCGCGTTGACATCCTTTAATGTTCACTTAAGATTTGCGTCTGACGCAACAGTTTCAAGAGTTGAGCGACCAGTGGTCGGTTCGGTCCGACCGTGGGCCCCCCATGGCTCGGCGAAGGCGGTGCGCAGAGTTGGATATTGGTGGCGGCGCTGGCGCGCTCCGCTGCCGTGAACTGGAGTGTGAAGCATGGTCGACGGGCCGCGACTGAGTGTCATCGTCCCGTTTCAGGATGTTGAGATCTATCTTGCAGAGTGCCTGGAGTCCATCGCACGCCAGACGTTCCGTGAGTTCGAAGTCATCATGGTTGATGACGGCTCGACCGATCAGTCCACCCAGATCGCTCAGGAATTCTGCGCACGGGACCCCCGCTTTCGGGTGATACGCCAGGAGTCGCACGGTCCCGGCCACGCTCGCAATACCGGTCTTCGCGCCATGCATCCGGCAGGTGAGTTCCTGGTCTTCGCCGATGGTGACGACGTCATTCCGGAATACGCCTACGAGTTGCTCATCCGCACCCTCACGGAGTCCGGTTCGGATTTCGTTTCGGGCAATGTCCAGATGATGAACTCCACCACGAAGTGGCAGTCTCCCCTTCACAAGGGGCCGATGCAGCGCGACCGCCGTGGAACACACATCACCCGGTTCGAGGCGCTGATCTACGACCGAACCGTCTGGAACAAGGTGTTCCGCCGCTCTTTCTGGGACTATCACTTCATTCAGTTCCCCGAAGGAGTCATGTACGAGGACTCCTGGGTGAACATGTTCGCCCACTTCCGGGCGCAGAAGGTCGATGTCATCACCGACATCGTGTACTTCTGGCGCCGCCGGGAAGGCGGAGCCGCCCCTTCGATCACCCAGCGGCACACCGAGCTCAGCAATCTGCGCGACCGGGTCGCCGCCGTGCAGTCCGTGAGCCGCTTCCTCGGGCAGCACCGGTCGCGGTCGTTCAGGGACCACAAGCGCAAGTACGACCTCGCCTGCCTCAAGTCGGACCTCATGCTCCATCTGAAGGTGCTTCCCGACGCCGACGAGGAATATCGCGATGCCTTCATGCACTGGGCCCAGGAGTTTCTGGGCGAGGCGGACGAGGACATCATCGAAGAACTTCCGGCGGACGCCCGCATCAAGTGGCTCCTCGTCCACCAGGGGCAGCTCGATGAACTGCTCGACGTCATCGAGTTCGAGCGCAAGGGCGGACCGCTTCCGGTACGCCGCCGACTGCACCGGTACCTGAACTATCCGCATCTGGGGAACCGCAAAACGGGTCTCTACAAGCGTGACTACCGGCTCGACAAGGAACTGTCGCCCTACAGCTCGGCCACCGGGGTGCAGTGGAACGGCGAGTGGCTGACGCTGACCGGTTCCGCCTATGTGCGCTTCATCAATGTGCACAAGCGGCACATGTCAACGAAAATGCTGGCACTGCGCAACAAGAAGACCGGAAGCACCCTCGTCAACCTGGCCAAAACAACGTATTACCCCCAGGCGACCGAGCATTCCAACCAGAACCGCTACTGCTACGACTGGGCGGGCTTCGAGAGCCGCTTCGACACCACCCGGCTGAAAAAGAAGGGTGAGTGGGTCGAGGGAACCTGGGATGTCGCAGCCGGTGTGTTCAGCCGCGGGCTGTTCCGCTACAAGAGCATCGGCCGCGGTGGCGCCGGCACGGCGGCCAACCCGCCGTACCGGTATGTCGACAAGAACACCCGTATCGTCCCGTTGTTCGTGCAGGGCAGTCTGAAGCTCCGGGTGGAGGTCGTCCGGTGTCGCATCACGAGGCACCGTGTCGTCGGCGAGCATCTGGAGATCGGCGGCGTCTATCTCGGTCCGAAGGTTCCTGAGTGGGGCAAGTTCCGCGTCACCAGCATGAATGGTGCGGGCCGCCATGATTCCTGGCTGAGTTTCCAGCCCGGCGGCGACGGCTGGTGCACCTTCGTCACCCGTGTCCCACTGGCCAACGTGGTGCCCGGCTCGCGGGCCACGGGCGATGCGGTGCCGCAGGCGTGGACCATGGGCAGCAACGGCTGGAAGGTCACCGTGCACATGGAGGGGCGCAAGGCGCCGCTCTACCCGGTGATGGCCGAGGAGACCCAGGACGGCCACTACCGCATGCCGGCTTCTCTGCAGACAGAGGATGGCGACCGCGAGATCGTCGTTCACCGGAACGGTTCCGGTTATGTGGTGCTGTTCGAGCGCGCTGCCCTGCCCCTCCTCTCGGACGGTGCCTGGCTCGAGGACGGCGCACTGGAGCTCATCTGCGGCTACTCCTGTGCCGACCTGCTCGGTCCTGCCGAACGGGTCGCCGCCCACGTGGTCGTCCGCTCCCGTGCTCATGGCGCCGAACGGGCCGTGCCGATCCAGTGGGACGGAAACAGGTTCCGCTGTGTCCTCACCCCCGCCGCGATGAGGACGCTGGCGGGCGCCATCCCTCTCGCCGCGGGCCGCTGGGACTTCTTCCTGCGTCGTCAGGACCCCTCCGTCGTGGCCCCGGACGACCGCTCACCGGACCTCATGATCAAGATCGAGCAGGAGCTCATCGAGTCCATGCCCCAGAACATGGAGCAGGGCGACCGAGGATACGAACTCCAGGCCGAGGCCTACGACAGGCTCTCGCTGCTCGTGCAGTCCGCGATGCCCGAGGAGGCCCGGGGGCCGTATCGGCAGAAGCTGCTCCGGACCAGGACGTACCCACAGGCGCGGCGTCAGGACATTCGGCCGGCGGTGCTCTTCGATGCTTTCAAGGGAACGCAGTACTCGGACAGTCCCCGGGCGGTGCACGAGGAGATGGTCCGGCGCGGGGTCGCACTGGAGCATCTCTGGGTGGTGCGCGACGACCAGGTCGAGGTGCCTCCGACCGCGAGACCCGTGCGCATGTGGTCGCCGGAGTGGTACGAGGCCCTGGCGACCTCGCGCTATGTGGTCGCCAACAACCACCTCCCGGACTGGTTCCAGAAGCGCCCGGATCAGGTCGTCGTCCAGACCTGGCACGGAACGCCGCTCAAGCGCATCGGCCATGACATCGAATCGGTGCATTTCGCGGACCAGCGGTATCTGGAGCGGGTCGAGAAAGAAGTCCAGAACTGGGACATGCTCATATCGCCCAACAGCTTCTCCACTCCGATCCTTCAGAGGGCCTTCAGGTTCCCCGGCGAAATGGTCGAGTGCGGCTACCCGCGCAACGACATCCTGAGACGTCATGACACAGGCCGAAGGGCCATGGAGATCCGTCGGCGCATCGGGCTGCCGCCGGGCAAGCGCGTCATCATGTACGCCCCCACATGGCGCGACGACCAGTTCTACGCACCCGGGAAGTACAAGTTCGACTTCCGTATCGATCTCGACGACGCGCGGGAGCGGCTCGGCGCGGATCATGTGCTGATGGTGCGTCGCCATCCGAATGTGGTGGACCCGGTTCCGGGCGCCGGGGACGGCTTCGTCTACGACGTCTCCGACTATCCGGACATGGCCGACCTGTCGCTCATCGCCGATGTGATGATCACGGACTACTCGTCCCTGATGTTCGACTTCGTCAACACAGGGCGTCCGATCCTGTTCTTCACCTACGACCTGGACCACTACCGCGACACGCTGCGTGGTTTCTATTTCGACTTCGAGGCGAGCGCCCCGGGTCCGCTGGTCTTCGAATCCGACGAGCTGATTTCCGCGATCCGGGACGTCGACCGGATCCAGGAGGACTACGCAGACCGCTATCGCTGGTTCCAGCAGGAGTTCTGTGACCTGGACGACGGCTACGCCTCGGCCAGGCTCGCCGACCGGATTCTGATCGCCGGCGGAGACCTGGACGCTGCGCAGGCGATGGCACCGGCCGTCGGGACGGTGACGCCTTACAGCTCCGGCTACAACTCCGCCCAGGCGAGGGAGCGGGCCCTCCACGGCCGCGCCGTGGTGCCCCGGCAGCTGATGAGCAGCGCTACAGCCGAGCCGTACAGGCAGGAAGTGGATTCCGTACATGTCTAACGCAGCCCCGAACGGGCGTGCCGTGCTCAGCGGTGTCGAAGCCTCCGGGTCCGTTCCCCTCGAGTACAGGTTCTCCCACGCGAAGAACGGAAACCGGCATCTCGTCGTCGTTTTCGCGAATCTCAATGCCCCCGGTGAATGGGGATGGGCGAACGGAGTGCTCGACAAGACCCGCGCCAACATCCTTTGGATCCGTGACCAGTTCGACGGCGAGAACAGCTACTACCTGTGCAAGGGGATGGACTTCTCGCTGGAGAGGTCCGTCATCGAACTCATCTCGCGCGTCATGAACGCACTTGCTCTGACACCTGACGACTGCACCATGTTCGGCAGCTCGAAGGGCGGCACGGCAGCGCTGTACTTCGGATTGAAGTACGGCTTCCGCAACGTGGTGGCGAGTGTGCCCCAGTTCAGGATCGGCACTTTCGTCAAGGAATCGATGCCGGGTGCGGCCCGGTTGATGATGGGCGAGGTGACGGACGAGAAGGTGCACATCCTCGACTCCGTGCTCCCAGACGTAGTGCGGGCTGGGACGTATCGCGATGCAAATGTCTATCTGATCTCGTCACCCCAGGACGAGCAGTACACGCGCCATGTCGAACCCTTCCTCGGACTTTTCCAGGGATACACGAACTTCAATTTCATCTACAACGACTCTCCCCTGATCGCGAGTCACGGAAAAGTCACCCTGCGGAATCTCCCGACCATGATGGGGCTTCTGAATCTCCTCGTCGACGGAATCACTCCGCGCATAGGCGTGGTCAGCAACGGCCAGGAGCAGCCGGAGCGCGACACGTCCGCCATCGACGCCTATCTCTCGTCCACCTCCCAGATGCGCGGCGATACGTTCCCGGCACCCGTGGTCTCGACGCCGGTGCCCCATCAGGAGTTGCCGGGCAATGCCGTCCATTTCGCCGGAAGCGCCCCGGGTGCTGTACGCGTCAGCATGTGGGAGAACGGCAAGTACCTCGGCTCGCCGCAGGTGCTCCCCGACGGCAGCTGGAGCTGGGCACCGGAGAAGACCTGGGCCAGGGGGAAGCACGTCATCAGGCTCTTCGCAGTGGACGCCAACAAGTTTCATAGCGCGCGCACCGAAGTGGTCTTCACCGCCCTGGACCCCGCTTTCGCACCGACACCGAGTCTGCCGGCCGCGCCGGTCGTGACCTCCCCGGTGGCCCACCAACAGGTGGTGGGTGCGACGGTCGGATTCATGGGGTACGCGCAGGGCGCCGCTCAGGTGTCCTTCCGCGAGAACGGCACACCCCTGGGTGTGGCGCCGGTCAGGCCCGACGGAAGCTGGTCCTGGGAGGCAGGCTGGGCCTGGCCCGAAGGCCCGCACAATGTCGAGTACGTTGCGGTGGATGTGGCCGGCAACGAGTCCCCGCGGAGCCTGCTCCCCTTCACCGTGGTGAACGCGTTTGCGGTGCCGGCAAACGCCTCGTACGTCGAGAGGCGTTACTGACGCCGCCGCTCGCACCGTGTGGAGGCGTGCCGAGCGCGCCGATGCCGTGTGAGGATCCCCACGAGATCGGAGTTCCCGAACCATGTCCAAC
The DNA here is from genome assembly GCF_036108815.1 of Streptomyces sp. NBC_00353. Lineage (NCBI taxonomy): Bacteria > Bacillati > Actinomycetota > Actinomycetes > Kitasatosporales > Streptomycetaceae > Streptomyces > Streptomyces sp. NBC_00353. The sequence goes on along the minus strand of NZ_CP107985.1, from coordinate 3,140,313 downwards.
GCACCCTCCGGCGGCGCCCCGCACAGTGGCATCGAAGCCTCCGGGAAGTACCCGGTTCAGTACAGGTTCGCCCATGCGAAGAAGGGCAGCCAGCACCTGGTGGTCGTCTTCGCCAACTTTGCCGCGCCCGACGACTACGGGTGGTCGAACGGGGTCTTCGACAATCTCCGGTCCAACATCCTGTGGATCCGAGACCAGTTCGACGGCCAGAACAGCTACTACCTGTGCAAGGGGATGGACTTCGAACTGGAGCGGTCCGTCATCACGCTCATATCCAATGTGATGAACTCGCTGGGCCTCACCCCCGATCAGTGCACCATGTGGGGCGGCTCCAAGGGCGGAAGCGCGGCGCTCTACTTCGGCCTGAAGTACGGCTTCCGGAACATTGTGTCGATCGTCCCGCAGTTCATGATCGGCACCTATCTGGAGAAGCACCCGTCGGTCGCGGAGTTCATGATGGGCCAGGTCACGGAGATGAACATCCGCGTCCTCGACAATGCGATCCCCGACCTGGTCCGCGCCGGGGCGAACCGCGGAGCCAACATCTACGTGCTCTCCTCGCCGCAGGACGAGCAGTACCCGGTGCAGGTCGAGCCGTTCCTCGGCCTCTTCAACGGCTACGAAAACTTCAACTTCATCTTCAGCGACTCTCCCTTCATCTCCGATCACACCCAGGTGACCAGGAGAAACGTGCCCATGCTCATGGGACTCATCAACTTCCTCATCGACGGCATGGCACCGCGCCTCGGCTACGTCGGCAATGGCCATGAGCAGCCCGACGCCGACAGGTCCGCCATCGACGGCTACCTGAAGGCGACATCCCAGGTGCGCTCGTCGTTCCCCGCCCCGATGGTCTTCACCCCGTCGCCCGGCCAGCAGGTCCACACGCCGACGGTCGGATTCAGCGGCTCAGCGCCGGGCGCTGTGCGGGTGAGTATCTGGGAGCACGGAAAGTTCCTGGGCTCGCCCAAGGCCGCGCCCGACGGCAGCTGGTCCTGGGAGCTGGGTAGGCCCTGGTCCAAGGGGCAGCATGACGTCCGCATCTTCGCGGTGGACACCACCGGCTTCGCCTCACCCGCGACCGAGGTCGCCTTCACCGTCCAGGCGCAGGGCTCCCCGTCCCCGGGCCTGCACGCGGCATCCGGCGGACAGCTCCCGGTGCAGCAGACGGTCAACCCCTCGGCCCCGGCCCCTGTCATCTCGGTACCGGCTCCCGGTCAGCAGGTGCCGGGCCCGGTCATCGGCCTCATGGGGTATGCGCAGGGCGCGGTGCACGTGGAGTTCGTGGAGGAGGGCATGCCGCTCGGCATGGCACCCGTGGCCCCGGACAGCAGCTGGTCGTGGGAATCGGGCTGGTCCTGGACCGAGGGGCCGCACACCGTGGAGTGCTATGCGGTAGACATGGGCGGCAACAAGTCCCAGCGGACCGCGGTCACGTTCAGTGTGGTGAGCGCCTACGCCTCACCGGCCCCGGCGCAGCACCTCGGCTACTGACGCGCAGCAGGGCGACCGGCCTCTTCGTCAGCGGGCCCTGACTCCCATGACCAGCGCCAGGTGGTCCGAGGCCGCGGTCGCCTGTACCGAGCAATGCGTTCGCGGCAATGCGGTGAACAGGTAGTCCACCTTGTGCCCGGTGAGATGAGTGGCCCGGCCGCTGCGCGAGGAGGCCGTCTCCTGGTCGCACTCCCGGTAGCCGCGGTACATGTCGTACGGCCAGATCCAGCTGTCCTGGCTCCCGGCCGAAGGCGGCGCGCTGTTCAGATCCCCGCCGAACACCGTGCGCGAGTCCGCCGCGCCCACCAGCGACGAGAGCTGGTCGTCACGGTATTCCCAGTCCGGGTGCGCCCGATCGCTGCCGGGCAGAGTCAGGTGCGCATTGCACACCTGGACGCCGTGGGAGGCGACCGTGGCACAGAGGATGCCCCTGCGCAGTCCGACGGCCGGTTGCCGCGAGGGCACCACCGCGACACGGGACAGCGGCGACGAGGCGAGGATCGCGAAGCCCGCCTGTCCCTGACGCCGCTCTGCGCACCGGACCTCTGTCTGCCGCCCCCGGGCGTCGCGGTAGGCGTACGTCCGGAAGGTGCTGCGCCACCCGTTGCCCAGTTCCTTCCGCGCCGAGGCGAGATCCCCGGCACAGACCTCCTGCAGCATGATCACCTGCGCGCCGTCGACAGTGGCCAGCCGCTTCAGCGCCTGGAGTTTCTGCCGACTGCTCCCGGTGTCCTGGCAGTTCCATTGCCGTACGTCGCACATGTTCCAGGTCGCGATCCGCAACTCTCCCGGTACGGCGTCCGACAGGGGTGCGTGAGTGGCGCCGGGGCGGCCGGACAGCGTGACCACGACGAGAGCGACCAGGGCCGCGGCCATCAGGGTCAGCCATGGGGTCCGTGAGCGCGGTGCGGCGGCGGAGACCTTCGTCAGTATCCCGGGACGACGCGGCATGACGCGGCCTCTCCCTCTGTCCGGATTCTTCCAGCCCGGACGCTTCGTCGGCCCGAACGCGAACGGACCGTACGGGACATGATCCCGTACGGTCCATCCGGTCCTACGACCGGCCTGTCACGCAGGCAGGCCTGCCAACTTACGCCGGAACGCTCGCCACGCCCTGCGCCAGGAACTTCTTGCCGTTCACCCGCTCCGAGACGCCCTCACGGTCCAGGTACGGCGTGATGCCGCCCAGGTGGAAGGGCCAGCCCGCACCGGTGATCAGGCAGAGGTCGATGTCCTGGGCCTCGGCGACGACGCCCTCGTCCAGCATCAGACCGATCTCCTGCGCGACCGCGTCCAGGACGCGGTCGCGGACCTGCTCCTCGGACAGGACGACATCGCCCTGCTTGAGGAGAGCGGCGACCTCCGGGTCGAGCTCCGGCTTGCCGGAGTCGTATACGTAGAAGCCGCGCTTGCCGGCCTTGACGACCGCCGCGAGGTTCTCGGAGACGGTGAAACGCTCCGGGAAGGCGCGGTTCAGGGTCTCGGACACGTGCAGACCGATGGCCGGGCCGACCAGCTCGAGGAGGACCAGCGGGGACATCGGCAGGCCGAGCGGCTCGATCGCCTTCTCGGCGACCTCGACCGGGGTGCCCTCGTCGATGACGTTCTGGATCTCGCCCATGAAGCGGGTGAGGATGCGGTTGACGACGAACGCCGGGGCGTCCTTCACCAGCACCGCGGTCTTCTTCAGCTTCCGCGCCACACCGAACGCCGTGGCCAGCGAGGCGTCGTCGGTCTTCTCGCCGCGCACGATCTCCAGCAGCGGGAGGATCGCGACCGGGTTGAAGAAGTGGAAGCCGACGACCCGCTCCGGGTGCTGCAGCTTCGACGCCATCTCGGTGACCGAGAGGGACGAGGTGTTGGTGGCGAGGATCGCGTGCGCCGGGGCGACCGCCTCGACCTCCGCGAACACCTGCTGCTTGACGCCGATCTCCTCGAAGACGGCCTCGATGATGAAGTCGGCGTCGGAGAAGCCCTCGGCCTTGTCCAGCACACCGGAGACCAGGGCCTTGAGGCGGTTGGCCTTGTCCTGGTTGATCCGGCCCTTGCCCAGCAGCTTCTCGATCTCGGCGTGGACGTAGCCCACACCCTTGTCGACGCGCTCCTGGTCGATGTCGGTCAGGACGACCGGCACCTCCAGGCGGCGCAGGAAGAGCAGAGCCAGCTGCGAGGCCATCAGACCGGCGCCGACGACGCCGACCTTGGTGACCGGGCGGGCCAGGTTCTTGTCCGGGGCACCGGCCGGGCGCTTGGCGCGCTTCTGGACCAGGTTGAAGGCGTAGATCCCGGAGCGCAGCTCGCCACCCATGATCAGGTCCGCGAGGGCCTGGTCCTCGGCGTCGAAGCCGGCGCTCAGGTCGCCGTCCTTCGCCGCGGCGATGATCTCCAGCGCGCGGTATGCGGCCGGGGCGGCGCCGTGCACCTTCGAGTCGGCGATGGCCTTGCCACGGGCGACGGCCTGGTCCCAGGCGTCACCGCGGTCGACCTCGGGACGCTCCACCGTGAGCGTGCCGTTCAGCACGTTCGCGGTCCAGATCAGCGACTGCTCCAGGAAGTCCGCGCCTTCGAAGAGGGCATCGGCGATCCCGAGCTCGAAGACCTGCTTGCCCTTGAGCTGACGGTTCTGGTTCAGCGAGTTCTCGATGATCACCGAGACCGCGCGGTCGGCGCCGATCAGGTTCGGCAGCAGGGCGCAGCCGCCCCAGCCGGGGACCAGACCGAGGAAGACCTCGGGCAGCGAGAACGCGGGCAGCGCCTTGGAGACGGTGCGGTACGAACAGTGCAGACCGACCTCGACACCGCCGCCCATCGCCGCGCCGTTGTAGTACGCGAACGTCGGGACCGCGAGGCCGGAGAGGCGACGGAAGACGTCGTGGCCGCCCTTGCCGATGGCGAGCGCGTCGTCGTGGTTCTTCAGCAGCTCGACGCCCTTGAGGTCGGCGCCGACCGCGAAGATGAACGGCTTGCCGGTGATGCCGATACCGGCGATCGCACCCTCGGCGGCCTCCTTCTCGACCTGGTCGATGGCGGCGTTCAGGTTCGCCAGCGACTGCGGTCCGAAGGTGGTCGGCTTGGTGTGGTCCAGGCCGTTGTCCAGCGTGATGAGGGCGAACCTGCCCGCGCCCGCCGGCAGGTCGAGGTGGCGCACGTGCGCCTGCGTGACGACCTCGCCCGGGAACAGCTCGGCTGCGCCCTTCAGAAGCTCAGTGGTGGAGCTCACTTGTTGCCTCCGTCGAAGTTCGGGTTCTCCCAGATGACCGTCGCGCCCATGCCGAAGCCGACGCACATGGTGGTCAGGCCGTAGCGAACCTGCGGCTGCTCCTCGAACTGACGGGCCAGCTGCGTCATCAGACGCACACCGGAGGAGGCCAGCGGGTGACCGTACGCAATGGCGCCGCCGTACTGGTTGACGCGCGCGTCGTCGTCGGCGATGCCGTAGTGCTCGAGGAAGGCGAGCACCTGGACGGCGAACGCCTCGTTGATCTCGAACAGGCCGATGTCACCGATCGACAGACCGGCCTTGGCGAGGGCCTTCTCCGTCGACGGGATCGGGCCGTACCCCATGACCTCGGGCTCGACACCGGCGAAGGCGTACGAGACGAGGCGCATCTTGACCGGGAGGCCGAGCTCGCGGGCGACGTCCTCGGCGGCGAGCAGCGAGGCGGTGGCGCCGTCGTTGAGACCCGCGGCGTTACCGGCGGTGACGCGGCCGTGGGGGCGGAACGGGGTCTTCAGACCGGCCAGGGACTCCAGCGTGGTACCCGGACGCATCGGCTCGTCGGCGGTGACCAGGCCCCAGCCCGTCTCGCCTGCCTCGGCGTTGGTGCGGCGCACGGAGACCGGCACCAGGTCCTGCTGGATCTTGCCGTTGGCGTACGCCTTGGCGGCCTTCTCCTGCGAGCGGACCGCGTACTCGTCGGCGCGGAGCTTGGTGATCTGCGGGTACCGGTCGTGCAGGTTCTCCGCGGTCATGCCCATGAACAGGGCGGACTCGTCGACCAGCTTCTCCGATACGAAGCGCGGGTTCGGGTCGACGCCCTCGCCCATCGGGTGGCGGCCCATGTGCTCGACGCCACCGGCGACAACGACGTCGTACGCGCCGAAGGCGATGGAACCGGCCGTCGACGTGACGGCGGTCAGGGCGCCCGCACACATGCGGTCGATGGAGTAACCGGGGACGGACTGCGGCAGACCGGCCAGGATTCCGGCGGTCCGGCCCAGCGTCAGGCCCTGGTCGCCGATCTGGGTGGTCGCGGCGATGGCGACCTCGTCGATACGGGCCGGGTCCAGGTCCGGGTTGCGGCGCAGCAGCTCCCGGATGGCCTTCACGACGAGATCGTCGGCGCGGGTCTCGTGGTAGATGCCCTTCGGGCCCGCTTTGCCGAACGGGGTGCGGACGCCGTCGACGAAGACGACGTCCCGGATGGTACGAGGCACGATGGCTCTCCTCCAGGGTGCGGGATGGCACTGCTGCGCGGCACGCCCGGAAGCGCGCCGCCACCATCATGCTACTTGCGGGTAACCAGACTGCCCACCCCCCACGGCGGGAGCGGCGAACGTCACATGCCGGGGCGGGGACAAGCTGGCGCGATTCCGATCGTCCCCGACCGCCCTGCGGCCGCACTCAGGCAGACGAAAACGCCCCCGGCCGGTCGGCCGAAGGCGTTTTCGTCGCACGACGTCGTGGAGCGTCGTCCAGGGAAAGCCGTGCGGAAAGGGGAGGTGCGAGGGGTCAGGCGGTCGCCGACGTCAGGGCGCGCAGCAGGAGCGGCGCGACCTGTTCGATCTGCCAGCGCCGGGCCCCGTACGTGGTGAGTGCGTCCTCGACCGCGTCCGGTGTCGGGTTCTTCGGCGGCTCCCAGCAGACCCGGCGCACGGTGTCCGGCGTGATCAGGTTCTCCTGCGGCATGTGCAGCCGCTCGGCCAGCTCCGACACCGCGGCGCGGGCCGCCGAGAGCCGGGCGGCGGCCGCCGGGTCCTTGTCCGCCCAGGAGCGCGGCGGCGGCGGGCCCAGGAGGGGCTGGCCGGGCTGCGGGAGCTCGGCCTCGGGGAGCGCCTTGGCCCGGTCGATGGCCGCCTGCCACTGCTCCAGCTGACGCCGGCCCATGCGGTGGCCGAAGCCCGGGAGGGTGGTCAGCGCCTGGGTGTTCGGCGGGAGGGAGAGGGCCGCCTCGATGATCGCGCCGTCACCGAGGACCTTGCCGGGCGAGATGTCCCGGCGCTGCGCGACCTGGTCACGGGCGTTCCACAGCTCCCGTACGACCGCCATCTGACGGCGGCGACGCACCTTGTGCATACCGGACGTGCGGCGCCACGGGTCCTTGCGCGGGGGAGCGGGCGGTGCCGAGGCGATCGCGTCGAACTCCTCCTGCGCCCACTCCAGCTTGCCCTGCCGTTCGAGCTCCTCCTCCAGGGCGTTGCGCAGATCGATCAGCAGCTCGACATCGAGCGCGGCGTAGCGCAGCCAGGGGTCGGGCAGCGGGCGGGTGGACCAGTCGACGGCGGAGTGCCCCTTCTCCAGCGCGTAGCCGAGCACGTTCTCGACCATCGCGCCGAGGCCGACCCGCGGGAAGCCCGCCAGCCGTCCGGCGAGCTCCGTGTCGAAGAGTTCGGTGGGAGTCATCCCTATTTCGCGCAGGCAGGGCAGGTCCTGGGTGGCGGCGTGCAGGATCCACTCGCTGCCGCGCAGCGCCTCGCCGAGCGACGTCAGGTCGGGGCAGCCGACCGGGTCGATCAGGGCGCTGCCCGCGCCGTCACGCCGCAGCTGTACGAGATAGGCGCGCTGGCCGTAGCGGTAGCCGGATGCGCGCTCGGCATCGACGGCGACGGGGCCGGTGCCCGCGGCGAAAGCCGCGACCACCCGGGCGAGGGCGTCGTCGGAGGCCACCACCGGGGGAATGCCCTCGCGAGGTTCGAGCAAGGGGATCGGCGCCGGGGCGACGTCGTCCGGGGGAGCGCCCCCGGTGGTTCGCAGTGAAGTGTCTGCTGCGGTCTCTTGGGCGTCGGTCACGTGTCAAGGGTATCTGTGTATGCACGGCGCCCGTCGACGGAACGTTCCGTCGACGGGCGCCGATGAATGTAAACCAGCCGGTCCGCAACGTTCTGTCGGCCGGCCGGGGTGTGCGGGTCAGTGGATGATGCCCGTGCGCAGGGCCACGGCGACCATTCCGGCGCGGTCTCCGGTGCCGAGCTTGCGGGCGATACGGGCGAGGTGGCTCTTGACGGTCAGGGCGGACAGCCCCATGGAGACACCGATGGCCTTGTTGGACTGCCCTTCGGCGACCAGCCGGAGGACCTCCACCTCGCGGCCGGACAGTTCGCGGTAGCCGCCCGGGTGGCTCGGGGTGCCGGGGGGCCGGCGGTGCATACGGGCGGCATTGGCGCCGATGGGAGCGACGCCGGGGCGGGTGGGGTGGCCGATATTGGTGCGTGTGCCGGTGACGACATAGCCCTTCACGCCGCCCGCGAGGGCGTTGCGTACGGCGCCGATGTCATCGGCGGCGGAGAGGGCGAGGCCGTTCGGCCAGCCGGCGGCTCGGGTTTCGGACAGCAGGGTCAGCCCGGAACCGTCGGGCAGATGGACGTCGGCAACACAGATGTCGCGCGGGTTGCCGACGCGGGGACGGGCCTCCGCGATGGACGACGCCTCGATGACGTCACGTACTCCGAGTGCCCACAGATGGCGGGTGACGGTGGAACGGACGCGCGGGTCGGCCACGACGACCATGGCCGTCGGCTTGTTCGGGCGGTAGGCGACCAGGCTTGCGGGCTGCTCGAGGAGAACGGACACCAGGCCTCCTGGGGAGTGGCGGGACGGGCCGGCTCGGGGATGAAGCCGGGGCGAACCGTGCTTGAAGGGTCATTGACCTCTTCGGCAGCAGACCCGTCCTCCTTTAGAGGAAGATCACGATTTAGTGAGTAACAATTCGGGCAAATCGGACGGGCGATCGATTGTACGAAAAAAATGCCGGTAATCGAGTGAAGCTTGTGGCGGATTGTTGCCGATATGTTTCGGGCTGCACCAAAGGTGTAGTGGCGAAAGGGCCGACTACGGAACCTGCGGGCCGCGCCGCTGAGGCAGCGTCACCACCGCCGCGTCGGCCGGACCCGACGGCGGCAGACCGGCGATCTGGCACAGCAGATCCCCCCACGCCACCAGATGCGCCGCCGTGTCCGGCGCCCCACCCCGCCCCTCGCGCGGGGTCCAGGACGCCCGGATCTCGATCTGCGTCGCCGGGCGCCGCTCGGACAGCGCACCGAAGTAGTGCGAACCTGCCCGGGTGACCGTGCCGCCCGCCTCCCCGTACGACAGGCCGCGCGCCTCCAGCGCACCGGTCAGCCAGGACCAGCACACCTCCGGCAGCAGCGGGTCGGAAGCCATCTCCGGCTCCAGCTCGGCGCGGACCAGCGTCACCAGACGGAACGTGCCGTGCCAGGCTTCGTGCCCGGCCGGATCGTGGAGCAGCACAAGGCGGCCGTCCGCGAGATCGTCCTCGCCGTCGACGACCGCCGCCTCCACGGCGTACGCGTACGGAGCGAGACGCTGAGGCGGCCGAGTCGGCTCCACTTCCAGCTCGGGGCGGAGCCGCGCCGAGCGCAATGCTTCCACCGCCGACCGGAACGCGGGCGGGACGGAACTGCCCTCCGCACTGTCCTTGCTGTCAGCGCCATCGGATTGTTCGGAAAATTGTCCCTGAGCCGGAGCCATGCGGGGAAGAGTAGGCGGAACCAGAGCCTCGTGCAGGGAGGGACACCCTGCGCGGACCCGGCTCCTTACCGCTTCGTGCGAAGATTCTGTGCGTGAGTGCCAACGATCGCCCCTCGGGCCAGCAGACGAAGACCTCCGCCACCCATGAGTCGGCGTTCCTGAAGGCATGCCGCCGCGAGCCGGTGCCGCACACGCCGGTCTGGTTCATGCGTCAGGCAGGGCGGTCGCTGCCCGAGTACCTCAAGGTGCGCGAGGGCATCGCCATGCTCGACTCCTGCATGATGCCGGAGCTGGTCACCGAGATCACGCTGCAGCCCGTCCGCCGCCACAAGGTCGACGCGGCGATCTACTTCAGCGACATCGTCGTCCCGCTCAAGGCCATCGGGATCGACCTCGACATCAAGCCCGGTGTCGGCCCGGTCATCGCCGACCCGATCCGGACCCGCGCCGATCTGGCCCGGCTGCGGGACCTCACGCCGGAGGACGTCCACTACGTCACCGAAGCCATCGGCATGCTCACCGCCGAGCTCGGCCCGACGCCGCTCATCGGATTCGCCGGTGCGCCGTTCACTCTCGCGAGCTACCTCGTGGAGGGCGGTCCGTCCCGCAACCACGAGCGCACCAAGGCCATGATGTACGGCGAGCCGGAGCTCTGGGCCGAGCTCCTCGACCGGCTGGCCGAGATCACCGGTGCGTTCCTGAAGGTGCAGATCGAGGCGGGCGCCTCGGCCGTGCAGCTCTTCGACTCCTGGGTCGGCGCGCTCGCCCCCGCCGACTACCGCCGCTCCGTGATGCCGGCCTCCGCGAAGGTCTTCGACGCCGTCGCCCCGTACGGTGTCCCGCGCATCCACTTCGGTGTCGGCACCGGTGAGCTGCTCGGGCTGATGGGCGAGGCGGGCGCGGATGTCGTCGGCGTTGACTGGCGGGTCCCGATGGACGAGGGCGCGCGCCGGGTCGGACCCGGCAAGGCGCTTCAGGGCAACCTCGACCCGGCGGTGCTGTTCGCGCCGACGGCGACGGTGGAGGCGAAAGCGCGCGAGGTGCTGGACGCGGCCGCCGGTCTGGAGGGCCATGTCTTCAACCTGGGGCACGGTGTGATGCCGACGACCGACCCGGACGCGCTGACGCGGCTCGTCGAGTACGTACACACGCAGACCGCTCGCTGAGGCCTGTCCCGCGCCTCGGGGCGCCCGTACCGGCAACGCCGGCGGTGCCGGATGAACGTCAGGCGGTGCCCGCCTGCCGTACCGCCGTCACCGCCTTCCGCGCCGCCACCAGAACGGGGTCCCAGACCGGCGAGAAGGGCGGGGCGTACCCGAGGTCGAGCGCCGTCATCTGTTCCACCGTCATCCCTGCGGTGAGCGCGACCGCGGCGATGTCCACCCGCTTCGCCGCCCCGTCCCGGCCCACGATCTGCACCCCGAGCAGCCGGCCCGTGCGGTACTCCGCGAGCATCTTCACCGTCATCGGCTGGGCGCCCGGGTAGTAACCTGCCCGGCCCGTCGACTCGATGGTCGCCGTGACGAACCGCAGCCCCACCGCGCGGGCGTCCTTCTCGCGCAGCCCCGTCCGGGCGATCTCCAGATCGCAGACCTTGCTGACCGCGGTACCCACCACCCCCGGGAACGTCCCGTAGCCGCCGCCGACATTGGCCCCGATGATCTGGCCGTGTTTGTTGGCATGGGTGCCCAGCGCGATATGGCGGGTGCGGCCCGCCACCAGGTCGAGAACCTCCACGCAGTCGCCGCCCGCCCAGATGTTGTCGTGTCCGACGACCCGCATCGACAGATCGGTGAGCAGACCGCCGTGCGGGCCGACCGGCAGGCCGGCCGCGCGGGCCAGCGTCGTCTCCGGTTCGACACCGATGCCGAGCACCACCACATCCGCCGGGTGGCTCGCGTCGTTCGAGGCGACCGCGGTCACGCGGCCGTCCGCTCCGGTGAGGATCTTGGTGACCTCGGCCCGGTTCACCGTCGTGATGCCCAACCCGTCCATCGCGTCGTGGACCAGGCGCCCCATGTCGGGGTCGAGCGTCGCCATCGGCTGCTCGCCGCGGTTGAGGACCGTCACCTCGAATCCGCGCTTCAGCAGCGCCTCCGCCATCTCGACACCGATGTATCCGGCGCCGACGACGACCGCGCGCCGCCCCGGCGCCCGGTCCAGGGAGTCGAGCAGACCCTGGCCGTCGTCCAGGGTCTGCACGCCGTGCACCCCCGCCGCGTCCATGCCGGGCAGGGCCGGACGCACCGGCCGGGCCCCCGTCGCGATCACCAGCTTGTCGAAGCCGGTCCAGTAGGTCTCCCCGCTCTCCCGGTCGAGCGCCCGCACCCGCTGCCCGGCGACATCGATCTCCGTCACCTCGGTGCGCATCCGCAGGTCGATGGCGCGGGCCCGGTGCTCCTCGGGCGAACGGGCGATGAGGTCGTCCCGTTCCGTCACGTCGCCGCTGACCCAGTACGGGATCCCGCAGGCGGAGTACGAGGTGAAGTGGCCCCGCTCGAAGGCGACGATGCTCAGCTCCTCCGGTCCCTTGAGCCTGCGGGCCTGGGACGCGGCGGACATGCCCGCCGCGTCCGCGCCGATGACCACCAGTCGCTCCGCTGTCATGCCGGGTCCCTTCGAGCGTCAACTCCGAAGGTCCACGCTACGACGCTCAGGGGGCGGGCGGAGCCTGCGGTGCTGCGGGAGCCTGCTCGTCAGGCCGGGACGCCTGGGGCTCCTGCGGCACCCGGCGTCGGGCGAGCCAGGTGCGCAGCAGCCGTCCGAGCAGCAGCAGCCCCGCTGCCGCGGCCAGGAACGGCGCTGCCGCCCCCACGGCCATCGCGATCCACCGCACCATCGTCACGAACGCGTGCCATCCGCCGCCGAGCGCGTCCAGGAACCCCGGATCGTCGTCGTCCTTGCTGTTCGACGGGGACTCCGGCTCGGAGAGGCTGAGTGTGATAGTCGCCAGGGTGGTGCGGTCCTTCAGCGACTCCTGCTGGGCGAGGAGCGACTCCAGCTCGGCCTGACGGTTGCTCAGTTCCCCTTCCAGAGTGACCACATCGGCGAGCTTGTCGGCCCGGTCCATCAGCTTCCGCACCCGGGTGACGCTCGCCCGCTGGGTGGCTATCCGGCTCTCCACGTCGACGACCTGATCGGTGACGTCCTTCGCCGTCGTCGTCCGGGACAGCAGCTTCCCGCCACCCGCCAGCTCCTGCAGCACGGCGTCGTAATCGGCCTGCGGCACCCGCAGCACGATGTGCGACTCCTCATGCGTGGCGTCGAGCCGTTGGGTGGACTCGCTCGCCACCAGACCGCCCGCACTCTCCACCGCCGCTCGGGCGGCCGCGACCGCCTTCGGCACACTCTTCACCTCGACGGAGAGCGAGGCCTTGCGGATGACATGGGGGGCGGACAGCGCGGAGGGCTTCTTCTTCTCCGCCGAGCTGCTCCCGGCGGATCCCTGGTCCGCCGCCCCGGCGGCCGCGTCGCCGCGTTCCGCGCGCGGGGCCGCGTACTTGCCGTCTGCCGCTGCGCTCTTGCTGCTGTCCGAGCTGTCGCCCGCCCCGCAGCCGCTCAGCGTGAGGAGTGCGGCGAGCGTCCCGGCGGCGAGGCCCGCGCGCAAGCGGTGGGCGGACGAGCGGTCCGGGTGGCGTCCTGGCTGCATAACTGCTCCCCCTGGGCGGGTGGTTGATGGTGCCGGTTCGACGTTCGGGACCAGGGTTCGGGTTGCCCGATACCGGTTTCGAAGCGGTCACGTTCGGGACTCGGAAGAGATTTGAGAGAGTGGAGGCATGCAGCGTTCAACAAACCGCGTGGACACAGGTACGGGTCATGTCGTCGTCATCGGCGGCGGCATCGCCGGACTCGCCGCCGCCCACCGGCTCCTGGCCACCGGGCTGCGGGTCACCCTCCTGGAGGCGACCGGCCGGCTCGGCGGCAAGCTCATGACCGGTGACATCGCGGGCACCCAGGTCGATCTGGGTGCGGAGTCGATGCTGGCCAGACGGCCGGAGGCGGTCGACCTGGCACACGCCGTCGGGCTCGGTGACCGGCTGCAGCCGCCCGCCACGGCCACGGCGGCGGTCTGGACACGCGGCGAACTGCGGCCGATGCCCAAGGGCCATGTGATGGGCGTGCCCGGCGACCCGGCCGCGCTCGGCGGAGTGCTGTCGCCGGAGGGCCTCGCCCGCATCGCGCAGGAGCGGGACCTCACTCCGACCGCCGTCGGCGACGACGTCGCGGTCGGTGCGTACGTAGCCGACCGGCTGGGCCGCGAGGTCGTCGACCGGCTCGTGGAACCGCTGCTCGGCGGGGTGTACGCGGGCGACGCCTACCGGCTCTCGATGCGTGCCGCCGTACCGCAGCTCTTCGAGGTGGCCCGGGAGGGCGGCTCGCTGCTCGACGGCGTACAGCGCATCCAGCAGCAGGCGGCGGCGCGCCGGTCCACCGGCCCGGTCTTCCAGGGCATCGACGGAGGCATCGGCACCCTGCCGGAGGCGGTCGCCGACGCCGTGCGCGCGGGGGGCGGCGAGATCCTCACCGCCACGCCCGTGCTGGGTCTGACCCGCACCACCGACGGCTGGGACATCCGCACCGACACCCGGGTGATCACCGCCGACGGCATCGTCCTCGCCACCCCCGCCTGGTCCGCCTCCACGCTGCTCGCCGCCGAGTCCCCGGCCGCCTCCGTCGAGCTGGCGGGCGTCGAGTACGCGTCTATGGCGTTGGTCACCCTGGCGTTCCGGCGCTCCGATGTGGCTGCCACGGGCGCCCTCGACGGGCGCTCCGGCTTCCTCGTACCGCCGGTCGACGGCCGCACCATCAAGGCCTCCACCTTCTCCACCCATAAATGGCAGTGGGTCGCCGACGCAGCCCCCGACCTGTTCGTCCTGCGCACCTCCGTCGGCCGGTACGGGGAGGAGGACCATCTGCACCGCGAGGACACCGAACTCGTCGACGTCTCGCTGCGCGACCTCGCCGAGGCGACCGGACTCGCCGCGAAGCCGGTGGACACCGAGGTCACCCGGTGGATCGGCGGCCTGCCCCAGTACCCCGTCGGCCATCTGACGCGGGTCGCCCGGATCCGCGACGAGGTCGCCAAGCTGCCGGCACTGCGGGTCTGCGGAGCGGTGTACGACGGCGTCGGCATCCCGGCCTGCATCGCCAGTGCCCACCGGGCCGCGGACGAGATCGCCGCCGATCTCGCGGGAGAGATCATTGCCACTCCCACCCTGGTTCAGGGCACACGGAGCGAGGCGGGACAATAGCCGTATGAGTGCGCCTGAGAAGATCCCCAACGCCGGCAAGAAGGCCAAGGACCTCAACGAGGTCATCCGCTACACGCTGTGGTCCGTCTTCAAGCTTCGTGATGTGCTCCCCGCCGACCGCGCCGGTTACGCCGACGAGGTCCAGGAGCTGTTCGACCAGCTCGCCGCCAAGGACATCACCGTCCGTGGCACCTATGACCTCTCCGGCCTCCGTGCCGACGCCGACGTCATGATCTGGTGGCACGCCGAGACGGCGGACGAGCTGCAGGAGGCGTACAACCTCTTCCGGCGCACCAAGCTGGGCCTGGCGCTGGAGCCGGTCTGGTCGAACATGGCGCTGCACCGCCCCGCCGAGTTCAACAAGTCGCACATCCCGGCGTTCCTGGCCGACGAGACGCCGCGCAACTACATCAGCGTCTACCCCTTCGTGCGCAGCTACGACTGGTACCTGCTGCCCGACGAGGACCGGCGCCGGATGCTCGCGGACCACGGCAAGATGGCCCGTGGCTACCCCGACGTCCGCGCCAACACGGTCGCCTCCTTCTCGCTCGGCGACTACGAGTGGATCCTCGCCTTCGAGGCCGACGAGCTCTACCGCATCGTCGACCTCATGCGTCACCTGCGGGCCTCCGAGGCGCGGATGCACGTCCGCGAGGAGGTCCCCTTCTACACGGGCCGCAGGAGGTCCGTCGCAGACCTGGTGGCCGGGCTCGCGTAACGAGCGGGCTCCGACCACCCCAACCCGGAAGATCAGACGGCGGGCGCCGGCGCACAGCTGTGCGCTGCCCGCCGCTCCAGCGACACCGGGTTCGGCTCCGGGCGCGCCGTAGGCCTTGCCCTGCGGCGTTCCCGGGACGGGCGGGGGAGTGACACGTCCTTCCCCGCTCGTCTTCGGCCCGCGCCGGCGCGGGCCGCTCATGTGTCCGGCTACGGAGACCGGCGTCCCACCTGAACTTCCCTTCCTGGACCTTCAAGATCCATCGAGTTCCGGAAGGACGCCGTTGCGCTCTACCGCGCGTTCGGCGGCAACGCGGCCGTGGCCGCCGATCTCGGGATCACCGGGGAGACGCCGCTCAGGAAACTCGGTGTCCACTCCCGAGGCTGAATCTCACCCAGCGCATGCCCCTCCTTGTGGGACAGTGGTGTGCGACGGCACACTTCGCTGGTGAGGACGTTGGCGCCGACGGCGCGCACCTTCGAGCTCGTCGCCGCGATCGCGGAACGATTGGCTCTCGACTTCGGCGAGACCGTCGCCGAGATGGACGCTGCCGCGATCGAGGCGATCCCGGCGCTCGGGGCCGATGCAGCGCTCGCAGCCGAACTGACCGCCAACCACCGCGGCCATCTGCGGCGCTTCCTCGCGTTCGCGCGGCAGGCGGACTCACCCCTGCCGATCAGGGTTCCACCTGAGGCCCTCGATGGCGCCCGCACCATCGCCCGTCGCGGTATCGACCTCGACGCGATCTATGAGGGCTACCGGCGCGGCCAGCAGGTTGTGCTCGAACGCTGGATGACCTGCGCGTATGAGATCGTCGGCCCAGGGCCGGACCTGGTCGGCGTCACCGAGCTTTCCCTCTCGCTCGCCTTCCGCTATGTCGACCAGACGCTTCGTGCCGTGCTCGCCGAGGCCCAGCGGGAGCGAGAGGAGATCATCGGCGGTGAGCTCGCCAGGCGCACGGAGACCGTCCGGTTGATCCTCGACGGTGCGCCGGTGGACTCTGCGGCCTCCGGTCAGCGGATCGGGTACGCGCTGGACCGGAGCCACACCGCGGTCGTCATCTGGGCTGAGTCGCCCGGCGTGCCTCACGGAGCGTTGGAGTCGGCGGCGCTTGCGCTCGCTCGCGCTGCAGGCACAGGAAAGCCTCTCATGCTTCCCGCAGGGACAACCACACTGTGGGCGTGGATCGGCACCAACGGAGAGCCACTCATCGTGGATCTGCGCTCGGCGATGAATCGGACACACGACAACCTGCGCGCCGCGGTCGGCCCCACTCGTTTTGGAACAGCGGGCTTTCGTGCCAGTCACGAGGCCGCCCTCACCGTGCATCGTCTGCTCCTCGGCAATCCCGACAGCGAGCAGTTCGCCTCCTATCAGGAGCTCGAGGTCACCGTGCTCGCTGCGCAGGATCCACGCCGGGCCGCCGCGTTCGTCGCGACCACGCTCGGACCGCTTGCCGACGATGACCCCACGGCGGCACGACTGCGAGAAACCCTCCGCGTCTACCTCGAGGAGGCCGAGAACGCCCCGCGCGCTGCCACGCGTCTGTACACCCATCGCAACACGGTCCTCAAGCGCATCGGGCGCGCGACCGAGCTGCTCGGTTATGAGCCGGGCGAGCGAAGGCTCGCAGTCGAGCTGGCGCTCGAGCTCAGGCGCCGTCTCGGACCGCCCGCCGTCTGAGCGCGTCGGGGCCGCCGATGGGGGGGAATGTCCTGCGCCGGGGGCCCGGGCGATGACGCCGCAGGCGTGCTCGCGCGCTCTGCCTGCTGCTCACCGCGATCCGGATCGACGTCCCGCCGATGCGCGGTGGCCGAAGGAGGCTGACGTCGGCTCTGCGGGAACATGGGATGCGTAGACCTCGCCCCGGGCACCGATGGGCGCCCGGGGCCGGGTCTCGACCACATGGTTCAGACCCGCGCGTGCAGCGCGTCGGGCCCCAGGTCGGCGATCGTCGGGTAACCGTCGATCGCCATCAGCAGATCCGCCTCGGCCAGCAGCGATTTCAGGACGTGCACGATGCCGTCAGCGCCGCCGAGCGCGAGCCCGTAGGCGTACGGTCGCCCAACCGCGACGGCCGTCGCGCCCAGGGCAAGGGCCTTGACGATGTGCTCCCCGCTGCGCACGCCGGAGTCGAAGATGACCGGTGTGCTGCCTGCGGCCTCGGCCACTGCGGGAAGCAGGTCGATGGCGGGGATACCGCCGTTCGCCTGGCGGCCGCCGTGATTGGAGCAGTAGATGCCGTCGATGCCACCGTCGATCGCACGCCGTGCGTCGTCGGGGTGGCAGATCCCCTTGAGCAGCAGCGGCAGATCGGTCAGCGACCGCAGCCATGCCAGGTCGTCCCAACTGAGTGTCGGGTCGGCGAACTCCGACGTCCACACGAGTGCCGCGGCCCGCACATCCTCCTCCGGGGGCTTGGCGAGCTTGGCCCGGAACACGGGATCGGAGAAGTAGTTGGCCAGGCAGTGGCCTTGCAGCTGCGGGAAGTTGCCGAGTTCCAGGTCGCGTGGCCGCCAGCCCAGCTGCCATGTGTCGAGCGTGATGACGATGCCCTTGAAGCCGGCCGCCTCGGCGCGCGACACCAACGACGCCGCGACCTCGCGGTCCTTGGGGGGGTAGAGCTGGAAGAACCCGGGGGTGTCACCGAGCTCCGCGGCGACGGTTTCGAGCGGGTCGACCATCAGTGTCGAGGCGACCATCGGGACGCCCGACTTCGCTGCGGCACGCGCGGTCGCGAGATCGCCGTGTCCGTCCTGCGCGCACAGGCCGATGACCCCGACCGGAGCGAGCAGTAGCGGTGTCGGCAGCGTCGTCCCGAAGAGGTCGATCGAGAGGTCGCGCTGGGCGGCGCCGACGAGCATCCGTGGGATCAGGCCCCAGCGGTCGAACGCGGTGACGTTGGCGTTCTGCGTGTATTCGTTGCCGGCCCCGCCCGTGACGTAGGACATGACGTCCGGCGGGAGCGCCGCGTGCGCGCGGGCCTCGAGCTCCGCGTAGGTGAACGGCAGGTTCTCGCGCACACCCGACAGGCCGCGCATGTAGACCTCGAGCTGGAAATCGCCGAAATTCGGCGTCGCGTTCGTCATGATCAGTCCAACAGGTGTGCCGAGCGGGCGCTGAGCCGGCGGGCGGCGGGCGGCGGGCGGCGGGATACGGGTAAGCACGTGCCTGAGGTGGGCCTCGGGCGCGACCGGCGCAACCGCACGGTTGCGTCCCACCGCACGCGGGATGTTCACCGCGACACGCTCGGGCGGGTTGCCGCGGGGCTCATACATTTTCTGTACCTGGGCGGACCGCCCGTCGGTCATGGCTGGCTCCGGTACCTGGCCGTGCACGCGGACGGTGGGCCACTCGCTCAACGCCGACGCGCTCATCCCTTGTTGGCCATGGCGGACCAGCGTACGGAGAGCCAACGTCCGACGGGCGGGGAGATGCGGCTCGCGTAGTACATGACGTGGGCCTCGAGGCCAGCGGGGGCGACGGCACGGTTGCGAGCGACGGCGCGCAGCACGGTCTTGGCGACCTGCTCGGGTCGGGCAGCGGTCCTCTGGAAGAAGCCGACGACATTGTCTGCCCGTTCCTCGGCGTCTGCCCCGCGGACCGGGCCCGTGCGGACGATCGGCGTGTTGGTCGGCCCCGGGCAGGAGGCGGTGACGCCGATCTTGTGGGGGCGCATCTCCATGCGCAGGGCCTGGGAGAGCCCGAAGACCGCGAACTTGGTGACGGAGTAGGAGGACATGGCGGGGCTGGGCATGTAGCCGGCCGCCGAGGAGACGTTGACGACGTGGCCGCCCCGACCGCGTTCGATCATCCGGGGGAGGAAGCGTTCGCAGCCGTGCACGACGCCCTTGACGTTGACCGCCAGCTGCCGGTCCCAGTCCTCGGGCAGGGTGTCGAGGAGGCCGCACCAGACGCCGATACCGGCGTTGTTGATGAGCACGTCGACCGCGTCGAACCGGGCGTGCACGGCGTCGGCGAAGGCGTCCATCGACGCGGGGTCGGAGACATCGGCGGTCTTCACGAGCACGTCGACGCCGACGGCGCGGGCAGCCGCCGCGGTCTCGTTGAGTCCGGCCTCGTCGCGGTCGCAGAGGACGAGCGTCGCGCCGCGTCGGGCGCTGAGCAGGGCGGTGGCGCGGCCGATCCCGCTGCCGGCGCCGGTGATGAGGACGACCTTGCCGTTGAGGTTCTTGAGCTTCATGGGTGCTCCAGTCGAAGGCGATGGTTGATGCGGTGAGGCAGGCGCGCCCGACTTCCGCGAGGGCACGCGGGCAACGAGTCCGGGATCAGGCTCCTTCGTGACGGGGGGCAGACGTCTCGTGGCGAGTGGGACTCGGTGCGAGAGTGCTGCGCAGGAATCCGAGCTGATCGGCCAGCGCGTGCGCCTGCGCCGAGCCCGAGTAGACGTCCAGATGGTCGATGGGGTACTCCACCAGCTGGGCCCGGCTGCCCGCCTTCGCGGCGGCCCGGCGCGCGGGCGCCGGTGGCACGAGTTGGTCGTGCGTCCCGGCCTGGACGAGCAGCGGGCAGGTCACCCGTGAAATGAACCTGATCGGCCGGTTGAACGCCACTTGGAGCGCTGTGCGTGCGCACACCTCGTTGCGCCAGCCCGGGCCGGCGACGGCGGCGTAGGCCTGCAGGACCCCTTTCTGGACCAAGATCGCGTTCGAGCCGGGCTCTCCGCCCACCGGAACGAGGTGAGGGGCGCGGCCGGTGACCGCCCTCAGCGCATCACGAAGACCGTTGCCGGTCGCCCTGACCAGGTGCAACGGGCCACCGTTGCGCGCCAGTTGCCGGATGACGCTGATGCCGTCCATCGCCGGCGTCATCGAGATGACTGCCGCCACGCGCTGGTCCCGGGCAGCGACCACGACGACGTGGCCGCCCGCGTAGGAATTGCCCCAGAGCACGATCCGGGCCGGGTCGATCCCCGGCAGCCGACGAGCCGCGGCGATGGCTGCGTGGTAGTCCTGTCGTTGGCGCAGGAAAGAAACGTCCTGCCGTGGGGTTCCGGTCGAACCGCCGAACCCGCGGTAGTCGAAGAGCAGGACGTCAAGGCCTGCAGCCGCAAGGCCCTCGGCGTAAGTCCGGAGACCGCCGTCGCGGGTGCCCCCGAAGCTGGGCGCCATGACGACGCATGGACGTCCGCCGGCCCCCTCGAACTCATCGCCGGCCGCCGGGAGATGCCAGGCGGAACACTGGTCTTTGCCGCTGGGGAAGGTGATCTCGCGCATGGTTATGTTCCTGATCAGTCTGGAGTGAGGGTGGGGCCGTTCGGGGGCCGTCGGCCGAAGAGCGCGCTCTGTCCGGCGCTGCGTCGTGGCGTTGGGCGACCAACGTAGGGCGGTGGTACGCCGGGTGGAATCGCCGTGCGCACATGATTGGGCTTGCGAGGTGTGCCGTGGCACACCGGGAGATCGCCGGGCCGGATCCGCGGCGCCGTCACGGCGCGGCCGTGCGGCCGGATCCGGGACGGCGGGCTGCTCGCGGGGACGGGCAGCCCGCCGTCCTTCGTCACCGGTGGCCGGTCACTGGCGGGTCATGGCGATCCGCCGGCGCTCCTCGATCGGGATCAGGTGCTCCTGGTTGGCCGCGGCGGCGTCGACGTCGATCTGCACCCACCGGATCTCGCCGGTGAAGTCGTTGCCGCGCGCTGGTTGGTCGGGCGTGACGGGCGAGCCCGACTGGTGGCCCACGTTGGTCGTCTCGTCGCGACGTCGATGACGTGGGCGAACTGCTCGCGGACTTCGCCCCGGGCGGTGATGCCGGCGGGCCAGTGCACGATGGTGCCGTTGCGCGTACCGCCCCAGTGCGAGGCTGCCTGCTTGGTCCACTGGTACGGCGTGCACATCGCGTGTGCCCAGCCCACCGCGTAGTGGTTGTAGGCGCTGGGGGTGCCGAACTCGGCCACCTTGGCGCGCGCCTCCGGTACCCGTGGGCGGGGTGACCGGCGGCGGGGATGGTGCGCTGCACACCGTCCGGCGTGGGCGTCGGGCGGTGTCGGCCTACGGCCGCATCGCGGCCTCGACATAGGCCGTCAGCGCGATGCGACCGTGGCGGACCACGTCGGGGTCGGCCTCGCGGCCATCCCGGAACGCCAGGTCCAGGACCCGGTCGCCGAGCTCGACCATCATCACGAAGACCAACAGCTCGGTCTGCGGGGCGGCCAGGCCGGCCGCGACGGCCACGTCGTGCAGGTGCTGGGCGGTGCTGCGCTGGTAGCGCAGTACTTCGGCCCGCACCGTCGGCGAGACCCGCCCGTCCAGCCACAGCCGGGCGGCGTTGGGGTTGGACTGGAAGTACGCCACGTAGGAGCCGAGCTCGCGCTCGACGAACTCCGCCGGTGACGACGGCGACCAGTCCGCCTCGGCCTCGGCGAGGAAGGCGCCGAGCCGTTCGAGGTGCTGTTCCATGAGCGCGTCGAGGACCTGCTCACGGTCGGCGAAGAAGCGGTAGAGCGAGGGCGCGGTGATGTCGGCGCGTTCGGCGATGGCACGGGTGGTGACTGCGTCGACGCCGCCCTCCTCAAGGAGGGCAGCGGCGGCGTCGAGGATCCGCTCAACGGTCTCGCGACTGCGGGCCTGGACTGGCTGTCTGCGGCGGCGACTGAGCTTCGCCGGTTCCTGCGCGGGGCTGGACGGTTCCTCGGGTTCTGGACTCTTGACGCCTGTTGCCATGGATGGGAGCGTAACGCGACTCGCGTTAGCTTTTCTAGAGGGGCTCCACACATGACCGCTGAGTTCGAGACGCAGCATCTGCGCGTCGTCGTTGTCGGGGCCGGATTCGGCGGGCTGGCCGCGGCCCACGCGCTCAAAAGCCAAGGGGAGAATTTCGCCCTGCTGGAGCGGGAGCAGGAGGTCGGCGGCGTCTGGCGGGACAACACCTATCCGGGCTGTGCCTGCGACATCCCGTCCAATCTGTACTCGCTGTCCTTCGCGCCCAACCCGCACTGGACCCGGGCCTTCTCCAAGCAGTCCGAGATCCGCGACTACCTGCGCCGGGTCGCCCGCGACCACGGGCTGATACCGCACATCCGCTTCGGCTGCCGCCTGCTGGAGGCCGACTGGGACGATGCCGCGCAGCGGTGGCGGATCGAGACCAGCACCGGACCGCTCACCGCCGATCTGCTCATCGACGCCACCGGTCCCATCGCCGAGCCGTCGACCCCGCAACTGCCGGGCCTGGACGGTTTCACCGGTGAGGTGTTCCACTCCGCCCGTTGGAACCACGACCTCGATCTGACCGGCCGCAAGGTCGTCGTCGTCGGTACCGGCGCCTCCGCGATCCAGTTCGTTCCCGAGATCCAGCCGCAGGTCGGGCGGATGACGGTGGTTCAGCGGACCGCGCCGTGGGTCACCCCGCGGATGGACCGTGCGACGACCGGGATCGAGCGGCGGCTCTACGCAGCCGCGCCGTGGCTGCAGCGGCTGGTGCGCCACCGGCAGTATCTGCTGCGTGAGCTGGTGACGTGGAAGATCATGGTGTCACCGCGGGTACGGCGGATCGCGACCAAGATGGCCCTGTACCACCTGCGCCGACAGGTGACCGACCCGGCGCTGCGCGAACGGCTGACCCCGGACTGGGAACTGGGGTGCAAGCGCATCCTGATATCCAACGACTGGTATCCGGCCCTGTCGGCGCCCAATGTCGAGGTGGTCAGTTCCGGGGTCCGCGAGGTGCGGGCGGACTCGGTGGTCACCACCGACGGCCGCGAGCACCCTGCCGACGTGATCATCTTCGGCACCGGCTTCCACGTCAGCAACCCGCCGATCGCGGAGCAGCTGCGCGGACGCGACGGACGGACCCTGGCCGAGTGCTGGAACGGTAGCCCGCACACCTACCTCGGCGTCACCGTGACCAACTTCCCGAACCTGTTCCGCCTCGGCGGCGCAGGTAGCGCGACCGGCCACAACTCCCATGTGTTCCAGGAGGAATGCCAGGTCGTGTACGTGATGGACGCGCTGCGCCAGATGCGCGCACGCGACATCACCAGCATCGAGGTCCACGCCGCGGACCAGCGCGCCTACATCGAGCAGCACACGGCGCGGCTCGCGGGCACGGTCTGGTCGGTCGGCGGCTGCAAGAGCTGGTACCAGGACGCCACCGGCGTGGCCTCGGGCAACTGGCACGCGTCGACCCTGGAGTACCGCCGCGCGACCCGTCGCTTTGACCCCGCCCCCTACGAACTCCGCACCGCCACTACCGCGCCCGCCGCGCACTGAGCCTCCACACCACTTCCACCGCACACGACAGGAGACCCGCGCATGACCAACCTTGCGCACAGCCTGGTCGCCTCGGCGACCCGCGACGGCGACGCCCCCGCGATCCGCCTCGGCGACACCGTGCTGACCTTTGCAGACCTCGACGAAGCCAGTGCCCGCGTGGCGGGGCTGCTGTCGGACCGGGGTGTGCAACGCGGTGACCGAGTCGGCTGCATGCTGCCCAACGTGCCGCAGTTCGCCGCCGTGTACTACGGCATCCTGCGTGCAGGCGCCGTCGTGGTGCCGATGAACGTGCTGCTCAAGGCCCGTGAGGTGGCGTTCTACCTGGGTGACTCGCAGGCTGGGCTGGTGCTGGCCTGGCACGGGTTCGCCGAGGACGCCGTAGCCGGCGCGGCCACCGCCGGCACCGAGTGCCTGCTGGTGACGCCGGGCGAATTCGAGACCCTGCTCGCCGCCACCACTGCACAGGCCGGGATCGTGGAGCGCGATGCGTCGGACACCGCCGTCATCCTTTACACGTCGGGCACCACCGGCACACCCAAGGGGGCCGAGCTGACCCACGCCAACCTGATCCGCAACGCCGAGATCTCGGTCGACCTCTTCTCGCTCACGTCCGGTGACGTCGTGCTCGGCGCGCTGCCGTTGTTCCACGCGTTCGGCCAGACCTGCGGGCTCAACGCTTCGATGGCCGCCGGCGCCTGCCTGGCGCTGGTGCCGCGCTTCGACGCGCATGCGGTGCTCGAGACGCTCCACCGCCATCGGGTCAGCATCTTCCAGGGCGTGCCCACGATGTACGTGGCGCTGCTGAGTCACCCGGAGCGGGGCAAGTTCGATGTGGACAGTCTGCGGCTGTGCGTGTCGGGCGGCGCGGCGCTGCCGGTGGAGGTGCTGCACACCTTCGAGGCGGAGTTCGGCTGCATCATCGTGGAAGGCTACGGGCTGTCGGAGACCTCGCCGGTGGCCTCGTTCAACCACCCCGACCGCGTGTGCAAGCCCGGGTCGATCGGCACGCCGATCGACGGGGTGGAGATGACACTGCTGGACGTTTCGGACGGCGTCGGCGAGATAGCCATCCGCGGCCACAACATCATGAAGGGCTACTGGCAACGGCCGGAGGCCACCGCTGAGGCGCTCGACGCCGACGGCTGGTTCCGCTCCGGTGACCTGGCCCGGGTCGACGAGGACGGCTACTACTTCATCGTCGACCGCAAGAAGGACCTGATCATCCGCGGCGGCTACAACGTCTATCCGCGCGAGGTCGAGGAACTGCTCTACGCCCACCCGGCGGTGCGCGAGGCTGCCGTCGTCGGCATTCCGCACCCCGAGCTCGGCGAGGATGTCTGCGCCGCCGTCGCGCTGAAGGACGGCGCGACGGCCACCCCCGAGGAGCTGCGCGAGCACGTCAAGGCGCAGGCGGCGGCATACAAGTACCCGCGGCACGTGTGGATCGTCGGCGAGCTGCCCAAGACCTCCACCGGCAAGATCCTCAGGCGCAGTGTCGAGGTGCCGGCGAGCGTGACGGACGCGCACACCGCGGGCTGATCCCACCCCTGGAGGCCGCGTTCTGCCGTCGGCAGCAACGGACTACGGGCAGCTGTTCGCGGCCCGCGCTGCGGCGCACCACCGCCACGCGTCAACCCGGTTGGCGGCGCGGAGGCGGACAGCGCCGAACCCGGTCAGCACCTGCGCATCCCCCGCAAGGTGATGAAGGGCGGATCGCACTTGTGCGCGCCGAATTACTGCCGCCGCTACCGTCCCGCCGCACGACTGCCCCAGCCGATCGACACCTCGACCTGCCACTTGGGCTTCCGCTGCATCGTCCGCCCGGCTGCGTGAACCGCCGGGCGCGTGCCCGCGTGGACCATCGAGGCCTTGCACCGCGATGGCGAGCGGGGGTCCAGAGCCTTTTCACCTACGCCAAGGAGGATCTCCATGTCAGCCGCAGCTGTTCCCGCCGGGCGCCCCACCGCCGAGCCGCTTCCGCCCGCCGGGCTGACCCCCGTCCCCGAAGCGGACCTGATATTCCCCCGGCCACCGGTCTTCGACGATGTGGCCACCGAGCGGCGCCACCGCAAGGAGCGGCTGGCCGCAGCCCTGCGCCTGTTCGGCCGCTTCGGCTTCGAGGAAGGCGTCGCCGGGCACATGACCGCACGCGACCCCGCGTACCCCGACTTCTTCTGGGTCAACCCGCTCGGTGTCTCCTTCAAGCACATCAGGGTCAGCGACCTCCTGCTGGTCAACGGTGATGGCGAGGTGGTTCAGGGACGGCACAGGGTCAACCGGGCGGCGTTCGCGATCCACTCCGCGGTCCACCAGGCCCGCCCCGACGTCGTAGGCGCGGCGCACAGCCACTCGGTGTACGGCAAGGCCCTGTCGGCCACAGGCCGGCATCTGGAGCCGCTCACACAAGACGCCTGCGCCTTCTACCAGGACCACGATCTGTTCGATGACTACACCGGCGTGGTGAACGATCCCACCGAGGGCAGGCGCATCGCCGACGCTCTCGGCTCCCACAAGGCGGCGATCCTGCGAAACCACGGCCTGCTCACCGTCGGAACCTCCGTCGACTCCGCCGCGTGGTGGTTCATCACGATGGAAAGGTCCGCTCAAGCACAACTTGCTGCCGAGGCAGCCGGGCCGACCATCAGCATCACGGATGAGAACGCCAAGCTGACCCATGGCCAGGTCGGTGGCGAGTTTGTCGGCTGGTTTCAGTTCCAGCCCCTTTTCGAGCAGATCTCGCGGACCGACCCGGATCTGTTCGAATGAGCGTGCAGGACGGCCCCTGCACGCGATACGCGGCAACGACGTGCATGGATGGCCGGCCCTCGCCCGTGCCAAGGCCGCCGGCTGCACGGCGCGCCTGATCACCCTCGGCACCTGGCTGCCGGCCTGGTGCCCGCACGATTTCCCGCAGCCTGCTCGCCGAGTTCGACCTGAGCCCGGCCGAATCTCGTACCGAACCAGGCCCACCCACCCTTCGTAGGAGCCCAGCCATGACCGACCGCAAGACCGTCCTCGCCGTCGTACCGCCGCACGTCGGCGGACGCCAGGTCGGCGCCGTCCTCGCCGCCGCCTTTGCCGACCGGGCCGATGTGACGGTGGTGGAGGCCGCCGGCGAGGATCCGGAGGCGCTGTCCCGCGCCCGGGTCCTGGTCACTGCGCTTGCACCGGTCACCGGGGCGGACATCCAGGCTGCCCCGCTACTGGAGTTCGTCCAGTGCTCCAGCCACGGCTTCGACTACGTGGACCTGGACACCGCCCGCGACCGCGGAGTGACGGTATGCAACATCGGCTCCACCGGCGCCGAGCATCGGGAGGTCGCCGAGCACACCTTCGCGCTCCTGCTCGCGCTCGCCAAGCAGCTCGTCCCGGCCCATACCGCGCTCGCCGCCGGCGACTGGGCCAATCACCGCCTGCAGCGGTCGCTGACCGGACTCGCGGGCAAGACGCTCGGCCTGGTCGGCTTCGGGGTGGTCGCCCAGGAGGTGGCCCGCCGGGCCACCGCGTTCGACATGACAGTGCTGTACACGGCGCGCAGCGAGCACGCCGAGGCAGCCGAGCGGTACGGTGCGCGCCGGGTGCCGCTCGAGGAGCTGCTCCGGAGCTCGGACGCGGTGTCGCTGCACGTCCCGCTCACCGAGGAAACCTGGCAACTCTTGGACGCCGACCGGCTGGCGCTGCTGAAGCCCACCGCGTTCCTGATCAACACTGCCCGTGGCGCCGTCGTCGACCAGGAGGCCCTCGCGGACGCACTGGAAGTCGGCCGGATCGCCGGGGCAGGCCTCGACGTCTTCGACCCGGAGCCTCCGGGTCCGGAGCTTCGGCTGCTCCGAGCCCCCAACGTGGTACTCACCCCGCACATCGCGGGCGTCACCCGCGGCACGGTGCCTCGGATCGTCAGGGCCGCGATGGAGAACACCACGGCATACCTGGACGGCAAGCCTCCGCGCGACGTGGTCTGCGGATGATGCGATGGAGCCGGCCAGGGCGCACCCGGGCGGCATGACCGACTCCAACCGCCCCGGTGACCAGCGGCAGACGGCGGCACGGTTGCTCCACGGGTACGGGCGGACGTACGCCGTCGAAGCAGGCATCCGGCTGCAGGACACGTGCCGACCAGTGGGGGCGGGATTCAACGGCGGCGAGAGCGTGAGGATGCGCGGTTGGTTGCCGCCCGCAGGTGCGGGATCGCGGTCTTGCTCAGCCCTTAGCTGGAAGTGCGGCCGGTGGGGGCGGGCGCAGACGGTCTGTATGACCACCGAACAGTCCGGGCGCTTGCCGTTGAGGACCGGGGATGCCTCGGTGTTGTTGCAGGCGCACGCCCGGTGGAAGCGATGCGGACTCGCTGATTCGGCCAGCGTGCGGAGCATGGGTCCTCCCTGGAAAGGGTGCGGCCGTGCACCTCATCCATGGCCCGGGCACGTGTGCGCGGCGGCGCAAACAGCGGCCCGAGGTCGTCCGTCCCCGGAGGAGGGGCGTACTCGCCGAGGTGCGTGGGGTGGTACGCGGCCTGCCGGTCCTGGTCAGTGGGCATGATCGGCTGTCCTGAGCGGCGCCTGATCGCCGTCTGCGGTGAAATGGGCCTGTGGGCTCTTGCCGCCTCCGGCGGCGAGGGAAAGCGGCCTGGACGGAGTCGACCATGAACGCGCGACAGGGCACCGCTGACTCCCGCGGGCGGTCCGCGGGACGTGACGCCCGGTTCGTGCTGAACGAGCAGGGTGCCGTCGCCGAATGGAGTGCGCAAGCGCAGGAGCTGCTCGGCTATCCGGCGGAAGAGGTCCTGGGTCGCCATGTGACCGCGTTGCTGTCCGCCGGAGAGCGTTCGGCCTCCGCAGGCTTCAAGGAGGAAACGCCGAGTGAGCGATTGGCCGCGCGACATCGGGACGGGCATCTCCTCGATGTCCGCGCACAGGTGCGCCTCTTGGTGGAGGACAGCACCGCCCGCTGGGCAGTGGTGCTGAAAGCCGCGAACGGCACCGATGAGCAGGAGCTCGATTCCGCGCTGTTGAGGGCACTGCTGACGCAATCCCCCTTTGGTGTGCAGGTCCTCGACCCCGAGCTACGGGTACGCCGGCTGAACCTTGCCGGGCCGGGAGCACGGGGGACGGTGGGTGAGGAGGCCATCGGGCGCCTCGCTCGCGACGTGGCTCCGGGCGTGATCGACCGCACTGCGGAGCAAACGATCCGATCCGTGCTGGAGAGCGGTGTGCCGGTGATCGACTTCGAGCACGTCGGACGGCCGCCGTCCGACCCTGATCACGATCACGTGTACTCGGTGACAATCCTGCCGCTGAAGGACCAGGAGGGAACCGGTCTCGGGGTGTGTGTCGCTTCACAGGACGTGTCCGAGCGACACCGGGCGCAGATGCGCCTGGATCTGCTGGTGGAGGCGGGTACCCGGATCGGTACGACGCTGGACGTGATGACGACGGCCAGGGAGTTGGCCGTGGTCTCGGTGCCGGCCCTTGCCGACTTCGTGGCGGTGGACGTCCTGGACGACGTGTTCCACGGTGAGGCGTCTCCACCCGGGCCGGTGAGCGCCGAGGCGCTCGTGCGGCGCGCCGCTTTCCGCGCAGCCGAAGGGCTGGACGTTCAGCCGGCGTACGCTCCGGGCGAGGTGGTCCCGACCTACCCGCCGTTCGTCACCGCGTGTCTGGCAGACCTGCAACCCCGCCTGCTGCGTGACCTGAAGGCCGACCGCGCGTGGTCCACGCTTGAGCCTCACCGGGCCGAACTCGTCAGCAGGGCCGGCACCCACTCCATGATGGTCGTACCCCTCACCGCCCGCGGTGTGATGCTGGGCATGGCCAGCTTCTACCGAACGAGGGCCATCGGTCCGTTCGAGGAGGACGACCTCGCCCTCGCCACCGAACTCGCCGCCCGGGCGGCCGTGTGCATCGACAACGCGCGGCAGTACACGCGCGAGCACAGCGCCGCGCTCATCCTGCAGCGCAGCCTGCTGCCACAGCGCGTCCCGGCCCAGAACGCGGTGGAGGTGGCCTGGCGCCACGAGCTCTCCGCCAACGTCGGGGACTGGTTCGATGTCATCCCGATTTCCGGCGCGCGAGTGGCTCTCGTGGTGGGGCACCTGGTCGGGCAGAGCATGCAAGCAGCGGCGGAAATGGGCCGGCTGCGCAGCGCCATCAGCACCCTTGCCGCACAGGACCTGGCTCCCGAGGAACTGCTCGCCCACCTGAACGACCTGGTGACCGACCAAGCCGAGGCCCACCCTCCCGACGACCCCTCGGCAACGACGCTGGCAGGGGCCACCTGTGTGTACGCCGTCTACGACCCCATCTCCCGACGCTGCACCTTCGCCCGGGCCGGCGGCTTGGCACCTGTGATCATCAAGCCCGAAGGGGCGGTGGAATTGCCGGACGTCCCCGCCGGCCCACCGCTGGGCAGCGGTCGTCCACCCTACGAGACCGTCGAAGTGGAACTACCGGTGGGGAGCGCCATCGTCCTCTCCACCAGCAGCCTCGTCCAAGGCGGGGACCCCCAGACGTTGCCGGCCGACCTGCCGCAGGTCCTGACCAACCCCCACCGGCCCATGGAAGACGCCTGTGACGCTGTAATCCGCGCACACCAAGACAGCGGGGCAGACAGCATCACGTTGCTGCTGGCACGCACCAAGAGCCTCGGCGAGGACCAGGTGGCGGCCTGGACCCTGCCGAACGACCCGGCGGTCGTCACCACCGCCCGCACGCTGGCCTGTCGGCAACTCGCCAACTGGAGCTCGGAAGAGTTGGAGCCCACCACCGAACTGATCGTCAGTGAGCTGGTCACCAACGCCATCCGCTACGCCAGCGGCCCCATCCATCTGCGCCTTGTCCGTGACCTCACCCTCATCTGCGAGGTCACCGACAGCAGCAGCACCGCCCCGCATCTGCGCCATGCATACGAGACCGACGAGGGCGGCCGGGGTCTCTTCCTCATTGCCCAGCTCACTCGCCGTTGGGGCACCCGATACGCCGCACGGGGCAAGACGATCTGGGCCGAGCAGGCCCTTCCCCTGGCCGATCACGATGAGGTCGAGCCTGCTTGATCACCCACGAGTGCGTCCATGCTGTCCACGGCACTTCCGGCTCCACCCATCAGCTGCCTGGGCTACGGCGCCATGCAGCCCTGACACTCGGCCGGTTCGCAGGTGGCGCGGGTGCGGCTGACGGTGAGTGCGATGCGGCGGCCGCACGGCTCCGGATGGTCGAGCGGGACGTCGACCCCGGCCGCGCTGTACTCAATGACCCTGGTGCGGGGGATGTGCCGGGTGGCCGCCACCCGAAAGCGCGGCGCGCAGCGCCGGATCGTCGACGGCACGGACACCTCGTACGGCGACCGCAGCCAGGACGTCGTGATCCGCTCCGCCCGCCGGGGCGGCGACCGAGTCCAGCAGCCGCTGCCCGGTGGGCGAGGCCCAGGAGCTGTACGGATGGATCTCCATCCGGGCGATGGCCAGAGCGCCGAGCGTCAGGACGAGCGGCAGCCCGAACCAGACGAGTTCGGCCGCCGCCGGGCTGCCGAACCCCCGCCCCTGTCCGGGAAGCAGCAGCGCGGCACCCGCCATCACAGCTGCCAGCAGGGCCGATCCGCGTACCGCGCGCACCGCCGACGCGATGTCGGTCCGTTCGCCGCCGGGCAGGGCCAGCCCCGCCCGGACGAGGCGGTCGGCGAGGGTGCGTACGGCATCGGCGGCGGCGGTCGCCGAACGTATCGGAGGAATCGGCGACTGTCCCTCCGGGCCGATGGCACGGATCACCGTGCGCTCGACCTCGTCCCGGCCCTCGGGGTCGACGACGGTGGCCCAGCCGGTATGGGCGAGCAGCAGGCGGCGGCGCAGATGCATGGTGACGAGGGCGAGGTCGACGACCCGGTGCGGACCGCCCGTCAGGAACGCGGTCTCGTACAGGGTCAGTTCGACTTCTCCGGGGTCCCGTGCCCGGTCGACGGACGCGGCGGCCAGACAGAGCCGGAGACAGGAGAGGGTCGCAGCACCCCATGCGACCAGCAGAAACAGAACCCAGAGCATGTCGGGATTTCTATGCGAGGCGGACGGCGGAGCGCCACGGCTTTCCACCATACGGACGTGCACCGAGGAGACAAGCGGCGATGGAGGCCGCGGCGCCGCCCGTTCAGGAGCTGCTGCTGCAGCTCGACCCGCCGCAGCTCGAACCACTGCTGCTGGAACAACTGGAGCTGGAGCAGCTGGAGCCCGAACTGCAGCTGCTTCCCGAACTGCACCCGCCGCCACCTCCGCCGCAACCGCTGCCGCCGCCGCCCGGGGTTCCGCTGGAACTTCCGCAGCCGGAGTCGGCCGGGCCGGAACCGGCGCACCACGCCGTCGCCATGAGGTAGTCGCCGCTGCCGGTGGAGGACGAGGAGTGGTGTGAGGGCGACATCGGCTGCCGCCCGGCGGTCGTCCGCATCCGCGCCGCCGTCACCAGCTGCGTCCGCAGTACGGGATCGGGCAGCGCACGCAGTCCGATCGTCGCCACCAGATGGGCCGGCTCCGCGGTGCCGACGTGGGCGGCGCGGTACTGCTGGGCAGCCCTTCTGCCCGCCCCGGTGATCCGGGCACGGGCAACGCCAGCGCAGACAAGCCCGATCGGGATGCCCACGACCAGGGCAGGGAGCACCTTGACGATGAACGGGACGGAGAAGCCGGTCGGGTCGTTCTCCGTCACGAACTGAGCCACCGTCACCGCGAACGACGCCGGGATGGCCAGCAGGCAGCCGAAACCCTGGAACAGGCCCCAGCGCCGCCACTTCCGGCCGGCCTCCGGCGCGGCCAGCAGACCGCGGGCCGCGAGTCCGTCGCCGACCTCCTGCACGGCCGGGTGCCGCATCGCTGCGTCCCGCAAGGTGTGCAGCGCGCCGCTGGGGGCGGCGGCGTGCGCCTGGAGGACGGCCCTCTCCACCGGGTCGTGGGCGACCGGCTGTGTGATGGCGACGATGCCGGGGCCGCCGACCACCAGACGTCCGTCCGCCTGGAGCGCGGTGAGCGCGGTGTCCACCACCCTGCCGGGCCCGCCGTTCAGGAAGGCCACTTCGTAGAGGTCGTGCACAGGACCACCGGGTCCACGCCGGGCCTTCGAGAGCCCCACGATCAGAAGCGTCGAGGAGGCGACGACGCCGAATGTCACGAGCAGAGCGACGATGTTCATTCCGGTCACCTTCCGGCGATCGCGGCGCGGGCGGCCCGTACCAGCCGGGTGGTGCGACGGGGCGGCCTGGCGGCCGCACGGTCCTGCCACCAGTGGGTCAGCCGACGCCGGGCGGCGTCGTCAGCGGGCCGGCCGGTGATCAGCAGCTGTTCGGCGAAGTCCAGTGCGTCGCGCCGGTATCCGGCGGACATGGGGCGGGTCCTGGCGTACGAGAGGAAGGCGTCCCGGTAGCCGTCGCCGAGGATCCCGGGCAGCTCGGGCGCCACCTTGGCGACGACGTCGGCCCGCTTGGCGGCCAGGGCACGGCTCTGGATGCCCAGGCGACGGTGGTCGAAGCCCTCGGGGGCGGGGGTGCCGGCCACGAGGGCGGAGAGCAAGGCGGTCTGGGCGACGGCGGCGCGGTCGCGCGCTCCCTCGGTGGCGCCACCGGTGCCGGTGGCGGCAGTGTTGGCGTCGTCGGCGGGCTGGACCGGGGAGGTGGCCGGGGTGACGCCGCTGCCGTAGCCATACGCCCCCGCTTCGGACGTGGAGCCCGACCGGGCCTTCCCTACCGCTTCCAACGTGGCGCGGACAGCGGTCAGTTCGCCGGCCAGTTCCTCCGCCGGCGGGAAGTCGTCGTCGCGCTCGAGCAGAACGCCGGGCGGGGCGATCCGGGAGCGGAGTTCGGCGAGTACGTCCAGGACCGGCCGGGTCACCGGGTGGGCGTGGGTGTCGTGCCAGACGCCGTCCTTCTCGATGCCGCCCGCCACATGTACGTACGCGATCGCCTCCACCGGCAGCTCGTCGAGCGCCTTTGCGGGGTCCTCGCCACGGTTGACGTGGTTGGTGTGCAGGTTGGCGACATCGATCAGCAGGCGGACCCCGGTGCGCTCGACCAGTTCCGCCAGGAACTGGCCCTCTGTCAGCTCCTCACCGGGCCAGGCGATCAGCGCCGCGATGTTCTCCAGCGCCAGCGGCACCGGCAGCGAGTCCTGGGCGATCCGCACGTTCTCGCACAGGACGTCCAGCGCTTCCCAGGTCCTCGGTACGGGCAGCAGGTGGCCCGCTTCGAGCCTCGCGGACGCGGTGCGTGGCCCTCCGGCCCGCACGAACGCGATGTGCTCCGTGACCAGCGGCGTGCCCAGCAGCGCGGCCCGGGCGGCGAGGTCGGCGAGTCGGCCGGGGTCGGGGCGGTCGGCCCCGCCGAGGCCCAGCGAGACGCCGTGCGGGACGACGGTCACGCCGCGCGCGCGGAGCCGTACCAGGGAGTCGGGCAGATGGTCGGTGCAGAGGTTCTCTGCGACCGCCTCCACCCAGTCGATCCCCGGCAGCGCCTCCACCGCGTCCGCTATTTCCGGCCGCCAGCCGATACCGATGCCCAGCTCCATGGTGTCCCCCTCCTCCGCTCCGTGCAGGGGTAATGGCCCCGTCGGGCGGGGGCCAACCCGAAGAGGGGGACGTTCAGAGCAGGATTTGAGGTTCCGGCCCCGGTCGGGCCGGATCAGGGCATCGGCATGGTGGACGGACGCGAAGTGAACGACTGGTCCCCGGTCGGCTCCGCGGGCACCGGCTGGGCCGGCACCGTCCCGCCGGCCGGCGGGGGCGGCCCGGTCGGACTGGCCGTCGCTCCGGCCGCCGCGTCGCGCGCGATCGCGTCGAAGTCGACGAAGCCGGTGCCCTCCAGCATGTTGATGTGGTCCAGCACGGTCTGGTTGGTGTCGGTCGCCAGCTGACGGATCAGCGAATTCCGGGTCGTGGCCCGGACCTGGGCGACCAGGGCGAAGACCTTGCCGTGCGCGGCCCGCAGCAGATTGGCGAACTTGCGCTCGTACTCCTCGCCGCTCGCCGCAGTCAGCTCGCGCAGCCAGCCCTGCTGCTGCTCGTTCGGCTGGTTCGGCAGTTCCACCCCGAGCTTGGCGGCCACGTCCCGGGCCCGGCGGTCCAGATCCGTGTGCCCGACCACCAGATGGTCCCCGGCGGCCTTGACCGCCTCGCTCGGCGCACGCTCGATGGCCTGCTGTCCGGCGGGGAGCTCCCAGAGACCGGCCAGGCGCACCCTCACCAGGAAGTCCCGGTCGGTCGCGGAGAGCGGACCCCACTGGGTGGCGACGGACGACGCGTTGAGATTGGCCTGACCGGTGCCGGAACGGTCGGCGTAGGACCAGACGGGATAGGCGAGCGCGCCGAGCGTGGCGACAAGTGCCGCGATGATGAGGGCCGTTCCGTTGATGCGTCGCAACAAGGGTTTCTCCCGGGCCGAGGTGTGACGGCGTCGAATCAGCTGCCGGTTCCAACGACCGGCGCCTGGCTGGTCGTTCAAGATACTGGTCAGTAGTACCGGTGGGGCAGTATCGGGAGATACGCAGCGGCGCACCGGAGCGTTCAACGGCGCATGCCGGACGCTCAGCGACGCAGCGCCGGGTGGTCGGCGACCACCGTGCAGGACCCCGGAGCGATCTCCGTGAAGCCGGCGTCACGCACCACCGGAAGGCCGCTCACGGTGAGTTCCGCCCAGCGGGCGGCGTCCGGCGTGGCGACGGAGAGCGGGAACCCGGCCTCGCGCCATGCTTTGCGCTCCGTCTCCGACAGCTCCCACCAGGCGAGCTGTGCGCCGTGCCCGGCCTGCGCCATCTCCTTGCCCGCGGACATGCCGAGCTCCGGGTTCAGCCACAGCACCGGGCCGGACGGGTCGGGCGCGGCAGGCGGCTCGGGGTCGTCCAGGTCCGTGCCCGACACCTGGAGCTTGGCCAGCTCCTTCGGCCAGCCGTCCAGCGGCACCGGCGGGAACACCCGCACCTCGGCGCTCTCGCCCGTGACCGTGATGCCGGGAAGCGCGGACGCCTTGCGCCACTCCGCGCCGCGCGCGCGGCGCACGACCTTGCGGATCCGGGCGTCCTGCCAGTCGTGGATGGCCTGCGCCCACTCGCCCTCGCCGACGGACCGCTCGTCGGAGAGCATCACGAGGACGGCGCGGGCGGCGGTGCGCAGTGCGTCGGTGCGGGCCGGGGGGTCGGTCTTCTCGATGTGCACGACCAGCGGAAGTACGTACTGCGGGGCGTCGTCCCGGCTGTTCCGCTCGGACTGGAAGGGGGAGACGGACGTGGTCGTGGCGCCCGACCGGGCCGGGGAGTCCGACCGGGCCGAGGAGTCCGGCTGGGACAGGGGAGGGGAGGTGTCGTTGCTGCTCACTCGTCCAAGTCTGCCAGCCGTCCCTCTCCCGGGTTTCCCGGCTCCTTGGCGGAATGAATCGCTCCGGGTGAGGATGCACCGCATGAAGAGCGATCTCTTTTCCAGCGAGAACATGGTCAAGCCGGCAACCGCCCCCGGAATGACCCTGCAGAACAGCAAGTCCATCAAGTACGCCGTCAACGGCGAGATGCACGCACGCCAGGGATCGATGGTCGCCTTCCGCGGCGATCTGCAGTTCGAGCGCAAGGGCCAGGGCCTCGGCGGCATGCTCAAGCGTGCCGTCACCGGAGAGGGTCTGCCACTGATGGCGGTCCGCGGTCAGGGTGAGGCGTGGTTCGCCCACGAGGCCGCCAACTGCTTCATCGTGGAGATGGAACAGGGCGACGTCCTCACCATCAACGGTCGCAACGTCCTGTGTTTCGACGCCACTCTCTCGTACGAGATCAAGACGGTGAAGGGTGCCGGAATGACCGGCGGCGGAATCTTCAACAGCGTCTTCAGCGGCTACGGCAAGCTCGGCCTGATGTGTGAGGGGCATCCCATAGTGATCCCGGTCACAGCCCATCAGCCGGTGTGCGTCGACACGGACGCCGTGGTCGGCTGGAGCAGCCAACTGGCCACGTCGCTGCACCGCTCGCAGAGCTTCGGCTCGATGATCCGCGGGGGCTCCGGGGAGGCCGTCCAACTGAGGCTGGACGGCGAGGGGTTCGTGATCGTACGGCCCAGTGAGCTCAAGCCCGAGAAGGCATCGGCCAACTGAACCTGACCGGGGTGGGACGTCGCTACGGCCTCGGCGGACCATGGGTGCTGCGCGGGGTCGACCTCGACCTGCCCTCGCACACCCTGGTCCGGATCGAGGGGGCCAACGGATCGGGCAAATCAACCCTGCTGAGGCTGCTCGCGGGGATCGACGCCCCGACCGAGGGGCGGATCACCGGCCGCAGGCCGCGTACGGCCTACGTCCCCGAGCGCTTCCCGGCCGCGCTGCCCTTCACCGCGGCCGGGTACCTCGTCCACCTGGGCCGGATCCACGGCCTGCGCACCGCCGAGGCGACCGGGCGGGCGCAGGCGTGGCTGGCCCGGTTCGGGGCCGCCGACCACGCCCGTACGCCGCTGTCGGAACTCTCCAAGGGCACCAGCCAGAAGGTCGCCGTGGCCCAGGCCCTCCTGGCCGAACCGGAACTCCTGGTCCTGGACGAGGCATGGACCGGCCTGGACACCGCGGCCCGCGACGAACTGGATCGCGCCGTCACGGAACGGGTCACGGCCGGAGCCACCGTCGTCTTCGTCGACCATGATCCGCGCCGGCCGGCGGGCGTGATCGACGCCACCCACCGGGTCGAGGGGCTCGGGCTCGTCCGCGTAGCGCCGCGGGAGGCGGCGTCCGAGACCGAGACCGGCCCGTGGGTACGGATCGAGGTCACGGGTGCCTCCGGGGCCACCCTTCCGACTGGGCTGCCGGGCGCCCCGGCGCAGGAGCCCGGACCCGACGGCACCCTGCGGCTCACGGTCGCGGCCGTGCACTCGGACGCACTTCTGCGCGCCCTGCTGACGGCCCGCCCGCCGTGGCACATCCGGCAGCTGTCGGCAGCGGCAGCACCGGAACCGACGCCCCGGACCGAACCGTCCCGGATCCCATGACCGCGCTGATCCGCTACCAGGCCGCCCTGCTGCTCCGCTCCCAGCGCTGGCTCGCCCCCGTCCTCCTGTACGCGGTCTTCCTCGCCGTGGGAGTCCGGTCGGGGCAGCCCGTGCTCGACTCGCTCGGTTACGCCGCCGCCGCTCTCCTGCCCGTCACCGCCTGGCTCGTCCAGCTCTGCGCCACCCAGGAACCGCCCGCCGCCCGGACCGTCGCTGCCGCCGCCGTGACCGGGCAGCCGAAGGTCCATCTGGCGTCGCTGCTCACCGCTGTGGGCTGCGCCGGACTGCTGGGCACTGCGGCCACCGCGATCGTGCTGCTGATCAGCGATCCGGCCAACGCCGACCACACCGTCCGCGTCCCCCTGCTGCCCGCCGGACTCGCCGGGCTGCTGGCCACCGCCTGCTGCGCGTTGCTCGGAGCGGCGGTCGGCGCGCTGTGCACGCGCCCGGTGCTGCACCGCCGCGGCTGGTCGGTCGCGGCCACCGCGCTCGCTGCCCTGCTGTCCCTGGTGACCAGCGGCTCGCCCGCGAAGTACGCGGTCACGGGGCTGGTCACCGGATCGCTGACCGGGGCGGTCCACATTCCCGTCCTGCCGCTGATCTGCGCCGCTGCCGTGGCCGCCGCGGTGGGGACGGTCGTCTGCCGGCTCACTTCGCTGCGCGGGTGACCACGGGCTGTCGCGCAATCCCTGGCGGGCGCACGACGACAGCCACGGCACCTCGCCGCGTTGCCTGCCGGAAAGCCCGAACACGCCCCGGACGAGGACGCCCCTCCGCCGTGCGATGCACCGCATCCGACGCCGCGCGCCGATCCACCGGCGGGACAGCCCTTAGGCTCGTGTGCATGGACGAGTCGTACTGCGAGACGCCCGGCGCGAGGCCCGTGCCGGTGGCTTCCGACGCACCGGAATCGGGACCTCCGTACGCCGAGTGCGTGCTGTGCCGGGAGCCGACCGAGTATCCGGAGTCGGTCAAGGGGATCACGCTCTGCCCGGTCTGCGAGTGGCAGGAGGCGCAGCGCACGGCCTGCTCGGGCTGACGAGCCGGGTGCGGGTGCAGAAGAACACCGCGGGCGACATCGACAGCCACTCCTCCCCGGCTCCGACCGACCCGGCCACGGGAGACCCCGAGGGTCCTTCACCAACTGGTGGGCGCCGCGGACCGATCCGGTACGGGGGCGGCGGACGGTGCCGCCCGCCGTCCCGTACCGCTCAGCGCATCAGTCGCATCAGCGCCAAGGGCCCGTCACGGCGAACGTCGTCCCGGGCGTGTAGCAGTTCACGAACATCGTTCCGCCGTCCGGCGCGAACGTGACCCCGGCGAACTCGCCCCACTCCGGCTCCTGGGGCGTACCGATGTTCTGCCGGCCGCGCGCCATCGCGTACACCTCGCCGCTCCGCGTCACACCGAACACATGCTGGGCGCCGTTGCCGTCCTCGCACACCATCAGCCCGCCGTCGGACGACAGGCAGATGTTGTCGGGGGACTCGCCGGGCAGCTGGACATCCGTACCGGGGCCGAAGACGACCACCAGGGTGAGGCGGCGGCGCTTCGGTTCGTACCGCCACACCTGGCCGAAGTGGTCGGCTGCCGAGCCCGCCGCACTCTGCGCGAAGCTGGAGACGAAGTAGACCGACGAGCCGCCCCAGTAGCAGCCCTCCAGCTTCTGGGCGTGTGTGATGCCCTTGGGGCCGAAGTCCTGCAGCCGGATGGGCGTCCCCGCGGCCTGCGGATCCGGTACGGGGACCCACTCGATCCGGTCGAAGCTCGCACCGGTCTCCTGGATGACGGAGAGGTCGGGGACGCCGGGCACCCGCATGGCCTGCAGTTCGCCGCCGGCCCGCAAGGAGCCCGTGCCGCCCAGTGGTTTCTCCGGCAGGAAGCGGTAGAAGAGCCCGAACGGCTTCTCGAACGCGTCCTCCGTCTCGTAGACGATCCCGTTGTTCGGATCGATCGCGATCGCCTCGTGCTGGAACCGGCCCATCGCGGTGAGCGGCACGGCTCCGGTGCGGTGCGGGTCGGCGCCGTCCACCTCGAAGATGAAGCCGTGGTCCTTGGTGTAGCCGTTGGTGCCGGCCCGGTCCTCGGTCTCCTCGCAGGTCAGCCAGGTGTTCCAAGGGGTGCGGCCGCCCGCGCAGTTCACCGCCGTGCCGGCGATGGCCACGCGTTCGCCGAGAACGGCGCCGCGGCTGTCGAGCTCCAGTGCTGTGCAGCCGCCCTTGCCCATCGGGTCGTAGGTGAGGCCTTCGACGGCCGGGACCGCGATCTTCGCGGTGACCCGGTTCTCGTGGTTGCGGACGAGATGGACGCGGCCCCGGTGGCCGGCGAAGGCGGCCATGCCGTCGTGGTTGCTGGGGACCGGGCCCTCGCCGGAGCGGAGCCGGTCGCCCTCCCGGGACAGCACCCGGTAGCGGAAGCCCTTCGGTAGATCGAGCAGGCCGTCCGGGTCGGGGACCAGCGGTCCGTAGCCGCTGTGGCCACGGGCGGCGGCGGTGCCCGCGAAGAGTTCGGAGAAGGCCCCGGCGAAGGCGATCGAGACAGCGGTCGCACCGCTGCCGGCCAGGACCTGTCGTCGTGTTGCGAGTCGTCGTGCTGGTGCAGATGACATGAGGCAACTCCCTGCTGGCGGACAGGAGAAGTGACCCGCATGTGTGTACCACGCGTATCGCCGCACGGGAACCATGCGGGCCACTGTGCCTGGTGGCGCGTCGCGGGCCTGCCGTGGCCCGTGAGGTCAGACGAGCGAAGCGGTCAGCGTGATCGTCGTGCCCGTGAGCGCCTGGCTGACCGGGCAGTTAGCCTTGGCGTCCTCGGCCGCCTTGACGAAGCCCGCCTCGTCGAGACCGGGCACCTCGCCCTGCACGGTGAGGTGGATGCCGGTGATGCCGGTGCCGGGCTGGAAGGTGACCTCGGCCTGGGTGTTCAGCCGGGTCGGCGCATTGCCGGCCGTGGTCAGACCGTTGGACAGCGCCATCGAGAAGCAGCTGGAGTGCGCCGCCGCGATGAGCTCCTCCGGGCTGGTCTTGCCGTTCGCCTTTTCCGCGCGGGACGGCCACGACACCGCGTACTCCCCGATGCCGGAGGAGTCGAAGGTGACAACGCCCTCGCCCTCGATCAGGTTGCCTTCCCAGACCGTGTGCGCCTGACGCGTGGTTGCCATGCTGGTTCCCTTCGGATGATGGAGTTACCGCATCCGAACCTACTGCGCCACCAGTCCCTTTGCGTCGCGCGCCAGCGCCGTCAGCCGGGAGATCGCCCGGAAGTACTTCTTCCGGTACCCCCCGTTCAGCATCTCGTCACTGAACAGCCGGTCGAACGGGAGCCCGGAGGCGAGCACCGGTATCTCGCGGTCGTACAGCCGGTCGGCGAGCACCACGAGCCGCAGCGCCGTCGACTGGTCCGGCACCGGTTGCACGTCGGTGAGGCAGACCGCCCGAATGCCGTCCGTCAGCGCGCCGTACCGGCTCGGATGGACACGGGCCAGATGGTCGAGCAGCGACGGGAAGTCGTCCAGGCTCGCGCCCTCGGTGGCGTACGCCGCCCTGGTGACCTGCTCGTCGGAGTACGGCGCGGGGGCCTCGGGCAGTCCACGGTGCCGGTAGTCCTCGCCGTCGATCCGCAGCGGGCGGAAGTGCGAGGACAGACCCTGGATCTCCCGCAGGAAGTCGGCGGCGGCGAAGCGCCCCTCGCCGAGCTTGCCGGGCAGCGTGTTGGAGGTGGCGGCCAGCGCGACCCCCGCCTCGACCAGCCTGCTGAGCAGCGACGACACGAGGACGGTGTCGCCCGGGTCGTCGAGTTCGAACTCGTCGATGCAGAGCAGCCGGTGCCCGCTGAGTGTCTGCACGGTCTGCTGGAAGCCCAG
Organism: Streptomyces sp. NBC_00353; assembly: GCF_036108815.1. NCBI lineage: Bacteria > Bacillati > Actinomycetota > Actinomycetes > Kitasatosporales > Streptomycetaceae > Streptomyces > Streptomyces sp. NBC_00353. The sequence continues at coordinate 3,099,081 of NZ_CP107985.1, read as the reverse complement.
GGCGCCCACCAGGTTTGTCAGCTCCACGAAGGTGCCGAACGCCTTGAGCGACGGGGCGGCGGGCGTGGCGTGCCAGAGCGAGGCCAGCAGGTGCGTCTTGCCCACGCCGTAACCGCCGTCGAGATACACGCCGAGCGGCCCGGCCACCGGTGCAGCCTTCCTGCTGAACCACTTGCGCTTGCCCGCACCCGTGGCGTGCGCACCGCCGAGCCCGGTCGCGAACCCGCTGAGGACCTTGACCGCCTCGACCTGACTGGGCTGGTCGGGGTCGGGGACGTACGTGTCGAAGCGCACCGTGTCGAAGCGCGGCGGCGGCACCATCTCGGCGACCAGACGGTCGGCAGGGACGTGCGGCTCAAGGGCGCACAGGGACAGCGGGGCCGTTTCGGCTATGGGACTCTGCCCAGGCACGGCGGTGGAGGACGACACAACTGTCAAGCTTAAGCGCCGTGCGAGACTGCACGAATGCGACGCCTCTTCCCTGTGACCGACCAGACACCGGCTGCCGAAGCAGGGGAGTGGAGTCTGGACGAGCTGGCCGACGCCTATGCGTACCCCGAAGGGGACGGCCCGTGGCTGCGCGCCAACATGGTCTCCACGCTCGACGGCGCCGCCCAGCACGACGGCCGCTCGCAGCCGATCTCCTGCGAGACGGACATGCGGATCTTCGGTACGTTGCGCGGCCTGGCCGATGTCGTCGTGGTGGGTGCGGAGACCGTGCGCATGGAGGGCTACCGGCCGGCCCGGGCCCGGGAGGCCTTCGCCGCGCGGCGGGCGGCGGCCGGGCAGGGGCCCGCCCCGGCGATCGCCGTGGTCAGCGGCAGCCTGGATCTGGACTTCTCGCTTCCGCTGTTCGTCTCGCCGCTCGTCCCGACCCTCGTCCTCACCGGCAACGGCGTGCCGCCGGATCGGATCGAAGCGGCCCGGAAGGCGGGCGCCGAGGTGGTGACCGCGGGGGAGGGCTCCCGGGTGGACCCCGCCAGGGCCGTACGGGAACTCGCGGACCGCGGGCTCAAGCGGCAGCTGGCGGAGGGCGGACCCCGGCTGCTCGGTCAGTTCATCGCTGCCGGGGTGCTGGACGAGCTGTGTCTGACCCTCTCGCCGATGCTGACCGCCGGGGACGCCCAGCGGATCGCCGGAGGTCCGGCGGTGGCGGTACCGGAACGATTCACCCTGGCGTCGCTGCTGGAGGAGGCCGGGTTCCTCTTCACTCGGTACCGTCGGATCTGACAATCATCGGAATATCCCGTTCCGGTTAGCTTCCGGTGGGCACAATAGCTCTCGCAGTCCCCGTGCCGGCACGGGGAAGGACGGTTTCGGCAGCGGCCTGCGACGGTCGATGGAACAGAAGGGCGCCTGTGGTGTTCACCAGCGTTTTGATGATCGAGAAGCCCCTCACTTCCGAGGACGTCGAGTTCGTCACCACCCTCCACGGGGACGAGGGGACCTCGTTCGTCGTACTGATGCAGCCGCGCGGTGACCAGGCCGACGTACTGCTGCGCGCCATCGACGACGTGGCGATCGGCGAGCTGAAGGAAGCGGCCCGCGAGCTCGGGGAGCCCGAGGGCAAGGACGCCAGGC